>BNTW01000016.1 GCA_025996895.1 Bacteroidia bacterium | reverse complement strand
ATATATTATACGTTTTCGAACACAGAAAGCGCGAGAAGATTTAGCATTCACAGAAGAGCTGTATAAAGAAGCCCAATCTCAATATTATAAACTGCTTTTTGTTTAATCAAATGATTGATTTATAATCTTTCATAAAAACCCAGGCACAAGCTCCGGAAAAAGACAAAAACATCATTCCTATTAAAATAAGCATCCTTTTCGGACTGCTTCTTTTTAACGGAACTACAGCCGGCTGAATGATTTTTAACACAGGTGTTATATCTTGAACTTTCACTTTGGCCAATTGCAATTGCTGAGCCATTTGATTATAAATATTATAGGATAACATCATTTCGTTTTGTAATCTATCCTGCATCGTTTTGTAACGAAGCGAAACGATGCTTATATTTCCATCAACAAAAGTAGCATAATCTTGCTGAGTTTTATAATATTGAGATTGGGCTTCTTTATACAGCTCTTCTGTGAATGCTAAATCTTCTCGCGCTTTCTGTGTTCGAAAACGTATAATATATTCTTGCAGATAAGAAGTTATTGTATCTGCAATATAAGCAGAAATATTAGCATTCTGCATTTTAACCGAAAGACTGATCTCGCCTGTTTTATTATCTATATAAGTATCTATTCTATTTTCCAAATTTTTTAAAACACTCTCCTGGTCATCAGATAAACGAATGATTCTACTTTTATTTCCACTTGATATAACTTCTTCTTCTTCTTCTGAAAAAAGTTCGATAATCGTTTTTGGTAATCCTAAGATATAAGACCACCACGCTTTACTTTGATGATTATTTATATACTCATACAAAGTAGTATCAATATTTTCCTCCATATCTTTTACTTGAATATCAAATAGTCCCACAAGAAAAGGCGTTGATATGACTATGTCCGGATATAATTCAGGCGGAATTTCTTGTTTATTTTGTTGTAAATTTATCCCTGCCATTGAGGCCAGTGCACTGAGATTACCAGCCGCTCCGATACTACCTGTATCTGGTAGCAATATCACTTCCGTCTTATATTCTTTTGGTAAACTGAAAGCCAATACAAGACCTATAATTGCACCTATAATACAAATTTTTACAACAAATTTCCGTTTCTCCCATACTGTTTTCGCCAATTCTATCAGATCGATTTCTTGCTCTGTTGATGGAATATCTTTATTTAAATCATTCATAAATACTTATTTATTATTTTTTTAACTGTTTTATAAATTGTTCCCATTCTTCGTTTTTAGGAAGTTCTATCAAATATTGCGAAACAAACAAATGGTTATCCATTCCGGCGATGGCATATTTTACCAATTCATCCGATTTGTCGGTACAAAGTAAAATTCCAATGGGTTCATTGTCACCGGTACGCCGCATATTGTCTTTGTAATATGAAACATAAGTATTTAACTGTGAAATATTTTCGTGTTTAAACTTTTTATTTTTCAAGTCTATCAGCACATGACATTTCAGCACACGGTGGTAAAAAACCAAATCGCAGAAAAAATACTCACCATCAATCAGAATCCGTTTTTGCCGTGCCTCAAAACAAAAGCCATAGCCCAATTCAAGCAGAAAATCTTGTATTTGAGTAATCAAAGCCGTTTCAATATCTGATTCTTCAACAACATCTTTTGCTTTCAAACCCAAAAATTCAAAAGTAAATGGCGACTTAATAATATCTTGAATATCTGTCTGTTCTGCATTATTTTTAATTCTTTCTATCAATTTTTCGGGCGAAAGACTCATTCCGCAACGCTCATAATACAAGGTTTCGATTTGTCGTTGCAGTTCGCGCACACTCCAACAGCCATTGATACATTCTATTTCGTAAAATGCACGTTTCAATGGGTCTTTTATCGGAAAAAGTTGCACCAAATGCGTGTAGGAAAGTTCGGACAAAAGCCGTTGTGGTTCTACCAAAAATTCCTCATTGAATTGGACAATCAGTGATTGTCCAATTCCAACAGATTGATTTTCAGCATTTTGTAATTGTGCAATCGGTGATTGCACAATTCCTTTTGGTTGTTCGTCCAAAATGGCAATCACTGATTGCCAAATATCTAAAAGATTGTTTTTCCGAACAAAAGCAGGTAAAATATGTCCTAATTGCGGATAGGTTTGATAAAATTGTCTGTAAAGTTGCAAATTTCTGTAAGACAGGCTATTATCTTTCAATTCTTTTGCCAGCAATCGTAACAATTTTTCACCATATTTTGCTCTATCTTCGCCATGTTGCTCAAACTCAACAATATAAAAACCCACTAACCAATTTCTTACGGTAAGATATTGATTAATCGCTTTTCCTGCATACGAGCGTAACGTTTCGCTTGTATGTCGGATACTATTTGTTAATTGGTTGAATATCATATTTTTTAATTATGACAACAGTTGAGTTTCTTTATGCACTTTTACTTCAACGAATTTATCAATAAAGCAACCATGGTGGTCATAGATACCACTCCGCTGGAAATACCGGCTATTTCCGCCCACGTAATTTTATTACTGTCGTCTCTCGTTGGAATAATAATCTCGCAACCCGGTTGAATGGCTTTCTTATCACGGCGACTCACTTTACTCACCGTTCCGTTCATATACACAACAAACGATCTACTTTTTTTGGCTTTATCGCTATATCCTCCCGCTTGATTGATATAGTAAGCAAGTTTTTCGCCCGCTTTATAAGCAACCGTATTCGGATACATCACCGCACCATCCACTTTGACTGTATTTTCATATTCCGGAATAATCAGCCGGTCGCCTTCTCTTAATACCAAATCATAATCAGAACCCGGATTTTTAATCGCTTTATCCAATTCTATTCCTACACTATAGTTTCTTCTAAAATCTAATGTATTTATCGCAATAGAGTCATTTCCACCCTGCTTAGCCATTTTTAATGCCATTTGCGTTCTAAAGGCTTCTTCTTCCGAACGGTGACGTATTAATCTCGCTCCTTGAACATAAGCATCCGGAGTAAGATCTCCCGATCGCTTTATGATATCCGAAACTCGTTCGGTCTTTTTATTCAACGCGTATGTTCCGGGAAACAAAATTTCGCCTTCTACATGGACATTTTGTTGTACATGGTAGGCAGGACTGCGTCTTACATAGATCTGATCGTAAGGCTCCAACACAAATCCCGGATCGCCCTCTACAATAAAACCGTCCTTGATACTCAGCGCAATAGTTTCTGCTAATGTACGATTGACCGTCATACTTTTCGGGTCAATAATCCTGCGGGCTATATCCACACGCACCGTAGAAGCTGATTCCAATAAACCGCCGGCTTGCACAATCAAGTCTTCCAACGTGGTGTTTTCCGAATATTTATAGTTTCCCGGACGGGCGATTGCACCGTAAATAATAAAATCGCCGTATTCCTTCAAATCATTAACGGAAGGAATATACAAAACATCATTTTTGCGTAACGGAATATCTTGTCCGCCACTAAACAAAATACTGCCCAAATCGACCGACAAGACTTCGGTTGTGAAATCGTCTTTTTCGCGGGTCAAAATAGCCCGATTCAGAAAAGCATCGCCACGAATACTGTCGGCCGCCAAAACCAAATCCTTGACGGTCATGATGCCCTGTCCGATTTCGTAATAGCCCGGACGATAGATTGCACCCAGAATTTCCGCACGATTTTCAAACAAATCCAAACCGGAACTGATCGTAACCACGTCTTTGTCTTTGAGTTTGAAACTTCCGAAATCATTTTCCAAAACGGTAAATATCTGATTTTCTCCATTCGTATTCCGCGTTACTCGCACCTTACTGGTATAAGCATCGCCCTGAAATCCGCCGGCATAATCCAACAAATCGGTCACCGTTTCATTTTTTTTCAATTCATACAACATCGGACGCTTCACATTGCCGGATATGGTAACCAGCGAAAGATACGGCGGAACAATAATCACATCTCCGTCCGTCATGCGGATATCCTCATTCAACTTCCCATTCAAAAGATATTCATAAATGTCCAATGTCCGCAATAATTTATTGTTCCGGAACAATCCGACCGCCCGCAACGAACCGATAGTATTGACACCGCCGGCACGATACAAGGCATGAAAAACAGACGAAAGGGAAGAAATAGAATACGTTCCGGGAACGACGACTTCGCCCATTACATTGATTTGAATGGTGCGTATTTGTCCCAGCGTCAGTTGAATTTGTGCTGAGCCTTCTCCCAATCCGGCATAAACTTCCATAAATTTACGCTGTACATAATCATTCGCCTCTTTTACGGTCATTCCGTTCAAGTAAATAGGTCCTAACCGGTCGACCGTAATGCGTCCTTCGGCAGAAATTGTCTGCCGGACGGAATTTTGGGAAGTTCCCCAAATATCAATCACCACCTCATCGCCCGGCCCCAAACGGTAATCTACCGGCGTGGGGATATTCGTATTGGGACTAAATGTTAAATTTTTTGCATTAAAAATACCTCGCCCATAAGCGCCTGACGTAATCTCACTGCTGATAATGTCCAAATCTCCCGAAGTGATTTCTCCGTCCGGATTTCCTCTTCGCCGTTCTTTCCTCAAGGCTGCAGCACTTTCATCGCTGCCGAGGTCGTTATTTAATTGTTCAGTTTCGACACTTTTTTTTATTCGTTCCAACTGCGCTCGCGAAACACCTCTTTTCATCAGATTAAGAGCTATTTGTTCTTCTGATGTGCCTATGGAATGTGCTTGTTTTACATAATTGATTACTTGTTGGTCAGACATTTGTGCCAACGTTATATTGGCAAATAGGAATAAAGCAAAAAAAGCAAAAATGATTTTCTTCATATTGTAATTATTTATTTACTACCGATACAAAAATATTTAAATCCTGCTTCCGCAAGTTCGTTCGCATTATATATATTTCGACCGTCAATAATGACCGGCTCTTTCATTAATTTACGAATGGCCGACCACGAAGGCAATCGAAATTCGTTCCATTCCGTAAGCAGGAAAACCGCATCCGTATCCACGACAGCATCGTAAATATCTTTGGCATATTCCACATTATCACCAAAATATCGCTTGGCTTCGTTCATCGCAATCGGATCATACACTTTAACTTTTACTCCTGTCTTTAATAATTTTTCGACCAAAACAATCGAAGGAGCTTCACGCATATCGTCGGTGTTCGGCTTAAATGCCAATCCCCACAATGCAACCGTTTTCCCTTTCAAGTTGCCAGCGTACTGTTTAAACAACTTATCAAATAGTATGCCTTTTTGATATTCATTGACTTTTTCAACAGACTTTAACACTTGCATTTCATACCCGTTTTCTTCAGCGGTCTTAATCAATGCTTTCACATCTTTCGGAAAACAACTGCCACCATAACCACAACCCGGATAAAGGAATTTTTTACCTATCCGTAAATCCGAACCGATTCCGTTACGCACCATATTTACGTCTGCACCAACCAATTCGCAAAGATTGGCAATGTCATTCATAAACGAAATCCGTGTAGCCAGCATGGCATTGGCTGCATATTTAATCATTTCGGCCGAAGGAATATCGGTATAAATCATTCGGTAATTGTTCAGAGTGAAAGGCTTATACAGTCTATCCATCAGCTCTTTAGCTTTATCGCTTTCAATTCCTACCACTACGCGGTCGGGGCCCATAAAATCTTTGATAGCTGTTCCTTCTTTTAGAAATTCAGGATTGGAAGCTACATCGAACGCAATTTTCAACCCTCTTTTGGCCAATTCTTCCTGAATGGCGGCTTTTACTGTTTGAGCAGTCCCCACCGGCACGGTACTTTTCGTTACAACCAAAACATATTTTTCCATATTTTGGCCGATAGTGCGTGCTACTTCCAACACATAACGTAAATCGGCACTTCCGTCTTCACCCGGAGGTGTGCCGACTGCACTAAAAATAACCTCCACTTCATTTAAACAAGTAGCTAAATCTGTAGTAAAATGCAATCGCCCGGCTTGGAAATTCTTTTTCACCAATTCTTCCAATCCCGGCTCATAAATAGGAATGATTCCCTGCTTTAAACGCTCTATTTTGGTTTCATCAATATCAACACAAGTTACATCAATGCCCATTTCGGAAAAACATGCGCCTGTCACCAAACCAACATAACCTGTACCGACGATTGCTATATTCATTTTTTGTGTCTTACTTTTGTTATGAATGGACAAAGGTAATAAAAAAAGTTCACACTTGAATGAACAAATGCGAACTTTTTACATTTATATTACTTTGTCGTTTTTATTTTACAAAGATGGTTACACGATTTTGATCGTTATTAGGAAAAGGTTGTTCTTTGTCGCCACGAGCATCCAACGTGATACGTTTTTTGTCAATACCGAATTTTTTAACCAACACATCAGCTACTGCGTTTCCACGTTTTTTAGACAATGCCAAGTTGTAAGCCGGAGTTCCGGTTTTCTTGTCGGAATAGCTTTTCAAGATTATTTTTGAACCTGGATTGCTTGCCAAATATTCAGCCGCTTTCGTCACTTTCAATAATTCACTGTCGCGAACGACTGCACTATTGATAGCAAAGAATACCGGAGCTAATTCAGTGGTAACTTCTGCTTTTGTTTCAGTTGTCGGAGGGCATACAGGAACCGGAGGACATACGGGAGCCGGAGGACATACAGTTGCCGGACGGTTGCGCAATTCATTGATTTCACGCAATAAAGCATCGATTTCTGCCGGATCATACAAAGGAGCTTTGATGAAGTTGCGGAAATTGAATTTGTAAGTAAAACCTACTTCACCATTAAAAATAGCATTCGAACTTGCAACTAAGAGACCAGGAGTAGGAATGAAATCAGCAGGAACGAGCCATGCGCTGCCATCCAAGAAGAAATCAACTGATCTGCTCAAACGGAAATTCAATTGCAAACCTAATTTTTCCGTTATGTCAAATTTACCATCTTTATTGAAAGGGTTCCAATCGCTGTAATTTTTAGATTGGTCAGGCTTGTTGCTATGAATTGCACCCATACCTAAATAAAGTACCGGATTGAAAAAACTGTTAGGATTGTAACCTAAAAATAACTCTTTCACATTGATCAAAAAGTTACCTGTCAGTGCCCAATAACGATTATTGACGATAGCTTTATTTTGGTTGAAACTTGTTACATCTCCCAAATCGGCATCCAAACGGAGACCCCAAACCGGAGAGAACCATTTACCTACGTTGATAGCTGCAGCCGGACGCCAGAAAAGATCACCTTCTCTTTTGTCTGAATCAAACCAATCCCACGGTTTTTTGAACGAAGGAAGATCGGAAACACCATCCGTTGTGTTAAAAATACCACCGATACCGGCTTTCACAGAAATAAACCAATTGTCTTGCGGACGATTAGCTAACCAAGTAGTACGAAGGGCTGATCTTTCAGCCGATTGTTTGGCAGAAGCATTCAAAAATACTTTTGCTGCACTTTCGTTACCGGGATATTGACTTTCAACCGATAACTCTTTTTGTGCGCTTACGCATAACGTCGATAGCAGAAAAACTGCTGTTAAGAATAAATTTTTCATTTTTTTTGTATTAAAGATGTTTTTATTATTACTGATTAAACTTCTTTTTTTCTCCCTTTCACATCAAAATCCGCGCCAAAATTAGCTATTTTTACGATAACTACAAATAAAAACCGATGTTTTTTTACATTTACCCCCAAATTTCTTGTTTTTTTTCTACTTTTGTACCTGAATATTCATTTTTTATATTTTATATTAATATGGCAACAGTAAAAACAATTTATCTGGGTAGTCTCCGCACAGAAGCCGAACATCTGCAATCGGGTGCAAAAATCATCACTGATGCGCCGGCAGATAATCATGGAAGAGGACAGGCTTTTTCTCCAACCGACTTATTTGCAGCTTCTTACGCCAGCTGTGCATTGACAATTATCGGAATTGCCACGCAAACGCACGGCTTTAATATCGACGGAACGACGGTAGAAACAAGCAAGGTAATGGGCGAAAATCCTCGCCGGATTGTCGAACTGATTGTCGATTTCACTTTTCCGCACAATAATTATAGTGACAAAGAACGCAAAATCATTGAAGGCGCGATTAAAGGCTGTCCGGTGGCCAATAGCGTATCGCCCGAAATCAAAATCACTCGGACACTCCGTTTTCGTGATTGACGACTAACACACGCAACACCATAATTCCGGTGTTGTTTTTGATTTTCACGCAATAGTCTGCCAACGCTTCGGGATTGATAATGACTTTTTTCTGCACGGACGAGGCATGAATGAACGTTAATTGTCCTTTATTCCAATAGGCAATACCAACGTGAGAAATATCCAATCCGGCATGGTTGGTCGTAAAACAAATAATATCCCCGCTTTTGATTAGGGATTGTTTTTCCCGAATTTCATGAGTGGGTATATAATAATAAGTATGCCGGGTGTTTATTGCCTGCTCGATTTGCTTCATGGCTTCCACGTCTTGCGGATTTTTCCGCAAAGCAGGATACAATTCGGGGTGCGAAGACATAAAACTGACCGGCTGTTGATATTTTTTACCACCCAGCGCATGTGTCAAATCTTCAATCACTCCTTTATTTATATTGTCGGTAATCCAATCAATCGTATAATGCAGGCGGGAGGTGTAGTTGTCGATGATTCCGCCTCGATAACGAATGTATCGCAATTCGCGAATAAAATAATCTTCGCCGGAAGTAGCATATTGTGCTGCACGGCTCAACGCCAGGCAATATTCCACAAACGTCATGCAATCGACCGCCTGCAGATTGACCACCAACTGTTCCTCGTCATTCACTTCCAATGTATTCGCCTGATAGGGTGTGTCCAACAAAGACAAAGCCGCCTTCACCAGCAATTCGTTGGGCGCAACCTGAATGGAATCGGATTGTGCCGATGTTACCCCCACACATCCCAGCAGGCAAAAAAAGAGTCCTATTTTACTCGGCCGTTTCATAACCGGCTTTTTGAACAAAATAATCGTTCAATTCCGCAATCGCTTCGAGCGAATTTTCCCGGTCTTTCAGGACAACGCCTTTTTCCAGCAGTACCACACGGTCGGAAATTTCCGTCGTATAATTCAAATTATGGCTGGAAATCAGTACCGTTGTTTGATTTTCCTTATTCAGCTTTAAAATCATATTGCGGATTTCGATTTGCGAAGAAGGGTCGAGGAAATTAAACGGCTCATCCAAAATCAAGACTTCGGGTTGTATCATCATGGCGGCGATAATTCCGATTTTCTGTTTGTTGCCGGCCGAAAAATTGCGGATGTATTTTTTCTGTCCCAAAATTTCCTCGTTCATAAAGCGTCCGAACGTTTGCAGGCGTTCATCAACAACGTTCTTATTCAATCCATACGTTTCGCCCACGAAATAAAAATATTCTTCGGGTGTCAGAAACTCGATTAAAAAGCGATTGTCAATAAACGCGCCGGTGTAGATTTTCCAATCTTCCGACTTGCTGACATCGACCCCATTGCTCAAAATAAAACCTTCTTCTGCTTTCAGCAAATCCAAAATCAATCGGAAAAGCGTTGTTTTGCCCGCACCATTATTACCGACCAAACCGAGCAACGTTCCTTTTTTTATCTCCAATTCGGGAATATCCAACACGGTTTTGTCCCCGAAACGTTTTACCAAATTTTTAACTTGTATTTCCATGATTATTTTATTTATATTTTTTTCAGGAGATTGCGGTGACACACCTCTCAACTCGCCCGAAAGCCTTCCATATTTTTATATCTGCGTTTCAAAAAACGCTTGTAAATTCCTTTCAGCCAATATTGCGAGGTGAGTGTAAAGATCAATCCGACAATCAACATAAACCAGCAAGTGATTGTTTCTCCACAAATAGCATTGATTATCAACATCAAAATGACCGGCACAAACATGGTAATCATCGTTACCATCACCATACTGCCCGATTGTCCCTTCCAATTCATCATGCCTTTGTCAAACAAGTCTAAATAGGTTTTATTATACACCGCATTTTGAAAAATCAGGAAATAAATCGGCCCGATAGTATAAAAAAACAGGGAAATTAACAGGAAACCGCTGATTTTTCCTTGAAAAGCGGGAACGAGCAATAAAAGTGTTACCAACAACGAATAAGACGAATAAAAGATATATTTGCTTTTCAACAAGTCGAAGATAGACGCTTTGCGGGCAGATAATCCGTCGAAAAACGAAGATTCGGAGGTGAAAAGATATTGTCCCATGATAATACCCATCAGTCCGATAGCAAATATTCCGTAAAAATAGAAAACAAAATGCCCGCTTCGGATAAGATTATTATTCGGTGCATAAATCATATAGAAAAACAAGCAGATAGCCAAGCCGCCGGCGACCAGCACTTGTTGTTTCAAGCGGGGAGAGCGCAAAATCATTTTTAGTTCCAAATTGATAAAATCGCCAATCACACCGAAGCGATCGAGAAACGAAAGACTGGAAAATGAAGAAATCTTATCCACTTTATCGCCTTGTAATTCAAAATATAATCGTTCCCGCATTTGCCGGCGGTTGATAAGCCACAAGGCAGCAAACACCACGAAAAAGCCGATATACACAAACGGATGATAGTTTAAAAATAATTCGCCCCATCGGAAAAAATAATCGCCCAAGTCGATTTTTAATACAAAAAGCAAGAAGTAGGGCAAAGTAACAATAATTCCACCCGGAAGATAATACCAGAAACTCCGGCTAATCAGGTTATTAACAATATTGACCAACAGACTGTTAGCAATACACAACAGGTAGAAAAACAAAATGTATAACACTGTAGCCGGAAAACCGAAATAAGGCATAATCGTCTTAAACGCAAAAGGAACGACCAAAAACAGAAAGTAGAAATTCCAAAAGCTTGTGAATTCTTTGCGCAACAGGAAGTCAAACAGTTTGTTCCGTTTAACCGGTAACGTCAGATAAGGCGCAATCTGCATAGATTGATTGGTTTTGAAGAAAAATTTCACCAAAAAATCCATTGTCAAAAGATAGGGAAGAATGGAATTGAAGGTGTCAATAGCCAACTGATAATTCCCCGCTTTCAACAACAATTTATCGAGGAAAAAGCCGAATGTCAAAAATTCCAAGGCCATAAAAGTGAACATGATGTACATAAAAATCCGCACACCGAGATTGCGTTCAAACATCGGATTTCTCCGAAAAGCTTTCCACTGATGGGAACGTAATTCTTTCCGTAACATATTTTATTCTTTATAATAAATTCGTTTTACTCGTGGCGAGATAGATGTAAGTATCTCATAAGGAATGGTTTGCAATTT
This sequence comes from Bacteroidia bacterium, assembly GCA_025996895.1. Taxonomy (GTDB): domain Bacteria; phylum Bacteroidota; class Bacteroidia; order Bacteroidales; family Azobacteroidaceae; genus Azobacteroides. The sequence continues at coordinate 29,638 of BNTW01000016.1, read as the reverse complement.
TTCGGCCAATTCACTGATCGTGATTTCTTCACCGAAAATAATTGCCTCATTTCCTTCTTCCGCTTTGGTATCCGTAATATCGACCATGCAAATATCCATGCAGACATTTCCGACAATAGGACACAACTTTCCGTCAATCAATACTTTACCGTTTCCGTTGCCCAAACGGCGGTCTAATCCGTCGGCATAACCGATTGGCAAGCAGGCAATGCGCGAGTCGCGCGTCAAAACGCCTTTCCGACCGTAGCCGACCGTATCGCCCTGTTTCACTTCGCGAATTTGCAAAATCCGCGTTTTTAAAGTCGCCACCGGTTTCAACACATTTGCATTGACTGCCGAAATGCCGTACAAGCCAATTCCCAAACGCACCATATCCAATTGTGCTTTGGGAAAACGTTCGATACCTGCCGAATTAAGCAAATGTTTCATTAACGGATAACCGACCCATTGTTCCAATTTGTCGGCTTCGTGTGTGAATTGTGCGATTTGTTTCTCCGTAAAATCGTCCAACAACGGTGAATCGCTTCCCGCCAAATGCGAGAACACCGATTTGACCACCACGCCGGTCTGCATAGTTAGCTTTTCAGCCAATAACGGAATGTCTTTTGCGTCGAAACCCAGACGCGCCATGCCGGTATCTAATTTAATATGAACCGGATAGCGCAAAATTCCGCGCCGCTGCGTTTCGCGTATCATCGCGTCCAGCAAATTCATGTTGTAAATTTCCGGTTCCAAATTGTATTCAAACAGCGTGTTAAAAGCGTGTTCTTCGGGATTCATCACCATAATAGGCATCGTAATGCCTTCGCGGCGCAACTCTGCACCCTCGTCGGCCACCGCCACCGCCAAATAATCCGCACCACGCTCCTGTAAGGTTTTTGCCAACTCATACGAGCCGACACCATAACCGAAGGCTTTCACCATGCAAATCACTTTCGTTGCCGGTTTCAACTTGGAACGGAAATACTTGAGATTATGAATTACCGCATCCAAATCCACTTCCAGCACCGTTTGATGTACTTTTTCTTCCAACTGCTCGGAAATTCGCTCGAAACGCGACTTCCGCGAGCCTTTGATTAGAATAATGGAATCTTTCAGACTGTGCCAAATGCCCGAATCCAGAAAACTTTCCGTCGTCGGAAAAAAATCTTTGGTCATCGAAAACAAATTGGAATGTGACAGTAAGTTCGGCCCGATACCTATAATATGTTGTACTTCTTTTTGATGTACCAATTCCGCCACTTTCCGGTAAAATGATGCCGGTACCATCCCCGACTGCAAAATGTCCGACAAAATAAGCACCCGCTTCAACTGCTTGTCGGCCGAACGGCGCGCCATAAAATCCAATGCAATCAACAACGAATTGATGTCGGAATTGTAGGTGTCGTTAATCAAAATATTGCCCTGAATGCCTTTGCTCACGTCCAGACGCATCGCGACGGGGTCAAGACGCTCAAAGAGTTGAGAATGGAGAGTTGAGAGTTGAGAGTGAGGAGTATTTATGAGATAGAGAATTAATGCCAAACAATGAATAGCGTTTTCAATGGAAGCCTCATCCGTGAATGGAATTTTTATCGTGCACCGCGTACCGTTCACCGTGTACCCAATAACTGTTTTGTCTATGTTTTTCTCGATACTTTCAATATACAAATCGGCAGACGGATTGCTTTTTGACCAGGAAAATGTTTTGTTTAAAAAGCCTTTTTTCTCCATGCAATACTTGACTAACCTTTGGTCTTCGTTGTAAATAATTTTTTCCACTCCTTCGAATAAAACCAATTTCTCCAAGCATTTTTCTTCCTGCGAGTAAAAATTCTCTTGGTGGGCTTCGCCGATAGTGGTGAAAATCCCGATAGTAGGCCGGATAATCGCTTCCAAGCGTTCCATTTCTTTCGGCAAGGAAATGCCCGCTTCAAAAATCCCCAATTGTGTTTGCTCGTTCAACTGCCACACCGATAAGGGTACGCCGGTCTGCGAATTGTAACTTCTTGGCGAACGCACAATCGAATAAGTGTCGTGCAATAATTGATATAACCATTCCTTCACAATCGTTTTTCCGTTGCTTCCGGTAATACCGATAATTGGAATATGAAACTGCTTCCGGTGAAATGCCGCCAAGTTCTGCAATGCTTGCAAGGTGTCTTTTACCCACAAACAGTTGGCTTCGGGAATGCGGTCGCTTCCCGGAAAATCGTGCTGTACGACAAAATTCCGCACGCCTTTTTCATACAAGTCCAAAATGTAGCGGTGTCCGTCGCCGTGTTCGGTGCTTAACGCAAAAAACAACGTAACAGCCGGCTCAGAAAGTGACCGGCTGTCTGTCAATAAGATACGGATTTCCGCTTCCCGCCATTCGGCAGGACAGGCCTGAATGATTGAGGCGATTGTGCGAATGTTGCCGTCCATGTTTTTTATTCCAATATGCCGAATTTATAAATCGTCTGGCTGTTGAAGACCGAATCCACCCGCAAAATCGTCGAAGGAAAATTGGGGTGATTAGGCGAATCCGGAAAATGTTGCGGCTCTAACACCAACGAAGGGCGCGTTTTGCGTTCGAGATAAAATTGCATGCCCGGCTCAGTCGTATAAATATCCATTTCAATGCCGGTCGACATGCTTACGACTTTCGCTGCTACCGTGTCAATTTCGCCCGGGTGATTTAAAACATAATTCAAATCGTAGGGATACTCGGTATTCAATGCAACCAAACTGCTGTAATCCAGCGGAGTATTTTTTACTTTCTCAATTTTTCCGGTCGGGATTAAATCTTCGCGGGTCGGCGTGTATTGAGCTGCGTTGATATACAACAAATGGTCGGCGGTTACGGTAGCATCTTTGCCCGACAAATTAAAATACGCATGATTGGATACGTTCAGCACCGTTGCGCGGTCGGTCGTCGCTTTGTAATTGACTTCCAACGCATTATCGTCGCGAAGCGTATAGGTTACCGTCAATTTCAGATTACCCGGAAAACCTTCTTCGCCGTCTTTCGAGAAATAGGAACAAATCAACGTTTGTTCGTCGGGTTGTTCAATCGTAAAAAAGCGCGTACTAAAACCGTTCGGGCCACCATGCAAGAGATTTTTACCTTCATTTTGGCGCACACGGTGTGTAACGCGGTCTAACACAAACGTCCCGTCGGCAATGCGATTGGCATAACGGCCAACAATCGCGCCGTAATAATCTTTCAACTGCAAATAAGGCTGAATGCTGTCATATCCCAACACCACATTTCGCATGGTACCGCCGTTATCGGGAACTATCAGCGACACAATGCGCGCGCCGATATTGATGACCGTAACTTCCATTCCGTCAGCATTTTTCATCACATACAAATGATTGGTATCGCCTTTTTCCGTCACATATTCAAATTTGGAGGGAAGCAAACCCGATTCGGTCGCTGTTTCCGCCACTTCTTTTTTTCCGCAAGATGCTATTAACAAGCTAATTGCAACCAATACAAAAACATTTTTTTTCATGATTATAATGTATTATAAATATTTCTTTTTTCTAAAATAAATCAGAATAACGGTAACAGAGATCGCCATCAATGCCAAGGAGAAAACATAGCCCCAAACTCCCCAATTGAATTCCGGCATACCCGGGAAATTCATGCCATAAATACTTGCAATCAAGGTGGGAGGCATGAAAGCGACCGACACGATGGTAAAAATCTTGATGATTTTGTTCTGTTCGATATTAACCAAACCGAGAAACGTATCCTGCAAATAATCCAGACGGTCGAAACTGAAACGGATATGCTCCAGCAACGAATTGATGTCCTTAATCAAAATGGTCAGTTTGGCGTGCAAATCGTTGGGCACGAGGCTCGTACGCAACATATTGGAAACAGCTCGCTGTTTGTCGATAATATTTTCACGAAACATCATCGTCTTTTCCTGCAAGTTCTTGATTTGCATCAACGCATCTTCGTCCGCATCCTGAATGCTGTTACTCAAATGCGTAATTTCGCGCGTGATGTCCTCAATCATGTCCGCATCATATTCGATCCGCGTATCCAGCAAAGTCAAAAAAACATGGTAGCCGGTCGGATAATTTTCGGGATTGGCAAACACTTTTTTCACCGTTTCGGTAAAAGAAGCCAATTCTTCACTCCGCACCGTAATCAAAATATTGTTTTTCATAATAAACGACACAGGGTTTTTATCATAAGTGTCGAGTAAAAAGTTGGTATTCACCACCAGCGTATCGCGCGTTTCAATGTAGCGGGAAGAAGTTTCGATTTCGATCATCTCTTCCTCTTCCTGAATGTATATCTTCAAAAAATCTTCTAATTGCGACTCTATCGCCTCATCGACGTCGTTCAGATCAATCCAAAGAAACTGTCCCGGAGGGGTTTGTTTCAGAAACTCTATGCTTCGACTCACCTTAATTGCCCCATCTTTGTGATAGAAGAGTTTGAATTCGGACATAAAATAATAAAGATTAAAAAATACAACAAAAATACCCTCCGAAAGGCAACGCAAAGATAAATAAAAAAATGAATTTGTATGAGGTTTTGTTTAAATTTATCTCCGGTGTGTCCGTTGTCGTTTTGGTGCAGGAATATCTTCTGCCTTCATAACGGTTTTCGTAAAAATATCGGCTTTGTCTTTGGGACGCAGGTAATCGTAATCGACGAAGTCTTTTAAAAATTTCAGTTCGGGCGTCAAGTCGGGAATGGGCAACATTTTTCCTTTCGATTCCGGTCGCCACAGGATTTTGAACGGTTTGCGATTTTTGATGTAAATCGTCATGTAGGGACTTTCCGTCCGGTTGCACCCGATAAATTCCGTGCCTTTGTCTTCTATCGGGTAATAAATCGATTCGGTCGCACCGGCCACTTCCACGCGATCCAATTCGCCGGCGGTGAAAAACGCCGTCAGGTATTTGCCTTTGATTTGATTGTAGTAGGTGGTGTCCTTTTTTTCAATCGCAAACGAACGGTCAATCACATTGACCCGCTCAATGGTGCTGTCGTTGAAAAGGATATGAATAGTGTCGCCGGTCAGTTGATAGCCGGTGTTCCACAAAATCGGCAGTTTGTACATATACAAAGTGGAGTCTTTGGTGTTGAATTGCAACGAATCGCAAACGCCCTGCAAATCTGTGCGGTAAATCCGCACGCCATAGAATGCTTTGATTTCACGCTCTTCCCCGATAGTCAGCATTTGAACTGTATCGGCATGAGCAAACAACGAGTCTTTTTGCGAATATTCAATCACTTGCGCCGAGTCGGTGGCAAAAGCAAATTTATTCAGATCGTCGTAATAACCGTAATCGCCCATCAAAATCACTTTTTTGGCCGTATCGTTTAAGACCATGTTTCCAAACGCCTCACCGAAGCCGGTGGTGCGGTCATAAAACAAGGTATCGGCCGTCAGTGTTTTCGTTTTGTCGTTGGAAACCACAATCGAGCGATCGAAAAGCGTCGATTTGTCTGTCTGCGTGTCATAAATCCCGCGAGTGGAATAAATCCTTCCGCTGTCGGATTCCACAACCGTCGGCCCCAAAATCGTGGCTACCCGATTGACCGTGTTGTAGTTGAGTGTGTCGGAATGCAGCACAAATTGCGGATTAGTCAGCGTAACCGAGTCTTTGAAAACCGCAAGTTTCGTTTCCGGTGAATACTGTCCGTAAATCGAAGTCAGTTCATTTAAGGAATCGACCAGCATCCCACCATCGAAAAAATAACCCAGATTACGGTTGCGGTCGTAATCCAGATTATCCGTAAAAAGTGTAACACTCTGGTTTTCCATGCGGACATTTTCCCTGATTTTCGCCAGATTGGTATTACCCTCGTAAATCGCATAATCGCCGTAAATAAACAGCGTATCGCCTTGCTCAATCCGTACGTTTGCAAACGCTTCGAGCGAGTTGTCTTTTTCGTAAAAATACGCGCTGTCGCAATAGAGATAGGTGCTGTCGTGCCGGAAACGTACATTCCCTCGCATAATATGAATATCGGGATTATTTTCTTTTTCAAAAACAGTAGAGTCGGCGTATTCCATAAACACGCGCGTTGCTTTTTCTTTTTGCTGTGCGAACGAAAAACTAATTCCCAGCGTAAAAAACAGAAAGAACAAGCAAAACAGCAGCGTTTTCGGCAATTTATTCACGTATCCAGCCCTTTATCTGAAAATCACAATTTTTCCAATTATCGTTGATGCGGATATAAGTTTCGCTTACTTTCTTATCCACCCATTGATTGAGAACTTCCATGCGTTTCTGGCCTTCCACCATGCTTTTCAACTCCTGATAATCCTCACTTAGGCTGGCCTTGTGTCCGTCAATACGCGATTTCAGCTTCACCATAGCCACTACTTCCTTTTGCTTGGAGTTAATCATGGTGAAAGGCTGGGAAATATCGCCTATGTTCAATCCATAAACGGCTTTTGCTACTTCGGCCGGCAGTTCCTGCATCTCGAAACGCGAAGTTCCGGTGCGTTCCGTTTCCTGCTGATAATTCGGATTAGCTATTCCATTGACCATCAGGCCTTTGTTGTTACGGGTTTCTTTGTCATGCGACAGATAAAATGCTGATTCTTCAAACGTAAATTTACCTGCGACAATATCGTTGCGGAGCGAATCCATGCGTAAGGTAGTTGTTGCGATTTCTTCTTTCGACACTTTCGGTCGCAACAAGATATGACGCACGTTGATGCGATCGCCCCGTTTTTCAATCAACTGAATGATGTGGTAGCCGTATTCGGTCTCCACAATACGCGATACTCGTTTGGGGTCGTTTAAATCGAAAGCGACTGCTGCAAATTCGGGAACTAATGAGCCTTTTCCCTGGAACCCCAATTCGCCGCCTCGTTTCGCCGATTCGGCATCTTCAGAATACAGACGCGCCAAGGTAGAAAACTCGCGCTGACCGGAAGTTACCTGCTCGGTATATTCGCGCAATCGCCGTTTGATGTCGTCGGTTTCATCCAGCGAAACAACCGGCTCAAATGTAATAATTTCCACATCTACCGTAGTCGGAATAAACGGCAAACTGTCTTTCGGAATACGGTTGTAGAACGTTCGCACTTCTGCCGGTGTTACTTTCACACTCTTAACCAAATTTTGCTGTACTTCTTTCATCATTTCCTGTTCCCGCACCATTTGACGCCATTCTTCCCGAAGCGCATTAATTGATTGGCCTGTGTATTCTTCCAATTTTTCTTTTGATCCTGCCCGGCCGATCGAATAATTAATACGCGCTTCCACATATTGGAATACTTTTGATTCCGGAATGTTGATACTATCTAATTTGGCCTGATGGATGTACAGTTTTTGGATGGCCATTTGTTCGGGAATGACGCAATAAGGGTCGCCACCGGTTTGCTGGCCTTCCATCTGCATTTGCAAACGCATGTTTTCTACATCGGAACGAAGAACGGCATCGTCGCCAATCACCCAAATCACTTCATCAATGATATTATCCTGCGCTTGAGCGGATAAAAGACTTGCAACGGCCGCTATACATAGAAATAAAAACTGTTTCATATTATCCTTTTAAATAGTTGATTTGCCCGTTGTTAAGGGCTTTGTTATATAATTCTTCTTCTGTTTTTCGTAGAAAATCAATCTTTTTCTGATTAATCAAAATCTCTTTAATATTCGATTTTACAAATTCGAGCGGTGTAATATCACCTGCAAGCACATAACCCGATATATTCAAGAAATAATAATAGGTATCGTCCTTCTGCTCAATGAATTTGTTCGACCGGATTACGTCAGTTTCATTCGTGTAATTCACCGGCCAATTATCCATTAACTCGTTCAAATCCACCCACTTATCGACAAAACAATCGAAACTCCCCGCATTTTTCACGCAATATTTTTCCATATCATCGACCGTTGCCGGCGTGATGTTTCTATACCATGAACGTACTTTTTCTATTTGCGGTGCGCCTATCGGAATTTTGAGGAAAAGCCCCTTAATCAACGGACGGTCTAACCGGAATCGTTCCTTATTGGCTTCGTAGTATTCGGCAATCGACCGGTCGTCAATTGTTTTCGATACTTTTTCATTGACCAACTCTTCCTGATATTGGTAGATAATCAACGACTTGCGGTAGTTTTCCACCAATTGGTCGATGGTTTCCTTATTGGAAATATTTTTTTTGGCCACTTCATAGAGCAGATTGTCGTTTATCCACGAGCGGATATAATGTTCCGCTGCCAGCGTGCTGTCGTCCGGATTGGAAAATGGTGGAAGGGCTTCGTTCAAATCGACCTGCGTTAATATCCGGTCGCCCACGCGGACAATGCCTTCAACGGTTGAAGCCGTCTCCTTCCGACAGGAAACGGCTAACAACGACAATACGATTAATGCTGTGTAAATGCCTTTCATTTAAGGACATCGCGGTAAATGACTACCGGATATTTTTCATTCAATTTTTTCAACCATTCTTTTTCCAAATAGTCTTGATAGTCGGTAACTACCAAGCCCCGCACGTCTGTATAAGTTTCCGGTGTGGTCGGAAGCAATTTGCCCAACACGAAATAATCCTGATAATTATCGGGTAATTCCGCTTTTCCGGTTTTGAAAACCTGTTCATCGACAAATTTATTTTGTCCTTTCGTAAATAAACCTTTTTCAATCCGCACGTAGGAAACATCGCCCACTTTGTAATTGTCTAACAAGAACTTCACTGCTTCGTCGGGTGTTAATTTTTTAATGTCCTTCAGCATTTTTTTCTTGGTTTCCGCATCTTTTGCTAATACCACATACCCTTTCCAATGCGGATCTGTCCAAGTGTAGTTGGGTTTGTTCGCTTCAAAAAACTTCGACAAACCGACAGTATCGTTCGACGCTTTTTCCCACACTTCGCGGTTGCTCACTTCAAACAGCAAAATGCCGTCGCGGTATTCCCGCATCAAATTCCGAAATTCGGGATATTTGTTTTCGAGCGTTGCATTTTCAGCTTCCGTCAGTTTTTGATAAACGAGCTGGTCGAAACGGTCTTGCAAAAATTCGGGCGAAAAATTTTGATACGATTTCGGATTGTTTTGCAGATATTGCACAAAATCGCCTATCGACACCGGTTGATTATTCACGGAAAACAACGTTTCTTTATTGTCTGCAAATTTAGCAATGTAGGCACTGTCCGTCGGATACAATGTGTTGGCGGCTTCTGCCAGCGATTGATAAGCCTTTGCGTTCAACGAATAATTATTTTCTGCTTTCAATTCATTGATTCCGGGTTGATGTAATAACAGATAATTTCCGGTTTTATCAAATTTGGTTTCCAACTGTCCGCGCACTTCGTCTAACGAAACTCTCGATTGTTTGTCCAGCAACTTGATAATGTGGTATCCGTATTGTGTTTTCACCGGCCGGCTGATCGAGCCTGTGTCCGTCATAGCAAAAACAGCATCGTTAAATTCGGGCACCATGTCACCATATTTAAACCACGACAAATCGCCGCCTCGTTGTGCTGAGCCTTTATCGTCGGAATATTCTTTGGCCAATTCGCCAAAATCCTCACCGGCATTCAACTTGGCGTAAATCTCATCCAATTTCGCCTGCGTATCAAAAATCTGCACGGTATCTGCCTCTTTCGATGTCATCAACAAAATATGAGCGGCATGAATTCGTCCCGGCTCCGGCTTTTTGTTCAGCACCTTAAACAGGCAATAGCCTTGATTGGTGAGGACAGGATCTGTGATTTTGCCGACCGGCGTATTGTAAATGGCTTTTTCCATCGGGAACGCCATGTACAAGCCTGATACCCAGCCGATATAACCCGGACGGTCACCCTGTTTTGTTCGTTCGTCCGATGAATATTCTTTGACTAAGGCGTCAAAATCCGCGCCTTTTTTCAGGGCTTTGTTGCGGATTTCCACAGCTTTATTATACATTTCCAACGTATCGGCGGGCAGTAAATTAAACGAGCCGCCTTTTTCTATTGAAGGAAAAGCCAGAAAAATCACACTGACTTCGGCCAAATCTTGCGAACGGTCGTAGGCCTGTTGTAACTGATTTTCATCAACGGCCAAGTCTTTCAAATACGGCTTCGCCAATTGCGTCCGATATTCGTTCAATTCTTTGTGAAAAGCCGCCGTCGTGTCCAATCCCTGCGCTTCGGCTTCCGCCACGCGCAATTTGAAATTAGTAAAAAGGACAATGTAATCGTCCAGTGAGCGTTTATCAATCGCCTCTTCCGTATTGTTCTTATTGTAAATGTAGTCGAATTCCGATTTTTTGATTTCCTTCCCGTTGATTTTCATCACGACCGGATCATTCGTTTGTGCAAAAAGTGAAACCGACAAAGCCATTAACACCCAAGAAAATAAATACCTTTTCATATTATTCATTCCGTTATAATTAATTTTATTTTTACAGACTTTATATAAACGTATTAATTCTGCAATTATTATCTTTTTATCATTTTTTAATCTCTGCTCGAACTGTAATTGGGAGCCTCTTGTGTAATCGCGACATCGTGCGGATGGCTTTCCGCCATGCCGGCGTTGGTGATCCGCGTGAATTTCGCGTTATGCAATTCTTCGATGTTCGCAGCTCCGCAATAGCCCATGCCGGCACGCAATCCGCCAACCATCTGGTAAATCACTTCATATAAAGAGCCTTTGTATGGTACACGAGCGACAATTCCTTCGGGAACTAATTTTTTGATGTCGTCTTCCACATCTTGGAAATAGCGGTCTTTCGATCCTTTTTGCATGGCTTCGAGCGAGCCCATGCCGCGATAGGATTTGAATTTGCGGCCATTGTACAAAATAGTTTCACCCGGCGATTCTTCCACGCCTGCGAGCAACGAGCCCATCATCACCGACCAGCCACCGGCCGCCAATGCTTTCACGATGTCGCCCGAATAACGCAATCCGCCGTCGGCTATCACCGGAATACCGCTGCCTTTCAATACTTTTGCTACATCGTAGATCGCTGATAATTGTGGAACACCCACGCCTGCCACGACGCGCGTCGTACAAATTGACCCCGGCCCGATACCGACTTTAATTCCGTCCGCACCGGCGTCCATTAGCATTTTGGCTGCTTCGGCTGTCGCAATATTACCAATGACAATATCTACGTCAAATCGTTTTTTTGCCCCTTTCAATGCTTCGATTACGCCTTGCGAATGTCCGTGAGCCGTATCAATTACAATCGCATCAACGCCCGCATCGACTAATACTTCAATTCGTTCGTAAGTATCGCCGGTTACGCCCACGCCTGCAGCCACGCGCAAACGCCCCTGTTTGTCTTTGCAGGCAAACGGTTTGTCTTTCGCTTTCGTAATATCTTTATAGGTAATCAGGCCAATCAGCTTATTGTTGGCATCAACCACCGGCAGTTTTTCGATTTTATAATTCTGCAGAATATCGGCCGCCGCTTCCAAATCGGTTGATTGATCGGTGGTCACCAGATTTTCGGAAGTCATCACTTCGCTGACAGGGCGGGAAAAATCTTTTTGGAAACGTAAATCGCGGTTGGTAACAATGCCGACCAAGCGGTGTTCGTCATCCACCACCGGAATGCCGCCGATCTTGTATTCGGCCATCAATGCCAGCGCGTCGCCGACGGTTTTTCCACGTTTGATACTCACCGGATTGGAAATCATACCGTTTTCCGCCCGTTTCACCGAACGCACCTGTTTGGCCTGTTCGTCGATGGTCATGTTTTTGTGGATTACACCTATTCCACCTTCGCGGGCAATGGCAATCGCCAACTTAGTTTCCGTTACGGTATCCATAGCGGCCGAAACCATCGGGATATTCAACGGAATATTTCTCGAAAACCGGGTAGAAAGATCGACGTTGCGAGGGAGGACATTCGAATAGGCGGGGATTAACAATACGTCGTCAAAGGTCAACCCGTCCATCACTACTTTATCTGCAATAAATGACATAAAGAAAATGCTTTAATTTTTTATTGCGTGCAAATGTAGTTATTTTTTTTGAATATAAAAAATTTGCATAAAATAAAGGAGAGGCAAAGTAAATAACTCTGCCTCTCCTTTCAAATTATATAGATTGAATAAAGCGCGATCAGGGAACGATGAAGATAGCTACACGGTTCCAGTCATTTTGATCGAACGGTTGAACTTTATCACCGAAGAACGTAATGTCCAGACGACTGCGAGTAATACCGAATTTATCAACCAAAACGTTAGCCACTGCATTGGAACGATTTTGAGACAATTTCCAGTTATGGGCAGGATTACCGGTATTTTTATCGGCATAAGCTGCGATCTGAATTTTTGCTTTCGGATTGTCAAGCAGATATTGTGCAGCTTTCGCAATGCTGAGCAATTGATTGTCGCGAACAACATAGCTGTCCAACGTGAAGAATACCGGCGTTAATAAAACTTTTTCGGCTTTTTCTTCTACCCGTACTTCCGGTTCCGGACATACAACAACCGGCGGACAAACGATTACCGGACGATTGCGCAGTTCATTGATTTGACGATTCAAAGCATCAATTTCAGACGGATCCATCACCGGAGCTTTCATGAAATGACGGAAATTGAAACGATAAGTTAAACCGGCCGTTACGTTATAAACGAAATCGGAAGTCATATTATCACCGACGCGACGGTCGAAATATTCGGGAGCAAGGATTGCGCCACCGTCAATGAAGAAATCCCAACGGTCGTGCAAACGGAAATTCAATTGCAAACCGCCTCTTCCAATAAAGCTATTAACAGCTGTTTGTTCTTTGTCTTTATCTCCGAAAGTGTGAGCATAACCTACACCGGCATACAATACCGGATTAAATAATGCTTTGTGATTATACGGAGTAAATAAATTTTTCAAGTTCAACAAGAAATCTACCGTAGCACCGGCATAAGTAATGTCATAGCTGTAACCGTTGCCATCATCCGTATGAATTATATCATCATGATTTAAAAACCGGTCATAAATTAATTGAGCACCGCCTATAGTAGTACCGTCCGTATAGGAATTTTGCGCGCCTGAAACACCTGCTCCATTCGTGTAATTTTTACCGGTCATCCAGCCACCCATAAAATAATAAGGATGTCCTTCAACTGTTTGAAAATTGTCATTTAAATTCGCATTTACGGCAAACCCCTGTAATTTGGCAGCCGAAGCATTTAAACGAAGTCCCCAAACCGGAGAAAACCATTTACCCAAAGCAAAACCCACTGTCGGGTGAATTCTGTCCGTCAAATCACGATAACGCGATTCTTCACTTTCCAATGCAGCGATACCACCATAAAGAGAGAAAAACCAATTGTCTTTCGGCCGATTGGCTATCCACGTTGTCCGTACTGCCGTAGTGGATGAATTTAATTGTTTTTGGGTATAACCATCATAAATAGTCAATGCCATGTCGTCGTTCGGATATTGACTTTCAATCGCTAACGGAGATTGTGATTGTGCGCTTACATACATTGCTGCTGCAAACATAAACGCAAGAATTAAAACATTTCTCTTTTTCATAAATTACCTATAATTGAGTTTTTATTTGTTTAACACTTTTAAACGCACAAAAATAATACATATTTTTCATATTTTCTATTTTTTGCACTTAAAAATTTTTATTCAACGATATTTGACAGTAAAAATCGTGCCAAACTTAAAGATATTTGCCAAACTTGTAAAAAATAATTACCTTGCACCGCTTTTTTGATGCAAAATTTATGTTGGAAGGGAAAAAAATCGTTCTGGGAATTACCGGAAGCATTGCTGCCTACAAAGCTGCTTATTTGTGCCGTGCTTTTATAAAAAAAGGCGCGGAAGTGCAAGTAGTGATTACGCCGGCAGGGAAAGAATTTATTACGCCGGTTACGTTGTCGGCTTTGACGCAAAAACCGACAGTAAGCGATTTTTTTACGGCCAACGACGGCACGTGGCACAGTCATGTGGATTTAGGTCTATGGGCAGACGCAATGGTTATCGCACCTGCAACCGCTTCCACGATTGGCAAAATGGCGAACGGAATAGCCGATAATATGCTTATTACCACATACTTATCCATGAAAGCACCGGTGTTTGTTGCGCCCGCTATGGATTTGGATATGTATGCCCACCCGAGCACTCAACACAATTTGGAAAAACTGAAATTATATGGAAATCATATCATTGAGCCAGCAACAGGCTTTTTGGCCAGCACATTGGAAGGTAAAGGACGCATGGAAGAGCCGGACACAATCGTTCAAGTCCTCGACAATTTTTTTGAAAAGCAAACCGAATTTTCAAAAAAAAAAATACTGATAACCGCCGGCCCGACGTACGAAAAAATTGATCCGGTACGTTATATAAGTAATTATTCGTCGGGAAAAATGGGTTACGCTTTGGCGGAAGAATTTGCAAACAGAGGTGCGGACGTGCTGTTAATCAGTGGCCCGGTCAAATTGGACGTGAAAAATCCGAAGATAAAAAAGATAGCAGTCATATCTGCAGAGGAAATGTATCAAGAAGCGGTAGCGCATTTTCCGGGGATGGACGCGGGGATTCTCTGCGCTGCCGTAGCCGATTACAAGCCGGCACATTATTCCGGGCAAAAGATGAAACGAAAAGAAAACGAAGGGCTTACATTAGATTTAACGCCTAATCCGGACATTGCTGCCGAGTTGGGCAAAATCAAAAGCGAAAAGCAGGTATTGGCCGGATTTGCCTTGGAAACGGACAACGAACTTTCCAATGCAGAAAAGAAACTGAAAAAGAAAAATCTGGATTTGATAGTACTTAATTCCTTGCAGGATAAAGGAGCTGGATTTCAAGGAGATACGAATAAAATAATGATTTTGAATGCGAAGGGAAATGTCGAAGATTTTCCGTTGAAACCGAAGAGAGAGGTTGCCAAAGATATTGCAAATGTGGTCGGCCGGTATTTCGGTTTTTTGCTTTTATTTTTTATGCTGTCTTTTTCCTCTTTGCAGGCGCAGGAATTGAATGCCAAAGTTTCCGTCAATAGCGATAGGATTCAGGGGACGAACAGGAATATTTTCTCGTCGCTTGAACGCGCATTAAACCAATTTATTAATGGTACGCAATGGAGTTCGGCCAACTTTGCGACCAATGAACAGATAGACTGTTCGTTCGCGCTCACCATCACCGAGCAGCTGTCCGAAACGTCGTTTAAAGCCGAATTGTTTGTGCAGTCGCGCCGGCCTGTGTATAATTCGTCCTACACGACCACGATGTTGAATTTCCGCGACACGCATTTCAGTTTTGAATACATGGAAAACGGTATCATCGAAATGCAACAGAATACTTTAAACAGCAATCTCGAAGCAGTCATCGCGTTTTACGCCAACCTGATTTTAGCGTTGGATTTCGATAGTTTTTCGCCTAAAGGCGGAAGCGTTTTTTACCGTCAGGCGCAGAATATTAGCAATTTAGCGCAATCCAATTCTACGTGGGACGGCTGGTCGGCTTTTAACGATGTGCGTAATCGCGGCTCGATTATTAATACTTTTTTGGACGAAGGCATGTCGGGCTATCGCGATTTGTGGTATATTTACCACCGCAAAGGCTTGGACGAAATGGCTGCCAATCCCGACCGGGGGCGGATTACCCTATTGAATGCTTTACCTGTATTGAAAGACATTCGACAAGTCCGTTCGTCGGAAGTGATTATGCAGATGTTTGCCGATTCCAAATTAGACGAAATTGTTTCGATTGCCGGAAAAGCAACGCCCGAAGAAAAAAAAGAGCTTTATACGCTGCTACGCAACCTGTATCCGAGTTTTTCCAATCAATTAGAGCCATTGAAAAAATAATATGCTGAAAAGTTTAACAATCCGGAATTACGCACTTATCTCCCGCTTAACCATTGATTTTCCGAAGGGGTTTTCTGTGATTACGGGCGAAACCGGTGCGGGAAAATCCATTATTCTCGGTGCCCTTTCGCTGATTTTGGGACAACGTGCCGACGCCAAAGCCATTAAAGAAGGAGAAGATAAATGCACGATTGAGGGCATTTTTGATATTTCTTCCTATGGGTTAGACACTTTTTTTATGGATAGAGATTTGGATTACGACGCGCAAAACTGCATTCTACGGCGAGAAATCTGGAGTTCGGGAAAATCACGTGCTTTCGTCAACGACACGCCCGCCGGATTGAACGACCTGAAAGACTTGGGCGAAACGCTTATCGACATTCATTCGCAACACCAGAATTTGCTCTTGGGCGACAAACGCTTTCAGTTGCAGGTATTGGACTGGCTGGCTAATAACAAGAAATTGAAAGAAACTTACAGACAGGCGTATCAGCAATTTCTTTCTCTTCGGAAACAACTGCACGAATTACAGGAAAAAGCCGGCAGGGAAACGACCGAACAAGATTATATGCGTTTTCAGTTTCAACAATTGGAGGAGGCGAAATTGCAACCGGACGAACAGACCGCGTTAGAACACGAACAGGAAACACTGACGCACATCGAGGAAATAAAAACGGCTCTGTACGCGCTGGAAGAATTGTTATCGAACGACGAACGCGGAGTTATCGTCGCGCTGAAAGAAGCCTGCACAACGGCGCAGTCTTTAAATAAGGTATATCCGCCGGCGCAGGGAACTGCCGACCGCCTGCAAACGGCTTATCTGGATTTGAAAGATTTATTGCCCGATATTCTCCACCAGCAGGAAAAGTTAGAATCCAATCCCAACCGCTTGCAACAAATCACCGAACGGCTGGATTTGATTTACTCTTTGCAACAAAAACATAAACTCCAAACGACGGAAGAACTTATTTCTTTGCGGGACAGCCTTTTCATTCAGTTACAGCAAATCGAAAATCGTGAGGAAGAAATCGCACAGTTGCAAAAACAAACGGAAACCGTCCGTAAGGAAATGTTGCATTTAGCGGGTGAATTGACGGTAACGCGCAAAAACACAGTCGCTTATCTCGAAAAACAACTGACGGAACGAGTAAGCCCGCTGGGCATGCCGTCGATGCAGTTCAGTTGTCAGATTACGTCCAAAGAAACGCCCGATAACAACGGCCTGGACGAGGTTACATTCCTCTTTTCCGCCAACAAAAATACGGCGTTGAAGCCGGTTGCTCAGACGGCTTCGGGCGGGGAAATCTCCCGCTTAATGTTGGGAATAAAGGCATTAATCGCCGGTGCAACTGCTCTGCCGACGATTATTTTCGACGAAATAGACACCGGCGTTTCGGGCGAAGTAGCCGACAAAATGGGCGGAATTATGCAACAAATGAGCGAAGTGATGCAGGTGATCGCGATTACGCATTTGCCCCAAATCGCTGCCAAAGGAGACGCACAGTTTTTTGTATATAAGGAAGAAAAAGCGGATGTTACGGAAACGCAAATCCGCCGGTTGTCGCCGGAAGAACGCATTAAAGAAATCGCGCAAATGTTGAGCGGTGCGGAATTAACAGACGCTGCCATCGAAAACGCTAAAGAATTATTAAAGCATGAAAGAAAGTGAAATGATTTTCGGCACCCGCGCCGTGATTGAAGCTGTTCAAGCGGGAAAAGAAATAGACAAAATATTGATACGCAGGGATTTGCAAAGCGAACTCTCGCGTGAGTTGTTTCAAATCGTCAAAAACATGACGATTCCTGTTCAGCGTGTGCCGCAGGAAAAATTAGACCGCTTGACGCACAAAAACCATCAGGGTGTGATTGCGTTTATTTCCGCTGTTACCTATCAACGCTTGGAAGACATCGTGCCGTTTATGTACGAAGAAGGCAAAAATCCCCTGATTTTGTTGCTGGACGGCATTACGGATGTTCGCAATTTCGGTGCGATTGCCCGCAGTTGTGAATGTGCCGGAGTGGATGCGATTGTCATTCCCGCGCGCAACAGCGTATCGGTCAATGCCGATGCGGTCAAAACGTCGGCGGGTGCGTTGCTCTCGTTGCCGGTGTGCAAAGAAAATAGCATTACGGAAGCCATTCGTTTTTTGAAAAACTGTGGCTACAAAGTTTTTGCAGCGACCGAAAAAGCCTCAAACGATTATACACAAGCTGATTTTTCCGCGCCGACAGCGATTGTGATGGGCGGTGAAGATTACGGCATTTCGATGGATAACTTGCGGATTTGCGACGAAATGATAAAAATCCCGATTTTCGGAACGATCGCTTCGCTCAATGTGTCGGCAGCAGCGGCTGTGCTGATTTACGAAGTTGTGAGACAACGAAAACGTAACGAATAAATGGACGAATTTCTTCAGCAACTCAATGAAAGTCAGCGGAATGCAGTGCTTTATAACGAAGGACCAAGTTTGGTGATTGCAGGGGCGGGATCGGGTAAAACCCGTGTCCTCACCTACAAAGTGGCTTATCTGCTGGCAAACGGCATTTCGGCTTACAACATTCTGGCACTTACTTTTACCAACAAAGCAGCGCGGGAAATGAAAAATCGTGTGGCACAGATTGTCGGCGAAGAAACTGCTAAACGTCTGTGGATGGGAACGTTTCACTCCATTTTTTCACGTATCCTGCGACGGGAAGCCGAACACATCGGTTTTCGTCACGATTTTACGGTTTATGACGCGCAAGATTCCAAAAACCTGATTAAGGCGATTATCAAAGAAAAAGTACTCGACGACAAACTATATAAAACGTCAGCCGTTCAGTCACGTATTTCCATGGCGAAAAATGCGCTGATTACACCTGCGCAATATTCTGCCGACCGAGAGTTAATTGCTTCCGACCAGCACAGCCGTCGCGGACGGTTGTACGAAATTTACATCGAATATTGGAACCGGTGCAAAACGGCGCAAGTCATGGATTTCGATGATTTGCTACTTTATACTTATTTATTATTCGACAAAAATCCCGAAATTCTGGAACGTTACCGCAATTTGTTCCGTTTTATTTTGGTTGATGAATATCAAGATACGAATTCGGTACAACACGAAATTATTCGCATGCTGGCGGCCGACCACCACCGCGTCTGCGTAGTTGGCGACGATGCCCAGAGCATTTATTCGTTTCGAGGGGCGAATATCGACAATATCCTGAATTTCCGGAAGGTGTATCCCGAAAGCAAATTGTTTAAATTGGAACAGAATTACCGCTCAACGCAAACGATTGTCAATGCGGCTAATTCGCTTATTTACAAGAATAAAGAACAAATTTCCAAGAAGGTTTTTTCCGAGAAAAATGTCGGCGACCGGCTTCAGGTGTTGAGTTCTTTTTCCGATTTTGAAGAAGGCTACAATGTGGCCTCCCGTATTGCGGAAATGCGCATGCTGGCTCAATATGCCTATTCCGATTTTGCGATTTTGTACCGCACCAACGCGCAGAGTCGTATTCTGGAAGAAGCCTTGCGCCGAATTAATATACCGTATAAAATTTATGGCGGTCTGTCGTTTTATCAACGGAAAGAGGTCAAAGATGTTATCGCTTATATGCGCCTGATAATCAATCCGAACGATGAAGAAGCTCTTAAACGCATAATCAATTATCCTACGCGAGGAATTGGCGATACGACCGTTAAAAAAATTATTTCCGCTTCATCCCTGCATCATACAGGCTTATGGGAGGTGATATCTAATCCGTTGAATTACAACCTGAAAATTCAGAATAATACGATACAAAAGATAGGAGATTTCCGGGCTTTTATTGAACGTTTTCGGGAAAAACTTACCACGCAAAACGCTTACGAAATCGGTGTCGCGCTGATCAAGGAAGCCGGATTGGTGAATGAATTATACGAAGACCGTACGCCGGAAGGATTGAGCCGGGTACAAAACATTGAAGAACTATCAAACAGCCTCTACGAATTTGTGTCGAGCCGGCTGGAAGAAGGAAATCCCGGCATCATGATTGGTGATTTTTTGGCGGAAATTGCGTTGCTCACCGACCAGGACATTGAGAAAGGGAAAGAAGATACGAATCGCGTTACGATGATGACCATTCACTCAGCCAAAGGCTTGGAATTCCGGAATGTTTTTGTAGTGGGCTTGGAAGAAGATTTGTTTCCTTCGGAACAATGCAAACACAGTCCGCGCGAGCTGGAAGAAGAACGCCGGTTGTTTTATGTGGCGATTACGCGCGCCGAAGAAAATGCGATTTTGACGTATGCCAAAAGCCGTTTTCACAACGGACAATCGCGTATCTGCACGCCCAGTCGTTTCATTCGTGACATCGACAGGGAATATTTGAAACTGCCTGCCGATGCATCAAGTTTCGTTTCTACGTCCTACTCGAAACCAGATCCGATGCCTTTTTACACCAACACCCGAAAATTAACCCTGCCGGAAAATGAAACTTCTCACCAGCAAATTGGAGAGTTACACGTGGGCGACCGTATTCAACATGAACGTTTTGGCTGCGGAAGCATCGTCGAACTATTGGGCGAAAACGAAAATGCCCGCGCTTCCGTCGAATTTGAAAGCTTTGGAAAAAAACAGTTGTTATTGAAATTCGCACGGTTTGAAGTAATCAAATAAAAATATCATGATAGATTTTTCGCAAATACAGTCGCCCGCTTATGTTATTGAAGAGGAATTGCTTCGTAAAAACTTGGCGTTAATCAAGTCGGTGCAAGAACGTGCCGGAGTGCGTATTATTCTGGCTTTCAAGGCTTTTGCGATGTGGAAAGCCTTCCCGGTTATCAAAGAATATATAGGTTATTCGACAGCAAGTTCGCCGTGGGAAGCGCAGTTAGCTTGGGAAGAAATGGGAAGCAAGGCGCATACCTATTCGCCGGCTTACACCGAAAAAGATTTTCCGGTGATTAGGGCGTGCAGTTCTCATATCACCTTTAATTCTTTGTCCCAATTCGCTCGTTTTTATCCAAAGACATGGGATAATCCGACAAAAATTTCTTGCGGTTTGCGCATCAATCCCGAATATTCGGAAGTGGAAACCGATTTGTATAATCCGGCTTCTCCCGGTTCGCGCTTGGGAATTGTTCGCGACGAATTGGGCAATGTGCTTCCCGAAGGCGTGGAAGGATTGCATTTTCACACGCTTTGCGAGTCGTCGTCCTACGCTTTAGAAAACACGCTGAAACACGTAGAAAGCAAGTTCGGTGATTTCCTGCCGAAAATCAAATGGCTGAACATGGGCGGCGGGCATTTGATGACACGCAAAGATTATGATATAGAACACTTGATTCGGCTGTTGCAGGATTTCAAAAAGAAATATCCGAATCTGGAAATTATTTTAGAGCCGGGATCAGCTTTTGTGTGGCAGACCGGCGTGCTGGTCGCATCGGTGGTCGATATTGTAAAAAACAAAGGCATTCAGACGGCGATATTAGACGTTTCTTTCACCTGCCATCTGCCCGATTGCTTGGAAATGCCTTATCAGCCGGTTGTTCGTGGTGCTTATCAACAACCGGTGGAAGGCAAACCGGCTTACCGCTTGGGAGGAAATTCCTGTTTAAGCGGCGATTTCATGGGTGATTGGTCGTTCGACAAGCCTTTGCAAATCGGTGATAAAATCATTTTTGAGGATATGATACATTACACGACCGTCAAAACCACAATGTTCAACGGTATTCCGCACCCCGATTTGTGTTTGTGGAAGCAAAACCAAACGCTGGAAATCTATCGTCAGTTTGATTATACGGATTACAAAAACCGCATGAGTTGAAAATGGTATGAACTTAAAAATATAAGGTATGAAAGTAGAATTATTTAAGGCGCATAAGCGCGGACACAAAAATCATGGGTGGCTGGATACGCACCACACGTTTAGTTTTGCGAATTATTATGATCCCGAACGGATTCATTTCGGAGCGTTGCGGGTAGTGAATGACGATATTGTTGTTGGCGGTGAAGGTTTTGGAACGCACCCGCACGATAATATGGAAATTATTTCGATACCCTTGTATGGAGCGTTGGAACATCGCGACAGTATGGGCAACGGTAGCGTAATCCGTGCCGGCGAAGTACAGGTGATGAGTGCAGGAACAGGCGTTACACATAGCGAATTTAATGCGAATGACGCCGAAAATGTGAATTTCTTCCAGATTTGGGTTTTTCCGAATAAGGAAAATGTGAAACCCCGCTATGACCAGAAGAAATTTGATTTTTTTGCCAATAAAAATCAACTGACACAAGTCGTATCGCCTGACCCGAAAGATGAGGGTCTGTGGGTACATCAGGATACGTGGTTTCATATCGGCGTTTTCGACAAAGGGAAAACATTCGATTATCAACTGCGGAAAGCGGGCGACGGTGTTTTTGCTATGGTTATCGACGGGAAATTTACCGTAGCCGGACAGGACTTAGACCTTCGCGACGCGGTCGGAATAATCGAAACAGAGGTAGTTTCGATTAAAGCGGAAACGGACGAAGCGAGAATTTTGCTTATCGAAGTGCCGATGTATAAATAATTTATTATCTTTGTCCGTCATTTCAGATTCATGGGACGGATAAATCTTAAAGGAATGGGAGTTGCCTTGATAACTCCTTTCAAATCAGACGGTAATGTAGATTATACGGCGTTGTCGCGATTGGTGGATTATCAGTTGCGAAACGGCACGGATTATTTGGTTGTGTTAGGCACTACTGCCGAAACACCGACACTTACGCCGGAAGAACAAAAGGAAGTCGTTCAGTTGGTCATTTCCAAAGTGAACGGACAAATTCCGATTGTGCTGGGCGTGGGGGGAAACAATACATCCGCACTTGTCCAAAAACTGAAAACAGAGGATTTTAACGGTATTGACGCCATTCTTTCCGTCGTGCCTTATTATAACAAACCTTCGCAAGAGGGCATTTACCAGCATTATAAATGCGTGGCGCAGGCTTCGTCGTTGCCGGTAGTGCTGTATAATGTTCCCGGACGGACGGGTGTGAATATGAGTGCGGAAACGACTTTGCGTTTGGCCCGCGAATTTGAAAATGTGGTCGCTGTCAAAGAAGCTTCGGGAAACATGACTCAAATCGGCATGATTATCAAGAACAAACCGGCTGATTTTCAGGTGATTTCGGGCGACGATGGCATCACTTTTCCGTTGATTACTTTTGGCGCAGTCGGCGTGATTTCCGTTATCGGCAATGCTTTCCCGAAAGAGTTTAGCCGCATGGTACGCTTGGCATTGGCCGGCGATTATACAAGTGCTTTAACCATTCATCACCGTTTCACGGAATTGTTTGAACTGCTTTTTGTCGATGGCAATCCGGCGGGAGTGAAAAGTATGCTGTGCATGATGGGATACATCGAAAACGAACTCCGCCTGCCGTTAATTCCTACGCAAATCACGACCTACGAAAAAATCCGCAACGTTTTGCAAGAGTTGAATATCAAGTGTTAGCGGATTGCCCGCAACATTTCTCTTTTTCCGAGAGGCCCCGGAATGCGTTCTACCATAAATCCTGCCTGCAACATCATTCTTCGTATATTTCCTTTGGCGCAATAGGTGGTGAGCAGTCCGCCCGAATTCATTGCCGAATAAATTTTGTCGAATAATTCCTGCGACCACACCTCCGGCTGCTTGCCGGGTGCAAACGCATCATAATAAACCACATCGTACTTTTCCGGAAAATCGAATATTCGGAAATCCGTTTGTATTTTATTAAGGTGAAAATAAGGCGTAATGATTTCGGATTTTCCCCATTCGGCCTGATGAATCGTTTTTAATAACAAGGGATTGCGGGTCAAGCCCGCAATGACAGGCATTTCCGGGTAATTTAGCTTGTCAGTGATTTCTTGCGATAAAGGATATTTTTCTAATCCGGTGTAACGAACGTTGATTTGCCGTTTTTCAGCTTCCAATGCAGTTAATAAAGCGTTCAATCCAGTACCGAAGCCCATTTCCAAAACATGAATGATTTCTTTCCGGCACTGATTCAATCCGGCTTCGATATACACATGCTTCGCCTCTTGAATGGCACCGTTTGTGGAATGATAATGCTCGTCCATATCCGGCAGGAAAAGCGTGTGCGAGCCGTCGCAGGTCAGTTGGAGAATAAAATTGTCTTCCATTATAAAAGAAAATACATCCTTTTGCAAAAGTAATAAAAAATAAACAGCTAATTGGCAAAATTAGAATATACTTAAAATGAGAAAAATATTAGAAAAATATTATAGAAAGTACAATATTATTTATGTAACTTTGTAATATAAATAAAATCATGCGAGAACTTTTAATATGAGAAAGGTACATTACAGATAGTTGAATAACAAAGGAAAAAATATGATATTTTCCGCAGGTTCCAGCAATCCGGGCGAATTGCACAATCCCGATACAAAAATGGCCAAAGTGTTCCGTCGGACTTACGCCATCAACCGGGACATATTGGAGATGCAGTCGCTGGAAAAGAATGTTCCTCATACATTTCAAAACTATTTTATTAAAGACGTTACCGATGAATACATGACAACCGGCGATGTAGAAATCGAAATTCCTGCTGAATTTAAGAATAAATACCGGTATGCCTATCTGGCTGTCTTCGACAATAAAAACTGGGTACCGGTTCATTTCGGAAAAGTAAATGGGAATAACGTAAAATTTGAGAAAATGGGTAAAATGTGTATGTATTTGCCGGGGTTTTACGATGAACAAGGTATTGTTCCATTTGCGGAGCCTTTTCATATCACTATTCGCGGATTAGTAAAACGTTATCAACCAATTCCGACTAATTCGTTGACCGCTACCGTTTTTCGAAAATATTTTATTGCTCCACATTGTTACGAAGTGGGGCACCGTATGGAAGGCGGTATCTTTGAAGCGGCTAATAAATCAGATTTCAGCGACGCAGAACTGATATATAAAATTCCCGAATTTACTGTTCAATCAGGAGAAATAAAATTGGATACTTTGCAAAAAAGCTACCGATATTGGCGATACAGAGGGCCATACGATAGTTATTGCAATGTGGGAGAATTATATTTTTATCAAAACGATAATGAACAACCGTTGTATGGTCGTGCAATCGGCTCAAAAGCTATTAGTCCTGATAATGTGAAAGAAGTTGCTTTTGACGGCGATCCATTGACACTTTTCAATTCTGCAAAGCACAGCGGCACTTGGGTAGGTATGGATTTCGGCAAACCCATGCAAATCCGTAAAATCAGCTATACACCTCGCGGCGACGGCAATGATATTACGCCGGGCGATACGCACGAGCTTTTGTATTGGGACAATCACCGCTGGGTTTCGATGGGACGCAAGAAAGCGGTGGATATTAAGCTGGTTTATGAAAATCTGCCGGCCGGAACAATCTATTGGATTCGCAATCTCTCGCGAGGACGCGACGAGCGGATATTTACTTATGAAAATGGAGAATGGACTTGGTGGTAAAAAATAATATTAAGGAAAAAAGGCGGGACATGTTTGCTCTCGGTAAAAGTATAACAATGCGCCCGCCGGATTCCTTCCTAAAAAAGAAAGGAGGCTACAAAAGTACTAAATTAATTTAAGAAACCTGCGAGGTTTGGGGTTGTTGAAAGGATAGACACAACCAAACAAACAAATTTATTATTAACAATTCAATTCTTTTTAAAATATGAAAAAGAAAAATTTTGGCGGAATCGCCGTATTAGCAATAGCAGCAGTAGCTATGTTGAATGTGAATTTCAATTCACAAAAAAGTGAATTATCGGGTATTTCTTTGGCTAATGTGGAAGCATTGGCAAGCGGCGAAGAAGGTAGCGGAAAATCATGTTATGCTAATGTTACTCCAGCATCGGATAGCGATGACTGGGCGGTAGCAGTACGAAAATGTTCGGATTGTACTACGTATTGGGCTGCAAGTGCAAGTAGTACTTCAACTTGTAATTAATTTAAATACGATAGAGGGGGATAAATAAATCAAATTTATTTTTATTCCCCTCTTATTCTTAAATATATAAATTCATCATTATGTGGTATAATAAAACATGGCAAGGACTTTCTATACTTATTATATTTTCGTTATATACTTGTACTTACGATAAAAATAGTAATACTGAAACTGTTATTATTGATAAATTCAACATAGAAAGTAATTTAGATTTTGAAACAATTGAAATACCTCCATTAGCGTTGAGTCCTTCAAATATTATCATTTCAGATGATAAATTGTTGTTATATCAAATGAAAAAAGATACATTGTTTGATGTTTTTCGATTACCTGAGTGTACTTATCTTTACAGCGACGGATTCAGAGGACAAGGTCCTAATGATTTTGATAATATTGATACAAGATCCCTTTTATCTACTTCTAATAGTCGCTTTTCATTCTTTGATATGGGAAAATCTATGCTTAAAGAAGTCGTAATCACAAATAATCATCTCTCAATCAATGACAAGACTAAGCAATATTTTGACATTGCAGATAGACCTGTCAACGGCTTCAAGCAATTAAATGATTCCTCATTTTTTTATTGGAATACTTCAAGTGAAGATACTGAATATATATTATTCAATAATCACATACCGTCAAAAACTTATAAGGCTATTTCATATCCGGATTGGGAGAAAAATCAGTTTATCGAACAGAATAAAATATTCACATATATGAAAAACGATGTAGTAAAATCTGATGGAACATTATTTGCTTCGTTTTATGCTTATTTTAAAAGAATTCGTATTCACGATTCTTTTGGAAATTTGAAAAAGAAATAGAAAATAGAATGACATATTATTATGGATATCCTAAAACAGCTAATGAATATATCTATGTTCTATGTAAAAATGCTCAATATAAAAACAGAAATGAAGTAGTCACAACAGAAATGCAAGTATGGAAATGGGATGGAACTCCTATTGCATCATTTAAGATAAATGCTAATTTATCGGCATTTAATATTTCGGAGAAATACAAAAAAATATATGCTGTGGATATATATCATGAAAATATCATTTACGTGTTTAATTTACCTTTTATATAAAAAGGTTACGAAAATGGTGCATGGACTTGGGGGTAATTTATAAAAAATGAAGAAAAATGAAAAAGACTGTTTTTATTTTTGCATTGCTTGGTTTGATTTTCGTTTTACGCAGTCAAACGTTGCCGCTGGATTCGGCCGTTAATAACCTTTCGACACAAGTTTCGATTTTTCCGCAGGAAAAAATCTATTTGCAGACCGACAAGCCCTATTATATTTCGGGCGAAAAAGTATTTTTCCGGATATTTTTGTTAGATGCTTTTTCACACCGTCCGGCCGATTGGAGCCGGTATGTGTATGTGGAACTGATTAATGAGCGAGATTCTGTGAAACTCCGTCAGCAAATCCGTCCTGACGACAAAGGCCTGCATTACGGAACACTTTCTTTGCCCGAAGATTTGGCGCAGGGAAATTATCAAATTCGCGCCTATACTCGTTTCATGGAAAACGCAGGTGAAGATTATTTTTTTACACGGACAATTTATGTGGCCGATCCGACCATTCGTCATTCCGCGCTTGACGCGGAATCCCCAAAAAGTCGCAGGGGATTGAGCCAGGTCGATTCTCGCAAGCTCGAATTGCGGGACAAGCCCGCAATGACAGTCGATTTTTATCCTGAAGGTGGAAACCTGATTGCCGGGCAATTGTGCAATGTAGCCTTTAAAGCATTAACTTCCGATGGTCAAAGCATTGCAGTGAATGGTGAAATTTTGGATGCACAAAATAATCCGGTTACTGAATTTGCGACTACCCACGAAGGCATGGGACGTTTTACTTTTCGTCCCGAAGCCGGTGAAAAATACGTTGCGGTTTGTCGCAAAGACGGACAAACAATTCGGGTAAATTTGCCGGAGGTGAAAACCAATACTTATGCTCTGTCGGCCGTTTGGCGACAAAATAAACTATGGATTACGGTCAATAAGCCGGAAACGTTACCGGCACAAAAACTCTATTTTCTGGCTCACACCGGCGGAATGGTGCTTTATTCCGGTGTGTGGAATTGGTCAAAAGGCTTGATGGCTATTGACAAAGCTGATTTTCCTTCGGGTGTGTCACACCTGTTATTATTGACGGAAGATTATCAGCCAGTCAGCGAACGATTGGTTTTTGCTTTAAATAATGATTGGATCACGCCGGATATTCAGGCGGATAAGCAAGTTTATAAACCGCGTGAAAAAGTGAAATTGGAAATAGACTGTCATTGCGGGCTTGACCCGCAATTCGAGCTTGCGAGAATCGACCTGGCTCAATCCCCCGATAGTATTGTTGCCGGAAATTTCTCGATTTCCGTAACCGACGATAAAGATATTCAGCCGGATACGACCTTAAATATTCTTTCGCGCATGTTATTGACTTCCGAATTAAAAGGTTATATTTTCAATCCGGCCTATTATTTTCAGAAAGACAATCGGCAGGCAGAAGCGAATGCCGATTTATTGATGCTGACGCATGGTTGGAACAGGTATGATATTCCTAAAGCGATGCGTGGCGATTTCAAATATTTGACCGTTCCCAATGAAGTGTCGCAGTCGTTTTCGGGAATTGTCAAAGGCGGATTATTGTCGAAACCATACAAAGGGGCGACTGTCAAAATTTTATCACTTCCCAATTTCTACAATATGGTGGAAACAGAAGAAAACGGACGCTTTACAATCAAGGATTTTGAATTTCCCGACAGCACTCGCTACAGCTTTCAGGCATTGAGTAAAAAAGGAAAAGATATTGTTGAGTTATATTTAGACAGTATCGTATATCCGCCGGTAAGTCTGCATCAAACAATATTTTATAACAGCAATGAACAAGAAAAACAGGCAATAATCACACAGCCCGAATTTCAAGAATATGTCGAAAAAGCTGATTTGAAATATATTAATGAAAACGGTATGCGGACAAAAAACCTGCCGGAATTGGTTGTAAAGGCAAAGCGCGCTCATCAATCGAAATTTGTTCTTGAACCCGATAATTCAATGTCGGAAATTGAAATCCGCCGGTCAGCGGCAGGCGATATACGCAGTTTGGTCAATCGAATTCCTGACGTAAAAATGACATTTAATTCAATCCGCTTCCGAGTACACGGAACAGCAGGTTATAACCTCTTTCCTCCCATGATAATAGTCGATGGTATGCCGTTAAGTTATGGTACAGGAGGCAATGAGGAAGGTGGTGATTGGGAAGCATTGAATATTTTGAATTTGTTGGACATAAACGAAGTAGTCCAAGTTGATTTTATTAGAAGTCCGGCAAAACTGGCAGGATACGGTAGTAGAGGAAAATATGGGGTAATAGAAATATATACCAAGAAAAGTTATTGGGACAAGCCAAAATTTAATCTGGCTCAAATGATGCCTTTGGGCTATCAAACGCCTATTGAATTTTATTCACCGCAATACGACACGCCTGAAGCGCGCGAAAATGCGCTAGTCGATTTGCGCAGTACGATTTACTGGAAGCCCGATGTATTGTTCAATTTCGAGGGAAAAGCGACGGTGGAATTTTATACGGCTGATACTCAAACAACCTATTCAGTGATAATTGAAGGAGTTACTACGGAAGGAAAATTGATTTATTGTAAAAAAACTGATTATGTATCTGTCAAATAGTAGTGAATCAATTTGAAACCCACGCAGTTTTTAGGTTATTCTCTTGAGAAAATTATGTAAAACTAAAAAGTTTAGATGAGTTCGTTGTGAAAAATTTCATCTATATTTGTCCTGCAATCAATAAACATTTATTAATACTAATACTTATGAACTGTTTTACATTGAAAAAAATATTTTTTTATACGGCATTAGTAGTTTTGCGTTAACTTTTAACATTTCATTGTAATTAATTGATATACAATTACATACAGGCGTTCTTTGATTTTTCGATTTGATTTGAAAATTCGTAAATTAGTGGTAAAACTGCTAATTTTA
>BNTW01000015.1 GCA_025996895.1 Bacteroidia bacterium | reverse complement strand
CATCGCCCTGATTTTCCACCCAGACGGTTACTTGCAAATCATTGACATTGACCGTTGCATAATGAACGCCGGTCTGTGGCCCTGATGTTCCGCTTTCATAATCACCTTCGGTTTTGTCGAAGGCCAAGTCGGGGCCTAAGCGAAGCATACTGCCCGCATCATTCAACAGGGTTGCCTGCTGGAGAAAATTATTGAAAGGCTGAATAAAACTGCCATCCTCAATTACGAACTTCGTAGCCGGATTGAGCGGGTGAGCCGGAACGGTCAAATCGTCGTTAATATAGACCGGATTATACATGTATTGATTCCACACCTGACGGGCAGGCGCCCATGGCGCATTTTCAGGATCAGCTGAGGAATAAATATTCAGGGGGCCAGTGTTGGTGGTGATAGCTCCGCCACTTGCGGTTGAGGATCCAATAATTAGTTCTGCCTGTCCGTCTCCATTGACATCGGCTATCGTTGCATATTCGTAACCGGTTCCTGATACGCTGTTAAACCGGGTCATTGTAGCGGCTTCTATATTAATTAACTGGTTGACACCAATCATAGTGTTGCCGTTTGCATCCTTGCCGCTTCCGTTCATTATCCGTAAATACTTTTCATCCCGATACACTATTTCCGCTTTTCCGTCCTGATTGAAGTCAAACAACGTAAGACCGGTTCGTCCGGAAGTGTCCGTGTGTTTCATTTTCCAAAAAACTTCCAAATTACTACCGTTATATTTAAGTGCATACAAGAAGCAATAATCTAAATTGAGATTGCCATAATTAGAAACAATAAACAATATTTCTACTTTCCCATCACCATCTACATCGCCAAGGAAAGGAATCCCCATTGCATTGGCATTGGAGATCACCATCGATCCCAACACTTGAGCTTTGGCAGGACTCCATACATAAATTAGATGAGCATTGCTGCTTGCGCTTCCATGTGTTTCCACCAGCACTTCCAACTGTCCATCGTTATCAATATCAATCACCTGCGTAACCCCATCGGCTGGATAACCGTTCGGTGGGGTTACCGTCATGCCGGGAATCAGCGTCATGGAATTTTGGGTGGGATCGGTTCTGCTGATAATCTTTACAGCATATACTCGATTCCCGGCCACTAATTCCAAAGTATCCGTACCGGTGATATTGGCGGCCATAGTAACCATTACGGAACCGGTTACACTTTCGTTGGAAGAGACACCTCCATTGCTTGAACCATAGCATAATCTCTTGCCGGTAGCAGCGTCGAAAATATGATTTCGGACATACACTTCTGCATAACCGTCATTATTGAAATCGGCAAATGAAACAGTAGCTGCTATACTAACACCCGTAAATGGTTGAGCATCTGATGTCCACACACGTGTTCCTGCAATATTGTATGCCCGCAGATAACCATCGTTCTCCATTACTACAATCAACGATGAATCCTGCTCAATACCGCTACCATCCGGTATTTTTGTTTTGACGATGCCTATCGGACCGGGCATATAGCCTTGATAGCCATTAGCTGTAACCGAAAAATCAATTCTTGCACCTGTACCTCCGTCTTTGAATATACTAATCTGATTGCCTCCGTGAGAAGAACTTGTCGCAACTGCAGCTGTACCCATTACTATTTCCGGCTTTCCGTTTCCGTCCAGATCCCCAATCAAAGGGATGGTATAAGAAAAGACGTCTCCTAAACTGGGGCTTTGCATGATATTCCAATCGACGGGTATGGGTGATACTGCACACGCATTGTCAATAATATTTCCGGGCTTGTCTGTTACATTTATCAATACCAATACCGAATCCGGCGCGGATTTGCTGCTGCAAATGATTTTGTATCGCAAACTGTCCTGTCCGATAAAATCGGGGTCGGGAGTGTAAGCTATTGTATTGTCTGCATTGATTGTAACGGTTGCATTTCCGGCTGTTGTTAAAGTCGTTTGCGCTGTTCCTGTGTTATCAAACAGTTGGATTTGAATGTTGGTAGCGTTGCAAGCACCCAATTCATCGTTGCGTAAAATATCCAGATTCACCACCGATGTTGTTCCGGGAAGTACAAAGGCATTGTCGGGAATGGCTTTTAAGGGGAGTTGGGCGTAAGTATTTTCGCATAAAAGCAGGAAAAACAGGAATAATACACCCCCCAACCCCCTGAAGGGGGCTTTGAGAGTCTGCGAATTTTCAACGTTGTGTGTCAGCCAAAGTCTCCCCTTCAGGGGAGATTTAGAGGGGTATATCGTTGTTTTCATTTTGAGCAAATGTTTTTTAGTCAATAAAATTGTTAGATAAAGCACTGAAATAATCAGCAAGAACAACCCACCGTTTCCCAGCGGAATGGACGAAATGGCCAAGTGGTTGCGATGCCCGTCGTCGGTGGAAAGACCGGTTTCCAGATAAGAGCTGCCGAAAAGATTGGTCAGGAAATCGCCAGAAGGATTGAATGATGAAGATTCACCAAAGGCAGAAAGATTTTCGCTATAAAACAGGTCGGATTGCGACAAAAAATCGTTATCGGATTGTAGAGACGCGGCATGCCGCGTCTCTACTTCCCATTGGGCAAAAGCCTCGGCGGGAAGAAGCAGAAAAAATAATGTCAAAAATTTAATTGTTCGCATACTTTTTTTTGAGTTATGAGTTATAAGTTATGAGTTGAAGAAAACCCCACCCCAGCCCTCCCCTGAAGGTGAGGGAGTGGCAGTGCACAATTTTGCAAGGGCTTTTTCTCCCCCTTTAGGGGGCTGGGGGGTGAAAACGCCTTCGGGATTGTTGCGTATTAAAAATAAAATTTGTATATTACGCGCGTGAGAGAAAAAACGCGTTACAAGGGTGTATAGCGTGTTAATTTTTGTTAAACCGCCAGATGAGTAATGTGTGTGTATCATATTATTTTGCATTTTTTAAAATAATTTGATATGTTTTACAACATAAATCACACTTTTTTTAAGAATTGTTCGCATCACTAATTATTACGAGAGTGAATTACAGCAAAGAGCGTGCCAAAAATGTGACCAATAAAAAAAGCGTCCTGCAAAGACGCTTTTTTCATAAATATAAAGGTGAAAAAATATTTCGCCTCTCCGGTTATTCGGTTTCTGTGTGGTCGTGTTCGGCCTCCGTCCCGAGTTCGATGCTTTTTTGTCCGGCATCGTTCAGTCCTTTGACTTTTTCCGCCCGGTTTTCGCAAATTTTGCAAAGCTCGGTGATGTTTTTCAACTCGCGGGCTTGTGCCACAGTACCTTGCAGGATTTCGTCCGTCCGGTTGCTGTTGATGGCAGAGCAATCATCATATAGATGATATTTTTTGCCATGCGCCGTCCAATACACCAGATCTTGACCGGTCAATTGTTCAACCCTATCGGTTTGCTGCGTGTATTGTTCTACCGAAGGAGGATTGAAATCGGCACTCGATATTCCTGCAACAATCAACGCCAACGCGGCGATACCACCCAAAATGCCTTTCGACTTTCCATCCAAATCTTTGTTAGTGAAAATCAACAACACCAACGGCAGGAAGGCAATCACCGAAATGATTACGCCCAGCTGGTTTTGAATGAAAAACCGTACCGTGTCTTTCTGCGAAGCAGGATCCAAGCGGTTGGCTTTTTTCCAAAGCGAAGAACCGACAATCACCAAAATCGCATCCAGCACGATCAACGCAATTATCCATACCCAACTGCTCGTTACGAGGGGTTTCGCGCATTTCAGCAATACGAAAATCGCACCGGCTTCAGCCCCGATAGCCAAAATCCACAAGAGAATTGAGAACAGACGCAACTGCGACGCGCGTCCTTTAGCATCCGCCGTCGGAACAAAGGTACGAGTAGTTTGTTCCGGCTCGGAAGTTCCACCGCTTACGCGGACTACTTTTTTTTCAGTTGCCATAATTTTTAATGTTTAAAATGAGATTATTCTAAAATTTTAATCTTGATGTTTTTAAACCATACATTGTCGCCGTGATCTTGCAGGCCGATGTAACCTTCATGTTCGTCGCCGCCCAAGTTGGTTAATAAACCGTAGGCCAGCGGGAAATCGCCACCGGGTTTGAACTTGCTGTTCGCAATCATTTCGTCCCATTGCGGCGTCCATAAATGATATTCCAGCACATTTTTGCCGTTTTGCTTATGCACCACCGTTCCTTTATAGACCATGATTGCACCCTGATTCCATTCGCCGACCGGCTTGGCATTTTGCGGTTTCGCCGGTATCATGTCATACAGCGAAGCCGATTGACGGTTACCGTTTTCTCCTAACTGAGCGTCGGGGTGAGTAGTGTTGTCCAAAATCTGGTATTCGGGAGAAGAAATCCAAATCGGCGCGCCCTTGATTTCGCGTGCGAGATACAAAACGCCCGAATTGGAGCCTTTATCCACTTTCCAGTCGAAAGTCAATTCAAAATTTTTGAACTTGTGTGCAAAAATAATGTCGCCGCCTTCGGCTACGTGGGCTTCACCCTGTCCCGAGCCATTGATTTTAATCGCACCGTCTTCAATCGTCCATTTCCCCGGAACGTTGTCTTTGTCATAACCGCGCCAGCCGTTAAACGTTTCACCATCAAATAAAGCGATAAAACCATCTTTATCTTTTGGTGCTTGATCTAAATTAGAAACTTGCGGTCTATTCACTAATGTATAAGTTAATGAATCTTCTGTTGTCACTACAGTTTCTGTCGCTTCACCTGCTGTTTCAAAGATGAAATTTACTTTTTTCTGATTACAAGCCATAAATAAACCGGCTGTCAATAAAATACTTAAAAAATAATTAATCCTTTTCATATTCGTAATTTGTAATTCGTAATTTGTAATTATTTACGGCATTGCCGGTAATGACCAGCCGTTGCGATAATTGTGTTTAATCAATTCTTTGGCAAAGGCTTGTGCATTCACCGGATCGGTTCTGACCTGGTTGAATGTCGGGTGACCGTCTTTGATGGAGAATTGGTCTTTCAGTACCGATTGAATGGTTGCGCTTGCCGGAATATTGGTAAATTCCATCTTATCGCCGTCCCAATCCAACACTTGATTTAAGCCTTGCAGGCGAACGCCCAACACGCCCATCACCACCGTTTCGTTCAACGGGCCGGATTTGCTGAAGTTTGAAGACGTTTCTACGCGACTTCCTGCACTTTCTTTACAAGCGCGTACCCAATCCATTTCGTGCGATTCGGTAACTTTGCGCAGCACTTCCGGCGAACTGGGTGTTCTTCCCGATACCAAGTACGGATTACGACCGTAACAACCGCAAATCAAGGTGTCTTTCGTTCCGTGGAAAATCACGCAACCTCCCTGATAATCCAGTTCTTTGCCTGCGGGCAATCCTTTCGGACGTGCGGGCAGCAAACCGCCGTCAGACCAAACGACTTCCACTTCGGGCATACCCACTTTCGGCAGGTTTTCGCGTGCCGGAAATTTGTAATGAACAATTTCGGCGTTGGGGGCGCAATCCGACAACAACATGGTCGAAGTGCCTTCTACTTGCACCGGATATTTCAATTTCAACGCTTCCATGGCGGGCTGCATGATGTGGCAAGCCATATCACCCAAAGCACCTGTTCCGAAATCCCACCAACCGCGCCAGTTCCACGGCGTGTAAATCGGGTTGTAGGGACGTACGGGAGCCGGGCCTAAAAACAAATCCCAATCCAATGTGGAAGGAACTTTTACCGTATCTTCCGGACGATTCAAGCCTTGCGGCCAGATCGGACGGTTGGTATAACATTCCACTTTTGTTACTTCGCCGATTTGACCGTCCCAAATCCAGGCGCAAATCTGGCGCACGCCCTCGTCCGACGCACCCTGATTTCCCATTTGGGTAGCTACTTTGTGTTTTGCAGCTAATTTGGTCAGCAAGCGGGATTCATAAACGCTGTGTGTCAGCGGTTTTTGAACATACACGTGTTTGCCGAGCGTCATCGCCGTAGCCGCCACAATGGCGTGCGTATGGTCGGCCGTAGCCACAATCACCGCATCAATATCTTTTCCGATTGCGTCATACATTTTCCGGAAATCATGATACCGCTTTGCTTTCGGAAAATACTTGAATACCGGATCGGAGTATCCCCAATCTACGTCGGTTAATCCGACAATGTTTTGACTTTCAACGGCTTTCAAATTGTGAAAACCCATACCACCAATACCCACGCCCGCTATATTCAGCTTATCGCTGGGGGCGGTTTGACCGCTAAAACTTTTACCCATCACTGCACCCGGAACGATTGTCATTCCCAAGGCAGCAACACTGCTTGTTTGAAGAAATTTTCTTCTTGACATTGTGTTTGACATAGAAAATAGATTTATAAAATTAGAATTTTAACATCGGCTTCAAAGGTATTTAATTTTTTTGAACGAAAATGTTATAAAATATTAAAATAAATCACTATCTTTGCCGTTCTTATAATATAGACATAAAAAACGTATATTCAATGAAATTCGGACAAGTTTTATATATAATCCTTTTCGCCCTGTTTTTGTTTTCGTGTAACTCGGAAAAAAATTATACAGTGAAAGGAAACATCAGTGAGTTAAGCAGTTCCGTGTTGTACTTTGTCGCTGTTTCTAAAAATGAGACCCAAGTGGATACGGTAATTGCCAAAAACGGCGAGTTTTTTTATAAGGCGGTATCCGATTCCATTCAGCCGGTTATTTTGTATATGGGCGAGGGTTACAGCTGGATTACGTTGTGGGCGAAGAACGGCGATAAAATCAATGTCTCCGGCAGTGCCGAACATCCCGAATTGATTGAGATCTACGGAAACGAAATCAACGACCTGCTGACGAATTTCAAGCAGGAAAATAAGGAAGCTCCGAAAGATAGTGTGATTTTTCGGGCGGAAAATTTTATTCAACAACACCCGGCTTCGATTGCGAGCTTAGTGGTCATTCAAGATTATTTAATGGAAACCGAAGATACTACGGCCTTGAAGATTTATTTATCTGAAATTGAAAGTCCGGCGAAAGAGGATTTGCTCTACACCCGCCTGACAACAGCCATTTCCCGGTGACCAAACAGGATATTTATCTTAACTATTTATATTATGTTAGTAAAAACGTATGCAGCAGCGTTGCAGGGTATTCATGCAATTATTATTACGATTGAAGTTAATTGTACCAACGGTATTAAATTTTTTTTGGTGGGCTTGCCCGATGTGAGTATTCGTGAATCGCACGAACGGATTATTTCCGCGCTGGGATTTATCGGTATGAAATTTCCGCGCAAGCAGATTGTCATCAACATGGCTCCTGCCGACATCAAGAAAGAAGGCGCGTCTTACGATTTGCCTTTGACTATCGGTATTTTGGCCGCCGCCGAAAAAATTAAACCCGGCAAGGTGGGCGACTATTTGATTATGGGCGAGTTGTCGCTCGACGGCACACTCAAGCCGGTCAAAGGCATTTTGCCCATTGCTATCCAAGCGAAGGAAGAAAAATTCAAGGGGATTATTTTGCCGAAAGCCAATGCGCGGGAAGCGGCCGTAGTTGCGGAAATTGAAGTCTATGGCGCGGAAAATCTGCGTGAAGTCATTCAATTTTTCAACGGCGAAATCGAATTGGAACGAACAATCGTCGATCCGAGAAAGGAATTTTATGCTCATCAGGCCACATTGGAATGGGATTTTTCGGAAGTGAAAGGGCAGGAAAACGTAAAGCGCGCCATGGAAGTGGCCTGCGCCGGCGGACACAACCTGCTACTTATCGGTAGTCCGGGCGCGGGAAAAAGCATGCTGGCCAAGCGTATTCCGTCCATTCTTCCGCCTTTGACATTAAAGGAAAGTTTGGAAACGACTAAAATTCATTCGGTTGCCGGAAAAATTTCCCACAACGGCTCGCTGATTGCCGTTCGTCCGTTCCGCAGTCCTCATCACACCATTTCGACGGTGGCGATGGTAGGCGGCGGCTCGTATCCGCAACCGGGAGAAATCAGTCTCGCGCACAACGGCGTCTTGTTTCTGGACGAAATCGCCGAGTTCAACAAATGCGTGTTGGAAGTGCTTCGCCAGCCATTGGAAGACCGTGTGATTACGATTTCGCGTGCCAAATATGCGATCGAATATCCGGCAAGCATGATGTTGGTTGCATCAATGAATCCTTGTCCCTGCGGCAATTACAACAATCCGAATAAAGAATGTGTCTGCCAGCCGCAACAAGTGCAAAAATATCTCAACCGCCTGTCGGGACCGTTGTTAGACCGTATTGACATTCAAATCGAAATTGTGCCTGTGCCTTTTGAAGCGATTTCGGATACTCGTCCGGCCGAAGCGAGTGCGACCATCCGCGAGCGTGTCATTCAGGCACGAAAAATACAGGAAGCCCGTTTTGCCGGCGAGGAAAATATTTATTGCAATGCCCAAATGCACACCCGCTTATTGCACAAACACGCACAGCCTGAGGCCAGAGGACTGTTGCAACTCAAAAATGCCATGGAACGATTAAGTCTTTCCGCTCGCGCCTACGACCGGATTTTGCGTGTCGCTCGCACGATTGCGGATTTGGAAAATTCGGAAAATGTGCAGGCACATCATATTGCCGAAGCGATTAGTTACCGCAATTTAGACCGGGAGAATTGGGCAGGATAATCATCATTTTAGTGCTTCCGATCCGCCGATGATGTCAAGCAGTTCGCTGGTGATGGATTGTTGCCGTTGTTTGTTGTATTGGATTGTCAATCCGTCTAAAATATCTTTGGCATTATCGGTCGCTATTTGCATGGCGACGACACGGGCGGCTTGTTCGGCGGCTGCCGAATCCAACAAAACCGCATACACTTTGCTGTGCAGCGATTTCGGGATTAACGAACGAATGAGTGTGTCTCTGTCCGGCTCAATGATGTAATCTGTTTTGGCCGGAGTGGTCGAGGCGTCTTTTTTCGCTAAATGTACAGGCAAATAGGTTTCCGTAGTCGGAATTTGTACGGCCGTCGTTTTGAAATGATTGTACAGCAATTCCACGTGGTCGATATTGTGTTGCAGGAAATCGGAAATCAATTGTTCGGCCATGTTCCGTGCGCCGTCGAAATTCGGTTTATCCATCAGTTCGATGTAGCTTCCCATCACTTGCACCGGCAGATTCAGCTTGCGCACATATTCTTCCACTTTTTTGCCGACCGGATAGATTTCAATATTTTCCTTTCCCAACTGACCGTATTTTTGGATTGTTTCTTTCAGCAATTTTTGGATATTGGAATTGAACGCCCCGCACAGGCTGGAATTGGATGAAAGCACAACAATCGCCACTCGCTTCACCGGACGTACTTCGGCCAAATTGGACTCAAATTCGATTGTCGAAGACAGAAAAGAATCCAACATGTCTTTGAGCTTGTATTGGTACGGCAAAAAACGGTCGATTTGGTATTGCGCTTTCCGCAATTTGGCGGAAGCCACCATCTTCATGGCGGAAGTAATCTTCTGCGTCGATTTCACGGAAGCAATCCGTCCTTTTATTTCCTTTAATGAAGCCATGTTTTCAATTACGAATTACGAATTACAAATTACGAAACAACGTTCAACGTCAGCTAATTATGCTTTATAATTCTTCGCCAAATCGCTTGCAACTGTTTTTAATTTCTTTTCTACTTCGTCGTTCAAAATGCCCTGTTTTAAGACATCTAAAATATCTTCGCGGTGTTTCATTTCCAACACATCTAAAAAGGCCGCTTCAAAATCGCGCACACGCGAAATGGGCACTTCCGACAACAAGCCTTGTGTGCCGACATAAATTATCGCAATTTCTTTTTCCACCGGAAGCGGATGATATTGCGGTTGTATCAGCAATTCCGCATTTTTCCGTCCTTTGTCTAATGTAAATCGTGTTACAGCATCCATATCGCCGCCAAATTTGGTAAAAGCTTCCAACTCGCGATATTGCGCCTGGTCTGTCTTCAATGTTCCCGCCACTTTTTTCAT
The DNA here is from genome assembly GCA_025996895.1 of Bacteroidia bacterium. Lineage (GTDB taxonomy): Bacteria > Bacteroidota > Bacteroidia > Bacteroidales > Azobacteroidaceae > Azobacteroides. Next base: position 32,837 of record BNTW01000015.1, on the reverse strand, counting down.
GGCTTTGATCTGTGCATTTCCACCGACACGCGAAACGGAAACACCCACATTGACAGCCGGACGAATACCGGCATTGAACAAACCGGTTTCGAGGAAAATCTGCCCGTCGGTAATCGAAATCACATTGGTCGGAATATAGGCGGAAATGTCGCCTGCCTGTGTTTCAATCAACGGCAACGCCGTCAGCGAGCCACCGCCTTTGACTTTATCCTTCAAATTTTCGGGCAAATCGTTCATTTGCTCCGCTACTTTATCGTTGTTGATAATTTTAGCCGCCCGTTCCAGCAAGCGCGAATGCAGATAGAAAATATCGCCCGGATAGGCTTCCCGTCCCGAAGGCCGGCGAAGCACTAACGACACCTCGCGGTAAGCTACTGCCTGCTTCGATAAATCGTCGTAAATGACTAACGCATGACGGCCGGTATCACGGAAATATTCGCCGATAGCCGCGCCCGCAAACGGCGCGTAAAACTGCAACGCTGCCGGGTCGGAAGCCGTCGCAATCACCACTATCGTATATTTCATGGCATCGTGTTCCTTCAATGTATTTACAATATTGGCCACAGTCGATCCTTTTTGCCCGATAGCCACATAAATACAATAGACCGGATCGCCGGCGTCGTAATTCGCTTTTTGATTAATGATAGTATCAATTCCGATAGCGGTTTTTCCGGTTTGGCGGTCGCCGATAATCAACTCGCGTTGTCCACGTCCGATGGGTATCATAGCATCAATGGCTTTCAGACCGGTTTGCAACGGCTCTGTAACCGGCTGGCGGAAAATCACACCCGGAGCTTTCCGTTCCAACGGCATATCGAGCAATTCGCCAAGTATCGGTCCTTCGCCGTCGAGCGGTTGTCCCAGCGGATTGACTACGCGCCCGAGCATGCCGTCGCCCATCGGAATAGAAGCGATTTTGCGCGTGCGTTTCACCGTATCGCCTTCCTTCACGTTGTTGGTCGAGCCGAAAAGCACTGCGCCGACATTGTCTTCTTCCAAGTTCATGACCACAGCCATTTCGCCGTTGTCGAATTGGAGAAGTTCGCCCGCTTCCGCATTGCTCAATCCGAAAATGCGCACGACGCCGTCGCTCACTTGAAGCACTTTACCCACCTCTTCAAATTTCACCCGGGTGTCGATACCCTCCAATTGCATTTTCAGCACTTCGGATACTTCACTTGCTTTAATATTATCAGAATTCATATCTCATTCTTCTTAATTGGTCTTTTACACTTGCGTCCAATCGTTGATCTCCAACTTCCAGCACGAAACCGCCAATCAGTTCGGGGTCGGTATGCGTCTGAAACTCTACGTTTTCGCTTGTTCCGTTGGAAATAACCTTAATCAACGCTGCTTTTATTTTTTCACCGGCCGGCTCGACTGTTGTCAATTGCGCCGACACGATCCCTTTGGCTTTTTTATAGACTTCGCCATACATCAGAGCGATGTTTTCCATCTGGTTGGCTCTTCCGTTTTCAACTACCGTGCGGACAATGTGCTTCAGTACCTCACCGACCTGAATACCGCAAGCAGTTGTAAGCAGTTTGATTTTTTCGTTGGAAGAAACTGTCGGGTCGCTCATCACTTTCCGCAAAACAGGATATGCCGAGAAATTATGTATTAATAGCTTCATTTCTCGATACACAGCATCTTCGCTGCTTTTTTCGGCAGCAAAAGCGTAGATGGCTCGTGCATATCTGGTCGAAATCATTGTCAATTTTTCTGTGCTTCCGCAATTAATTTATCCACCAACTCCATTTGCGCCGGCTTGTCTGAAAGATTTTTACGAAGGATTTTTTCGGCAATATCAATCGAAAGTTGGGCAACCTGCTGTTTAATATCGCGCAGGGCTGCTTCTTTTTCCTTTTGAATGGCCGTTTTGGCTTCGTTCATGATTTTGCCTGTTTCCTCGCGTGCTTGCTCTTTCGCGTCGTTGATAATTTTAGTACGCATATCGTTGGATTCCCGCAACATGCGCACCTGTTCGTCGCGCGCCTGGCTCAACAGTTTTTCGCTTTCTTCTTTGATTCCTTCCAACCGCAAATGAGCTTCTTTGGCTGCTTCCAATGAGCGGTCGATATAGGCTTTCCGTTCTTCCACCATTTTAACAATGACAGGAAAACCGAATTTAGCCAATATAAAGAATACTATCCCGAAAGAAAACAGCATCCAAAAAAGCAAACCAGGATCCGGGGTTAATAACGACATAATTTTGTATTATTTCAATAAGAAACCGCAAACTACAATCGCAAACAACGCGCTCACTTCAACCAACGCCGCGATAATAATCATATTCATACGAATATCATTAGTCGCTTCCGGTTGGCGGGCGATACCGTCCATAGCGGCTGCACCGATTTTTCCGATACCCAAACCTGCGCCGATAACGGCTAATCCGGCACCCAAACCTGCGCCAAACTGTGCTAATCCTGTTCCCGCTGCTGCTTGTAATACAAATGATAATAACATAACTCTTTAATTTTTATTGTTTATATTTTTTATTTTTTTACTTTTACATGATGTGGCTCTACCTGCGACAATCCGATATATACTGCTGACAACATCGTGAAAACATAAGCCTGAATGTAGGCTACCAACAGTTCCACGCAATCGCTGAATATAGAGAGAATTACCGAGAAAACAGACATTCCGATATTCATGGCAACACCCAGCCGCACGGTCAGGAAAACCATGCACGTCAGCCCCAATATCAACGCATGACCGGATAATATACTCGCAAACAAACGTATCATTAATGCAAACGGCTTGGTGAATATACCTAAAAACTCAACTGCCGGCATAATCGGAATAGGAACTTTCAACCATGCAGGCACATCCGGCCAAAAAATTTCTTTCCAATATTCTTTAGTTCCGAACAAATTGACAATCGCAAACGTGAATAAAGCCAAAACGGAAGTAACTGCGATATTGCCGGTTACATTCGCGCCACCCGGAAACAGTGGAATTAATCCTACCAAGTTATTGAAAATAATAAAGAAAAAAGCCGTCAATAAATAAGGTGTATAACGTTGATAATTTTTGCCGATACACGGCTTGATTACTCCGTCGACAACACTCATAATTACCCATTCCACAAAAGCGACAAAGCCGTTGGGTGAGGCGTTTTCCGGTTGTCCTTCCCGTTTCTTATACCAATTCGCGCAAATCAAAATCAGAATAACCAAAACCAAGCTGCTCAGCAGCAAAGAAGCCGCATTTTTGGTCAGAGAAAAATCCCAGGGACGGACTTCTTCACCCGAAGCCGATGTTTCAACGATTTTTCCTTTGTAATCGCCTTCGTGAGCAATGTGAAAACCCTGATATTCTGCATGTCCATGATGAAATTTTGCAGAAGAAAAAATATGCCAACCGCTTGTCTGTCCTTTCACAATTACCGGTAAAGGAATGGAAACGTGCGTATGACCGAAAGTAGTAATGTGCCAATCATAGCTGTCGCCTACATGTTCGAGAATTAACTCGCTGACATTGAGTTCGGGCGTTTCGTCCTCTGCATGAATGATATATGTTCCGAAAAATAAGAACAATACAATAAAAGTCAAGGGATTGCGGATCAAGCCCGCAATGACAGACAGTATTTGTTTATTATTTTTCATTTTTCTTTCCATTTCCTTTCTTTATAGGTTAAAAAGAATGTATCCATCAAAAGATAGATCAAATACAAAACAATCGTAATGATTGTAAAACGCACCGTTTCTATATTAATCATTAACCGGTAGGCTAATAAAACGCTCACAAATAGCAGCAACTTAACGATTTTTAATGCCATATAGAGCGAAACCAACTGTCCCTGCCGGTTTTTCGCTTTATTCACCAGCCAAACCGTAAGCAGAGCATAAGCCGACAAGAATACGACTACTCCCGCTAACCAAATCCAAGGCTCTTTATGTGCAAACAATCCACTCATTCTTTATTCTACGCAAACTGTTACTATGTTTCTTTTTGCTTCGACAAATCCGCCTCTTACCGGTAAAGAAGTTTCTTTGCTTTCGTGGCTGTACCTCAATGTTCCCTCTCCCAACGCCGAGATAATCGGGGCGTGGCGATCTAAAATAGTAAATTCGCCCAGCAGGCCGGGCAAAGTAACGGAATCCGCTTTGCCGGCATAAATTATTTTTTCGGGAGAGATAATATCTAACGTCATGCCATTAATTTTTTGCCTTTTTCAATTGCATCTTCCAATGTTCCCACATTCAAAAAGGCCTGTTCGGGCAGGTAATCCACTTCCCCGTCCATAATCCGGTTGAATCCATTGATGGTATCTTCAATCGAAACCATCACTCCCGGAATGCCCGAAAAGGCTTCGGCCATGAAGAACGGTTGCGACAGGAAGCGTTGTACGCGCCGGGCGCGATTAACTACTATCTTGTCTTCGTCCGACAATTCTTCCATACCCAAAATGGCAATGATGTCCTGCAATTCTTTATAACGTTGCAACAGTTGTTTTACTCGTTGCGCCGTATTATAATGTTCGTCGCCGATAATATTCGGGTCTAATACGCGCGAGGTCGAACTCAATGGGTCGGCCGCCGGATAAATGCCCAATTCCGAAATTTTACGATCTAACACCGTCGTCGCGTCCAAAAACGCGAAAGTAGTTGCAGGCGCAGGGTCGGTCAAGTCGTCGGCCGGCACATACACCGCTTGAATAGAAGTGATGGAGCCGCTTTTGGTCGAAGCGATACGCTCCTGCATTTTTCCCATTTCGGTCGCCAATGTCGGCTGATAACCCACTGCCGAAGGCATGCGTCCCAACAAGGCAGACACTTCCGAGCCGGCTTGTGTGAAACGGAAAATATTATCGATAAAAAACAAAATGTCGTGTCCGGTATTTCCGCCCTGGTCGCGGAACGATTCGGCAATGGTCAAACCCGACAAGGCCACGTCGGTACGTGCACCCGGCGGCTCATTCATTTGTCCGAAAACCAGCGTCGCCTGCGATTTGGCCAGCTCGTCGTAATCAATTTTCGACAAATCCCATTCGCCGCGTTTCATGCCTTCCTCAAATTCTTTTCCATAACGGATGACGCCCGATTCAATCATTTCGCGCAACAGGTCGTTTCCTTCGCGGGTACGTTCGCCCACTCCGGCAAAAACGGAAAAGCCGTGATGTTTTTTCGCGATGTTGTTAATTAATTCCATAATCAACACCGTTTTTCCCACACCTGCACCGCCAAACAAACCGATTTTCCCCCCTTTTAAATAAGGTGCGAGCAAATCGATTACTTTGATACCTGTAAAAAGAATTTCCTTAGAAGTAGAAAGGTCTTCAAATTTGGGCGGGTCGCGCCGGATAGGGTCGGTTTTTTCGTACGAAACCGGACGCATTCCGTCAATGGTTTGGCCGATGACATTCAGCAAGCGTCCCTTCACCTGGTCGCCTACAGGCATCGAAATCGGATTTCCCAGATTGACCACTTTCATTCCACGTGCAATGCCGTCGGTAGAATCCATCGCCACCGCGCGCACCGTATCTTCGCCGATATGTTGTTGTACCTCAACGATTAATATTTTTCCGTCCGGACGAATGATTTGAAGTGCATCGTAGATTTTCGGCATATCGGCATCGGATTGTCCATACGAAATATCAACCACCGGGCCAATGACTTGTGAAATATATCCAAATTTTTCAGGCATAAGTGTTAGAATTTTTTTAATGCAAAATTGCACAAAGGTAGTCAATAAATAAAATTAAAAAAACAACTTTTTCATTATTTACAAGCGTTTTTTAAGATTATTTTTGATTAGATACGAGATTTACATATTGTGCGGACGACAAACTGATACCCGCTTCCTTGAACTTATCCTGTATATTTTCCCTCAAAGCGGAAGTTATCTGCATCAATTGATCTGCGTCATTGATGTAAGCATTGATTTCGTACGATACAATTGAATCATCGAATGCTGTTTCAAGAACAAAAGGGTGTGGGTCGGACAATACGCCTTCTGTCGCTTGTGCCGCATCAATCAGCAATTGGTGGATAGTCCGCCAATCTACTCCGTAATCGCAAGTGATAGAGAAATAAATAATCAGGCCTTTCGTCTTTGCCGACCGGCTCAAATTGGTACTCTGCGAATTGATAATGGTCGAATTAGGAATGGTAACTATCTCATTTTTCAGGGTTTGTATTCGCGTCACAATCGGTGTTCGTTCCATCACATTCCCGATAATATCGTTTATTTTGATACGGTCGCCGATTTGGAACGGACGCATATAAGTGATAATCATTCCCGAAACCAAATTGCCGATGGCCGCACTCGAGCCGAACGAAACAATTATTCCCAGAAAAACCGAAATGCCCTGAAAAATTTTAGAGTCGGAATTGGGCAAATACGGATAAATCAATACAAGCATAAAGACATAGAGTAAAAATCGAATAAGCGTGAAGGTCGGGCGCGCCCAATCGGGATAAAATCCGGTGATTTTCAACCGGCCTTTTTCAATTTCGTTCGCCAGATAGCCAAGCCCTTTGACGACATAGCGGATGACTAACCAGATGACCAAAATCACAAATAACTTGGGAATGTAATGGATGATACTCCACGCGATTTTTTTTACCGGCATAAGGATATACGAAAAAATCTGTATCGCCAGATATTCCGTTTGCGGGAAAATGCTGAACAAAATCGGTATCGAAATGATTAACTGAACGATTATCACCAGGTATCGCAAAATATTCAGCAGGAAAAAGACTACTTGCTTCTCTTTGGCGATGCTCAAAAACTCGTACTTTTTGATATAAACCGGTTTGAGGTAGCGGTCGTTCTTGGAATCCACCCAAAGTTTGAGTTTCTGAAATCCGAAATTCGTCAATAGAATCAATAGATATTGAACGATTAAGACCAACACAAACAGCAAAAAATGTTTCAGCTTTTCCATGTTTTTCCCGGTTAAAGCACCGTCTGTCAGCTGTGTTTGCTCGATTTTCAACTGCGCGCTATCCACTGCCTGATCGGGCGATTGCGCAATGGTGGCAATAGAATCTACTACATCGTTCAAAAAATCTTTCATTTCCGATTGCGAATAAACCGGCATGGATGCACCTGTCCACGCTAAAAAACAGACGACGAGAAGATAAAAATGTTTTATTCTATACATATTCGAGCAATTAAAAACGCAAATTTATACATTTATTCTTTTTAATTCCAAAAATTCACGTAAATTTGTAATCGGTTGAATGCTATTTTTATGAAAAAACTCTCGTGTCTAACAGTATTGTTATTTTTTGCATGTCATCTTCCGGCAAAAACCGCAACGAATTCCATTTTCCGCGAACTCTATTCGGTCTTGGAAAACAAAGCGATGTATTCGGCGGATAAAGAGGAACGTATCCACGATATAAAAAAGGGATTAAACATACCGGAATTAACCGATAATCAGCTCTATACGATTAACAATCAGCTTTATGCGGAATTTTATATTTATCAAACGGATTCCGCTATTTATTACTTGCATCATAATTTGCAGATTGCGAAGAAATTGAAAAATACGGAATACATTTACGAAACAAAATTGAATTTAGCGTATATGTATTGGCAGACCGCTCGTTTTTTTGAATCCATTGACATGCTCGAAAGTCTTGACCGAAGCCAATTTGTGCACTTGCCGGAAACGTTGTTTTATAATTATCTGGAAGCCTACAAACGACTGTATCGTTATTATGCCGAATCGCAAGTCGATAAACGCAACGACTTTTTCAGGAAAAGCAATAATTACCGGGATTCTTTGTTAAACATTCTTTCGCCGGGGTCCAAAACATTTCAAATACTTTCGGCCGAAAAATTGACGGACGAGGACAAAACCACCGAAGCGAAAGCCATTTTGACGGATTTGTTGTCGTATTCGCTCACGGAAGACCACGATCGTGCGATTTTAAACAGCATATTGGCCAATATTTACAAGAAAGAGGGAAATATCGCGATGCAGAAAAAGTATTTTGCGATTTCGGCGATATGCGACATTAAAAATGCCATCAAAGAAAACACTTCGACACAGGCCTTAGCCTTGATTTTGTTTCAAGAAGGTGACATTGACAACGCCTACAAATGCGTTCAATCGTCTATGGAAGATGCGATTTTCTGTAATTCGCGTTTTCGGACGTACGAAATCACGAAAATTTTCCCGATCATCAATACCGCTTATCAGGCAAAAGTCGGCAAACAACAAAAGGAATTAAAGATTTATTTGCTGTTAGTCAGTATTTTATCGTTGTTTTTGGTTATTGCCGTCGTTTATGTTTACCGGCAAATGCAGCGGATTGTCCGCATACGAAAAGAATTGCACCGCACAAACGTCAAATTGAGCAAGTTGAACGAAGATTTGCAGGAAAGTAACCTGAAACTACACCACCTCAACAATGATTTAGAAGACGTCAACCGGAAACTGTCGGAAACCAACTTAGTGAAAGAAACCTATTTGGGAAAATTTATCGACCTTTGTTCCAATTATATAGAAAAATTAGACAACTATCGCCGAAATCTCAACCGTATTGCCGGCGCAGGAAAATTGGAAGAATTATACAAAGCCCTCAAATCCACGACATTCGTTGAAGAAGAATTGAAAGACTTTCACATCAACTTCGACGAAACTTTTTTGCGGATTTATCCCACGTTCATCGAAGAATTTAATGCCTTGTTTCCGAAAGAAGAAAAACAAACCGTCAAACCGGGTGAATTGCTGAATACCGAACTGCGCATTTACGCATTGATTCGTTTGGGCATTAACGACAGTTCCAAAATCGCCGTTTTCCTGCGCTATTCCATCACGACGGTTTATACTTACCGTTCCAAACTCAAAAACAAATCCCTGTTTAAAGATTCGTTGGAAGAGCAAATCATGAAAATCGGCAATTAAAATTTAATTTTTTCATAATATTTATTTTAGATTTTTTACCTGTTAAAAAAACACTAATCGATTACTGTTTAATTGATTAATAAATATTTCAATTTAGTTTTTTATTAGATAAAAATTTTTGTTTTTAATTCTTACATACTTTTGTTTATTCAATATTTTAAATTTAATAAAAAAATATCATGAACAAGAAGAGAAAACTACTTATTAAAGGACTTCAACGTGCATATACCTTATTTATATGTATGTTGATTAGCTTGAGTGTTTCTGCTCAAAATTCAAAATCTATTTCGGGTACGATTGTCGATGCAACCGGTGAAGCGGTTATCGGTGCTTCAGTATCAGTAAAAGGAACCACAGCAGGAACGGCTACGGATTTGGACGGCAATTTCCAACTAAATGTAGCGGACGATGCGGTGTTGGTCATTTCCTACATCGGCTATGCTACGCAGGAAATTTCGGTGGCAGGGAAATCGACATTGAATATTGTGATGAAAGAAGACACTCAATTATTGGATGAATTGGTGGTCATCGGTTATGGTACCATGAAAAAAGGTGACTTGACTGGTTCGATTACCGCGATCGGTGAAAAAGATTTTGCCAAAGGAGTTGCCACTTCAGCTGCCGAATTGCTGACAGGTAAAGTAGCCGGCGTGCAAATCACTTCCAATGGCGGTCGTGCCGGTTCGGGTAGCCGTATCCGCATCCGGGGTGGTGCTTCTTTGAATGCCAGTAATGATCCCTTGATTGTGATCGATGGAGTACCTGTTGCCAATAGTGGAATTACCGGTTCGTCGGATGTTCTTTCCACCATCAATCCTAATGATATTGAGTCGATGAACATTTTGAAAGATGCTTCTGCAACCGCAATTTATGGTTCACGCGCTTCCAATGGGGTGATTATTATTACGACTAAAAAGGGAACCAAAGGGCAAGCCTTGAAAGTAAATCTTTCGACTCAAAATTCCATCTCCACCATTGCTAAAACAGTAGATGTAATGAGTGCGGATGAATTTCGGGAAGTCGTTCAAAATAATCCTTTTACAGATGATAAATACATTGGATATTTAGGAACAGCCAACACCGATTGGCAAAAAGAAATTTATAGGAATGCGTTTACTACCGATAATAATATCAGTGTAAGCGGATCGGTTAAAGATCTTCCTTATCGCGTTTCTGCGGGGTTCATCAGTCAAGACGGTGTGTTGAAAACCGACAATATGAAACGGGGAAGTGCTGCCATCAGTTTATCTCCTGTGCTTTTGGATCAACATTTGAATGTAAACATCAACTTAAAGGGGACCTATACCAACTCTTTTTTTGGTAATGGGGATGCTATCGGCGCTGCTGTTCGTATGGATCCGACACAACCCGTTACAGCCGAAGGGTTTGACAAGTTCAATGGTTATTGGACGTGGATGAATGGCGATACAGGTCTTCCCAATTCCTTAGCAACAAAAAATCCGGTAGCTTTACTGAATGCTAAACACGACGAATATGATGTGTTGCGTAGTATAGGTAATATCCAGTTTGATTATAAAATGCACTTTTTACCCGAATTGAGAGCTAACTTGAATTTGGGTTATGATATTTCCAACAGTGAAGGAAATACGTATTATCTTCCCTGGGCTCCGGATAAATTTACGCAAGGTGAAGGAGGAGAACGCAGTAAAGGGAAACAAGATAAGCGCAACCTTTTGTTGGAGTTCTATTTGAATTATGCCAAAGAGTTTAAGTCCAGCCGTTTAGAGGTGATGGGTGGTTATACTTACCAGGATTGGAAAACTACCGATTATAATTATATCACAACTGACTATGCCGGAGATTATATTGTATCTACACCTACCTATCCGACCAATCCCTATCAAAATACATTGATCTCATTCTATGGACGTTTGAATTACAGTTTGATGAGCAAATACTTGTTAACGGCAACGATTCGTCAGGATGGTTCTTCCCGTTTCAGTAAAAACCATCGCTGGGGAACTTTCCCGTCGGTAGCATTGGCATGGAGAATCAATGAAGAAGACTTTCTAAAAGGATTTGACAAGCTGTCGAATTTGAAGTTGCGTTTGGGTTATGGTATTACCGGTCAACAAGATGGTATCAATGATTATGACTATATTCCGGTTTATTCTTTAAGTGATTTGAATGCACAATATCAATTAGGCGATCAGTTCTATCAAGGATACAGACCCAGTGGATATGATAAGGATCATAAATGGGAACAAACCGCTACTACCAATGTGGGTTTAGACTGGGGTTTCTTCAACAACCGTTTGTATGGCGGTGTGGATTATTACTTCAAAAAAACGAAAGATTTGCTGAATACGATTGATATTCCCATGGGAGTCAACTTTACGAACCGTATTACAAAAAATATCGGTAGCATGGAAAACAATGGTGTGGAAGTTACCTTGGGGGTTGTAGCCATTGATACGAAAGATATGCGATGGGATATGGGTTTCAATGCCACCTTCAACCACACCAAAATTACGCAATTAACCACGGCTAATGCAGCAGGATCCAATTATGTGGGAACTCCAACCGGCGGAATCTCCGGTGGTACAGGGAATAACATACAAATGCACTCTGTGAATCATGCACCCAATACGTTCTACCTTTACAAACAATTGTATTTTGAAGACGGAACGCCGGTGGAAGGCGCTTATGCCGATTTGAATGGCGACGGTGTTGTCAACGAACAAGACAAATATTTCGTTCATAAACCGGAACCGGATGTATTCCTGGGCTTCAATACCAATTTCACCTACAAAAAATGGTCGGCAGGCACTTCGCTTCGGGCAAGTATAGGGAATTATATGTACAACAATACATTCTCCGATTTAGGAAACTATTCGCAGTTATTCAATCCGAATAATTTCTTAATGAATACGGTGAAAGATATTAATAACTCCCAATTTTATAACCGGAATTTAATGTCCGACTATTACTTGCAAAATGCTTCTTTCCTGAAAATGGACTATTTTACTGTAGGTTATAATTTTGGACGCATTGCCAATGCGCTGGATTTAGCGCTCAACCTCTCTGTTCAGAATGTATTCACTATTACCAAATATGATGGTGTCGATCCTGAAATTGCCGGTGGTATTGATAACAATTTCTATCCTAATCCGAGAACGTTCAGTTTAGGGTTAACGCTTAATTTTTAATTTATTAATAAAGAACAAATCATGAAAAAGAATAATATTATCAAAACGCTCGCTTTTATGACACTGTCTTTAGTGTTATTCTCTTCTTGCTTAGACGATCTCGACCGGTTTCCGGCGAATGATAATACAAAAGACCAAGTCTATAGCTCTTTTGAAGGTTATAAAGGAGCCATTGCCAAAGTATATGCCGCTTATGCGCTTTCGGGAAATGAAGGTCCCGCCGGAAAACCCGATATTAACGGTTTGGATGAAGGAAGCTATGCCGACTTCTTACGGATGTATTTCAATCACCAGGAATTGCCTACGGATGAAGCGCATTGTATCTGGCAGGATGAAGGTATCCCGGGATTGAACAATATCAATTTTTCTTCCGAAAATCCTTTTACAAAAGGGATGTACAACCGTTGCATTATGCAGATTATGTATGCCAATGAGTTTATCCGGAATGCAGCAGATGTAAGCGGCAAAGGATTTACGGACGAACAGGTAAAAGAAGTGAATGCTTTTGTTGCGGAAGCTCGTTTTATCCGCGCTTTCCAATATTGGGTGATGATGGATTTGTATGGAAATCCTCCTTTTGTGGATGAAAATTCGCCTTTGGATGTATTGCCGCAACAAATCAAGCGAGCTGACTTATTTAAATATGTTGAACAAGAATTAAAAGATTTAACAGACAACAATTTATTGAAAGAAGCCCGTACCAATGAATATGGTCGTGCCGACAAAGGCGCTGCTTATGCTTTATTGGCAAGACTTTATTTGAATGCACAAATATATACCGGAACGGCTAAATATACGGAAGCTGCCGATTATGCAAAAAAAGTGATTACTGCCGGTTATAATTTGAAAGGCGTTTACGAACAATTATTCCTTGCGGATAATGATGTTGCTAATAACGAAGTCATCTTAAGTATTAATTACGATGGAGAAAATACCCGTAACTACGGTGGAACGACTTTCCTTATCAACTGCGGGTCCAATGGCGACTATCAAACATACTATGCCGATATTCTTATCAGTTATGGAATTTTTGATAATGCAAACTGGAGCGGTTATCGTGCCAGAAAAGAATTTTACGAAAAATTCACGTCCGGCGACAAACGAAATCTTTTTGTTGGAGATTATGATCCTAAAAAAACGGATGAAGAAAGAATTACCATCAATAATCCGGTAAGCTATAAAGACGGGATGGCAACCTACAAATGGCGTAACATCAAAGTGGATGGTTCTTATGGAAAACATAAAACGTATGCCGACAATGATTTCCCCTTGTTCCGTTTGGCTGAAATGTACTTGATTTATGCGGAAGCTGTGAAACGCGGCGGAACCGGATCTACCGAAGATGCCAGGAATTATCTGAATGCCGTTCGTAGCCGGGCAGGCGTAAAGACTTACGACAGCTACACTGATTTTGATTTGCCGGACATCCTGGACGAAAGAGGAAAAGAATTGTATTGGGAAGGACATCGTAGAACAGACTTGATCCGTTTTGGTATGTTTACCAGTAAAACATATCTGTGGGAATGGAAAGGCGGCATACGAAACGGTCAGTCGGTAAGTTCACATTATAATCTTTATCCCATCCCCTCTTCGGATATTATGGCGAATCCTAATTTAACTCAGAATCCAAATTATTAATACATATTGTAAGATGAAAAAAATAAATATCATAAACAAATTAGTATTGTTGTTTGCTTTCCTGCCGGTATTTATGGCATGCGAGAACGACGAAGAAAAGATGTATGTAACTCCTACCGATCAGGTAAAAGCTGCCGTCCTTTCATTAGAAGGCGCTGATCAAATAGTAGTTACGGAAGCAACCTATACCTGGGCATCCACCGTCCTGAAATGGACACCTGTTGATTTTGGTCAGGATGTATTGGTACAATATGCACTGGAATTATCCAATGGCGAAAAATCAATTACCGAAATTCTGGGGAATGGCGTTTTCTCTAAAGCGCTCGTTGGAGATGAATTAAGCAATTGGGTGATCAAGAACTTTGATGGATTGATTGATGATGAACCTCAAAACGTGGCTCTTTCTCTCCGGATAGTAGCTTCACCTGCTTTAGAGAATCCCACTGTAACAAATCCTGTGGGTGTCGTTTATTCCAATGCCGTCAATATTTCGGTTGTTCCTCTTTATATAGCTCCCGAATTTCCGGATGACGTTTATATGATTGGCGAAGGTGTCAGCGGCGGCGGCTGGGACTGGGCGGTAAATGGTTTTGCGTTGACTCCAGTTCATTCCAGTCCGGGCCACTTCTGGTGTATCCGCTATCTGGAAGCAGGTAAAGGTTTCAAATGGAATACCAAACCCGAATGGGGAGGCGACTTCTGGAATCTTGGAACAAACCTCGGCTTTACGGAAGATGGAGGAAATGCGGTAGTTTCAGAAAGTGGTATGTATATGATTTATATTGATTGGGGCGCTAAAACGATCTCTGTTGAAACGGCAAAAGTATCCGGAATGGGACCTGCCTTCAATGACGATTGGACAGCTGGTAATCATCTTTTCACAGTCGTTGGCAAAACCATGCAAATTACGACTCTGTCGGCAGGAGAATTACGTATGTGCGCTACATCCAATATCTCCAGTGTAGATTGGTGGAAAATGGAATTTGTTCCTATCAATGGTATTATTGAATACAGAGGAATAGGGCCTGATCAGGAACGCGTTTCCATTGGAGCAGGTAAAGTGATCACTCTTGATTTTAATGCGGGAACCGCTACAATACAATAAACAATTATAGATATGAAAAGTATGAAACAGATAAATATATTCGTATTGTTCGCTTTTGCATTGACATTCTTTGCATGTAATAGCGATGAGGAACAACTTTTTGATCAACCGGGGAAGGCCATTCCGTCTGTCCTTGTGTTTGATGGAACCTCTAATCTGGTAATAGATGTAGAAAATGATAACTTGGATCTTTATCCGTCTTTATTAAACTGGAGTAGAGCTAATTTTGGAAAAGGGGTGGTTGTAAATTACTCTTTGGAAGTAACCGATAATGAAGCATTCACAGGTAACATACAAAAATTGCCTCTGGGTGAAAATGTATATCTGAAAGCGCTTTCTGCAAAACAATTGGCCGATTGGGCATTTGATACCTTTGGCGGCTATGATGCAGCCAATGACGAATACGCTCTGGTAACGCTCTATTTCAGAATAGCGGCAACTCCTGCGGATGGAACAGCTGAAACACTGACTTCTAATATTGTCTATATGGAAGTAACCGGTGTGAATGAAGAACCGATACCCGATCCGCTACCGGAACCCGCACCGGATCCGACAGAAGATGCCAAAGAAGCGCTTGGTTTTGCAGGACCTACGCTGTTTATGATTGGAAATGAATTTGGCGCTTGGGATTGGAATAGCGACGGTATCGTTCAAATGGCGCCTGTACATTCTCATCCGGGTCACTTCTGGGCTGTTCGTTATATTACCGCCGGAGAAGGATTCAAATGGTGTCCTGTCCGGGAATGGAACGGTGATTTCAACAGTTTGGGCGAAGATTTGGGTTTCTATACGAAAGATGGAAATGCTTTTGTAGAAAACGATGGCATGTATATGATTTACGTGGATACGGAAGCCAAAAAGATTTCAGTGGAACCGGCCCAAGTGTATGGTATGGGTGAATGTTTCGGTGGTTGGGATAAAGGTAAATTCCTATTCTCCGTAGCGGGAAAAGACATGGTAATCAATACAACAGCTGCCAATGAACTTCGTATATACGCTGCTTCAACCATTCAACCGGATGATGTGGATTGGTGGCAAATGGAATTTGTTCCCATCAACGGACATCTCAGATACAGAGGCGCCGGTGATGACCAAACACGTGTCAATGCTGAAGCCAACAAACAAGTCATTCTTGAGTTCAATACCAAGAGAGGGGCTGTAAAATAATCTCGTAGGGGCGACCCTTGCGGTCGCCCTTATTTTTTTAACATTCCATGAAAAATATATTTTTATCACTGCTGCTGTTATTTTCGCTTATGGTATCGTCTTTTGCACAAGTCGTTACTACCAATCCGGCGATCATTACACAAGAAAGCGGCGAAATTGAAATTATCTTCGATGCAACCAAAGGATCCGGCGGATTGAAGGATTATACCGGCGATGTGTATGCGCATACGGGTGTTATCACTACGGACAGTAAAAACAATTCCGACTGGAAACATGCTCCGGCCTGGGGTGATAATTCGCCGAAATACAAACTGACTTCGCTGGGCGACAATAAATGGAAATTACTCCTTACGCCTTCTATCGCCGGTTATTATGGTCTGGCTGCCAATGAAAAAGTGACCAAACTGGCTTTTGTTTTTCGTAGTGCCGACAAAACCAAGGAAGGCAAGGACACCGGCGGGGTCGACATTTTTGTTGATGTGCACGAAGCCGGATTGGCGGTGTCGTTTATCACTCCGGCAAGTAATCTGAGCCTGGAGGCCGGCACAACCCTTAATATTGATGTGGCTTCCACAGTAGCTGCCGACTTGACATTATATATCAACAATGCCAATGTTAAAACCGTTCCCTCCGCCACAAGTATTACGTACAACTATCAATTTCAAACCGGCGACTACCGGTTGATAGCCGAAGCTCAGCTCGGCGCTCAACAAGTGTTTGACACCGTGTATGTTTGCGTGCCTCAACCGGTAACAACGGCTTCCCGTCCGGCCGGTGTGACCGATGGTATTAATTATGTGGACAATTCCACCGTGACGTTTGTGCTGTTTGCTCCGGGAAAATCGAATGTTTTCCTGATCGGTGATTTTAATAACTGGACGCAACTGAATGCTTATCAAATGAAAAAAGACGGCGACTATTGGTGGTACACGCTTTCGGATCTTACGCCGGGCGAACTGTATGGATTTCAATATCTGGTCGATGGAAATTTGCGCATCAGCGATGCCTATACCGAATTGGTTCTTGATCCATGGAATGACCGCTATATTAATGAAACCCAAACAATTTTCCCGAACTTAAAACCTTATCCAACAGGAAAAACCGAAGGTTTGGTGGCCACTTTCCAAACGAATAAACCGGCTTACAACTGGAATATATCCAATTTTTCAATGCCTAACCGCGAAAATATGGTGATTTACGAATTGTTGATTCGTGATTTTACGGCTGAAAAATCATTGGAAGCTGTTCTTAACCGCTTGGACTACATCAAGAAATTAGGTGTTACGGCTATTGAATTAATGCCGGTTCAGGAATTTGACGGCAACAGCAGTTGGGGATACAATCCGAATCATTATTTTGCTCCGGACAAGGCTTATGGTACCCCCGAAATGTACAAACGTTTCATTGATGAATGTCACAAGCAAGGCATTGCCGTTATTCTGGATGTCGTATTTAATCATGCAACAGGCAATAATCCGTTTGCCAAACTCTACTGGAATAGTGCTACGAACAAAACCGCTGCCAATAATCCGTGGTTCAATGTCGATGCACCTCATCCTTACAGTGTTTTTCACGATTTCAACCATGAATATGCCGGAACACGAGCCTATTTCAAGCGGGTGTTGGAATACTGGTTGAAGGAATATAAGATTGACGGTTACCGACTGGATTTGACCAAAGGCTTTACGCAAAATGCAAGTACGGAATCAACGGCGTCGAGGTATGACCAGTCGCGGATTGACATCTTAACGGATTATTACAGTGCCGCCAAAGCCGTAAAGCCGGATGTGATGTTTATTCTGGAGCATTTTTGCGACAACAGCGAAGAAACAGTTCTCGCCAACGAAGGAATGTATTTGTGGCGAAACGTGAACAATGCTTATTCACAGGCAGCAATGGGATATGTTTCCGAAAGCGCTTTTTCAGCAATGAATGCAACGCCTCGCCAATGGGTAGGCTATGCCGAAAGCCACGACGAAGAGCGTAATTTTTACAAAGCAAAAACCTGGGGCGAAGGCAACATCAAGGAACCTTCCGTTTATTTGAAACGAGTGCCGCTGAACATCGCATTTACGACTCTGCTGCCCGGCCCGAAAATGATTTATGAATTTGGGGAAATGGGATACGACTATTCCATTGATTATAATGGAGGACGAACCAATGAAAATCCATCAGCATTCGCCTTGGGCTGGTTGGACATTCCCGAACGGACGGCTGCGTATGAAGCATCCTCCAAAATTGTGAATCTGAGGAAAATCTATCCGGAGGCATTTACTTCCGGTACCTATACATTAAACATTTCCACCGCCGACTGGAACAACGGACGAAAAATCAAATTAACGCACAGCGATTTGAATCTATATGTTGCCGGAAACTTTCAATCCGCCAATACCGCTTCCGTTTCAGCCGATTTTCAGCATACCGGTACCTGGTATGAATTGTTGACGGGAGAAGAATTGAACGTATCCGGTGCAAATACTTCACTTTCGCTGCCACCGGGCGATGTACGTATTTATACCGACCGCAAGGTCAATATTACCGGTATTCCTTCTTTTGTAACAGATGATGGGGTATATGTGTATGTTTCGGAAGGAATTGCTACTATTGTTTCGCCGGAAAAGATAACGGCTTTGTCTATATATAATCTGCAGGGAATTTCGTTGAAAACGATTTTTCATAAAAATTTGTTGAATGTCAGTGATTTACCTTCGGGAATCTATCTGTTGGAAATACAGATGTCTACCAATAGAGTTGTGAAGAAAATAGTATTGCGAAAATAAATTTGAATTGGTTCGGAAAATGAAGAAACATATTATACACTTATTATTACTCTGCATTTCGTTTTCGGGCTTTGCTCTGAACATCGATCGCGTAGAACCGGCTTTTTGGTGGACAGGAATGAACAATCCCGAACTCCAAATCCTGGTTCATGGAAAAAATATTGCCCGTTCGCAAGTGCAATTGGATTATCCGGATGTCAGGATAAAAGAGGTGGTCAAAGTAGAAAATCCGAATTATCTTTTTATTTATTTGGAAATCGGAAAAGAGGCACGTCCGGGAACATTAAATCTTATTTTTAATGAAGGCAAAAAGAAGGTTATCCAAGGGTATGAATTAAAAGAGCGTGCTAATTCTATCGGCGCTCAAGGATTTAATGCCTCGGATGTGCTTTACCTGATTATGCCCGACCGCTTTGCCAACGGCGATACGAAAAACGATGATTTGGATGAGGCCGATATTGACCGGAACAATCCGAATGCCCGTCATGGAGGCGATTTGGCAGGAATAAGCGACCGCTTGGATTATCTGTCCGATTTGGGCGTAACGGCTATCTGGCTGAATCCGGTATTGGAAAATAAAATGCCTGAAAAAAAATATCGTTCCTATCATGGTTATGCTGTGACTGATTTTTATAAAATCGACCGCCGTTTCGGAAGCAACGAAGATTACTGCCGGCTTATCGAAAAGATACACGGCAAAGGCATGAAAGTGGTGATGGACATGATTTACAACCATTGCGGCAGTTCGCATTGGTGGATGAATGATTTTCCTTGCAAAGATTGGCTGAATCATCAGGACGGATTTGTATCCACTAACCATAATTTATATGCTGCCGTTGATATTCATGCTCCACAATCGGAAGTGAATGGTCTGACGGAAGGTTGGTTTGTGGAATCCATGCCCGATTTGAATCAAAAAAATCCTTATTTGGCTACTTATCTCATTCAAAACAGCATCTGGTGGATTGAATATGCACGGATTGACGGTATCCGCCACGATACGCATCCGTATGTCGATTACGATTTTCTTTCCAAGTGGTGCAAAGCGGTTCTGGACGAATATCCCGGTTTCAATATGGTGGGTGAATCATGGTATCTTAATTCCGCCCCGCTGGCTTGGTGGCAACGCAATTCAAAAATAAACACCAAGCAGAGCAACCTGAAAACAACGATGGATTTCAACCTGATGAATGCTTGTCAGGAGATGAATTTGCGTCAGATTTATGAAGTCATCGCCCAGGATTTTCTCTATGAAGATGTCAACAATATCCTTATCTTTTTGGATAATCACGATTTGAGCCGTTTTGTAAAAAAAGAAGAAACCGATTTGAACCGTTTCAAACAAGCCCTGGCTTTTCTGTTAACGACACGCGGCATTCCGCAAATCTATTACGGAACGGAAATACTGATGTCCGGTGAAAAAAGCGAAGGCGACGGCTACTTGCGCAAAGATTTTCCCGGTGGTTGGTCGGGCGACCCGGTCAATGCTTTTGTGAAATCCGGTCGAACGGATTTACAAAACGAAGCGTTCAACTACTTGAAAAATCTGTTGCAATGGCGTAAAACCAATCCTGCGGTAACCGGAGGAGAATTGATTCATTATGCCCCCAACGAATGGCGAGAAAATTGTTATGTCTATGCACGAATCAAGGATAACGACAAAGTATTGGTTATTTTGAACGGTTCGCAGGAAGAACAAAGCTTATCACCGGAAAAATACAGGGAAGTAATCGGCAATGCCGGTTCGGGAAAGGATATTATTTCAGGAAAAACAATTGATTTGAAAGAAAAAATAACTATTCCTGCCAAAGGAGTTTATATAATGGAATTAAAGTAAAATATTATGAATAAGAAAATTAAAACACTGTTTCTCTTATTGTTAGTATCGTGCACAATGCTTAGTGCGCAGACATTGACGTCCCCCAACGGGAATTTCAAAATGAACTTTTCGCTTTCAGACGATGGTTCGCCTGTTTATACATTAACGTATAAAGGGAAAGAAATAATCAAACCCAGTAAATTAGGTTTGGAACTGATGCCGGAAGGTATTCAACGGACGTTCGATGATTTTTCTCCGGCAGGAGGTGTACAAACGTTAAAATTTGACCTTCGCACGAACTTGTTCGACGGATTCCAAATTACAGATACGCAAACCGCTACGTTTGATGAAACCTGGCAACCGGTGTGGGGCGAAACCAAAAATATTCGCAATCACTACAATGAATTGGCGGTGACACTCAATCAAAACTTGACCAAACGCCAAATCGTCATTCGTTTCCGTTTGTTTGACGACGGATTGGGATTCCGTTACGAATTTCCCCAACAGGAAAAACTTGTTTATTTTACGATTAAAGAAGAACGTACCCAATTTGCAATGACCGGCGACCATACTGCCATCTGGATTCCGGGCGATTACGATACGCAGGAATACGATTATACGACTTCTAAACTCTCGGAAATCAGAGGTTTGATGTCCGGTGCCATTACGCCCAATTCTTCGCAAACCCCTTTTTCTTCCACAGGAGTACAAACGGCTTTGCAAATGAAAACCGCTGATGGCTTGTATATCAATATTCATGAGGCGGCTTTGATTAATTACGCTTGCATGCATCTGAATCTGGATGATAAAAATTTTGTATTTGAATCGTGGTTGACTCCCAATGCCAACGGTAGCAAAGGACATTTGCAGGCGCCTTGCCAAAGTCCCTGGCGTACCATTATCGTAAGCGACGATGCACGCGATATTCTGGCTTCCAACATCACTTTGAATTTGAACGAACCCTGTAAAATCGAAGATACTTCCTGGATTAAACCCGTAAAATATGTGGGCGTTTGGTGGGAAATGATTACCGGCGCGAAAACCTGGGCTTATACCGATGATTTGCCCAGCATACAATTAGGAATTACCGATTATTCGAAAGTGAAATCCAATGGTCGCCACGGAGCTACGAATGAGCACGTAAAAGAATATATTGATTTTGCGGCCAAACATGGATTTGACGGAGTGTTGGTAGAAGGTTGGAATATCGGCTGGGAAGACTGGTTCGGAAATTCCAAGGATTATGTGTTTGATTTCGTTACCCCTTATCCCGATTTTGATGTGAAAGAAATTCACAGGTATGCCGCAAGCAAAGGTGTAAAAATGATTATGCACCACGAAACATCTTCATCTGTCCGCAATTACGAACGCCATATCGACCGTGCTTATCAATTTATGAAAGACAATGGTTACGATGCGGTGAAAAGCGGTTATGTGGGCGATATCGTTCCTTCCGGCGAATATCATTACAGTCAATGGTTGAACAATCATTACTTGTATGCCATCAAAAAAGCGGCTGATTATAAAATTATGGTCAATGCGCACGAAGCCACCCGTCCGACCGGTGTGTACCGTACTTATCCCAACTGGATTGGCAATGAATCGGCTCGCGGTACGGAATATCAAGCTTTTGGCGGAAGCAATCCCAATCATGTGACGATACTTCCTTTTACCCGCTTGCTGGGTGGCCCGATGGATTATACGCCGGGGATTTTTGAAATGGATATTGAAAAAATCAATCCGGGCAATACTTCGCATGTCAATGCTACGATAGCCAATCAGTTGGCGTTGTATGTAACGATGTACAGCCCCTTGCAAATGGCAGCCGATTTACCGGAAACTTACAACCGTTTCTTAGATGCTTTCCAATTTATCAAGGATGTAGCAGTAGATTGGGACGACAGCAAATACCTGGAAGCCGAACCGGGACAATACATTACGATTGCCCGTAAAGCCAAAGGAAGCGACAACTGGTTTGTAGGCAATGTGGCAGGCGAGAAAGGATTTACCTCCACTATTTCGTTTGATTTCCTTGACCCGGGTAAAAAATACATTGCCACTATCTATGCCGATGCCAAAGATGCGCATTATAAAACCAATCCGCAAGCTTATACCATCCGCAAAATAGAGGTGACGAATAAGTCTAAGTTGACACAAGTATCAGCTCCTGGCGGCGGTTTTGCCATCAGCATTATGCCAAAATAAACGTAGGAAGGAATAGTAAAATACCACAAAAACGGTATTGTACGGCAAAACACCCACACTTACCTTTACGGAAAATTTAGGCAAGATGATTAGGGTTATCACTTTACATGTAGCTGTGTTTTTCTGCTTTTTTTCTGCTGTTGCTCAAAACAGCGGAAAAATTGCAGGAAAGATCACAGATGAAAAAACCGGCGAGTCGATTGTGGGTGTAAGTTTGTCGATTGTGCAGGAAAAAACCGGAACGGTGAGCGATGCGGAAGGATATTTTTCTTTGAATATACAATCGTTACCGGCCACTCTTTCCGTTGATTATCTGGGATATCAACACAAAGAAATCAAAATCAGCCAATCGACCGAATCGCTTTCTATCCTTTTGTCGGAAAATACGCAATTATTGAACGAAGTGGTCGTCGTGGGTTATGGCACGCAGCGGCGCAAAGAACTGACCGGATCGGTGGCGTCCGTTTCAAAGGACTTGCTGAATCAAAAAGTTACGTTTTTAGATGGAATATTGAGCGGAGCAGTCGCCGGACTGAATGTAACACAAACATCGGGGCAACCGGGCGCAGGGTCGTCTATCCGTATCCGCGGGGGCAATTCGATTTATGCCAGCAACGAGCCGCTGTATGTGATAGACGGTTTTATTTACTTCAACGAAAAGGGTGCCACTCAAACCGGCACAAGCAATATTGACGGCAGTCTGAATCCGTTGTCGTCTATCAATCCGTCGGATATAGAATCCGTCGAAATATTAAAAGACGTCTCTGCAAAAGCCATTTACGGCTCGCGTGGCGCAAACGGCGTCATATTGATAACAACAAAAAAAGGCAAGCGCAACGGCAATATCGTTCATTATCAATATACGGTCGGCGCAGATAAATCGGCCAAGAAGCTGGATCTTCTCTCTGCCCGCCAATGGCTCGATATACAGAAAACATACTTCAACGACAAACCCAGCCTGCATTATTCGCCGGAAGAATTGGCGCGGTTTTACAAAGGAACAAACTGGCAGGACGCCGTATTGCAAACCGGACTGTCGCAAACACACGAATTGTCGGTCAGCGGTGGCGACGATAAAACCCGCTACCTGATTTCGGGCAACTACACCGACCAGAGGGGCATTGTCCTTCATTCGGGTTTTAACCGTTTCAGCGGACGGCTGAACTTGGAAAAAGACCTGTTTTCCAGTCTCCGGATAGGTGTTACTTCGTCCGCAAACCGAAGTGTGCAAAATGCGCTCACAACCTTTGAATACACGGCCTACCGGAGTTCGCCATTCTCCAACGGGATTTCCAATTCATTGGTTTATGCACTCTATATGCCGCCTGTATTGCCGGTTTATGATTCCAGCGGAAACTACAATTACAAGAATCCTTTTGAATATAACTATTTAAGTTATCAAGATCATTCGGCCAACCCGGTATCGGATTTGAAAAACAGTATCGGGCAAACAATTGTTACCTCGCTGCAAGGAAATTTTTATGCGCAATATACGATTATCGAAGGCTTGAAAGCAAAAATAAGCGCGGGAGCTAATATTGATTACATTACGCAAAATCTTTTTCTACCGCCTTATACC
Source organism: Bacteroidia bacterium (assembly GCA_025996895.1). Lineage (GTDB taxonomy): Bacteria > Bacteroidota > Bacteroidia > Bacteroidales > Azobacteroidaceae > Azobacteroides. The sequence continues at coordinate 8,502 of BNTW01000015.1, read as the reverse complement.
GCACTCGGCATGAATCAGGACATAAAGGGAAAAGGGGCTATCGGCAGCAAACGTTTAGATGTGAAACAAACGGAATATTTACTCACCTATACCAAACAGTTGAATCCTGCTCATTATATTGATGTTTTGACCGGATATACGTGGCAAAATACGACGAGTGATGTTGTTCTCAGTCAGGCGATCCGGTTGGATTCGTTTGACAATCTGGGAATGGGCAAGGAACAACTCCCGATTTCGAGGCATCAAGACGCTTCTTTTCATTCTGTTCTCGGAAGGATAAACTACACACTGTTAGACAGATACAATCTAACCGCTACTTACCGGGCAGATAAATCCTCCCGCTTTGCCAAAGGACACCAGTGGGGATATTTCCCTTCCGTCGGATTGTCGTGGAATGTTGATAAGGAAAACTTTTTTCGTAATGTCGCAGAAAATCGCCTCTCTACATTGAAATTACGCCTGACTTACGGAGAAGCCGGTAATCAGAATATTGATTTTAACGAGTATGACCTCTATTTCAGTGCCGGTCGATACAACGGCGAAACAGCATCTCAACTGACAACGCTGGACAATCCCGATCTTAAATGGGAAACGACGGCGGAGTATAACGCCGGTATTGATGCCGGATTTTGGAACGATCGTCTGACGCTGGTTGCCGATGTTTATTACAAAAAAACGCGCGATTTGTTGTTGAAAGTACCGCCTCCCTTTGCTTCCGGTGCGACCCAATTGCAAATGACCAACATAGGCAACGTAACCAATAAAGGGTTGGAATTGGCCGTCAATGCCAAAGTGCTTGACCGCCGCGATTTATCCGTTTCCGTTTCGGCCAATTTCGCCCGAAACATCAACACCATCACCCATTTGGGAAAATACGCCGATCTTAAATTAGGTTACGAAGAGGAAACCATTTTACGCACAGGCGAATCTGTCGGCTCTTTCTACGGCTACGAGTTTGACGGTATCGTGCAAACCGGCGAAACATCGTTGCCAACGGTAGAAGGCAAGGTGCCCAAACCGGGCGACGTCAAATTGCGCAACCTCAACGACGATAATAAAGTTACGCAAGCAAACGACCGCACGGTGTTGGGAAGTATCCAGCCCGATTTTATTTACGGTTTTTCTTCGACCGTCAATTACAAACAGTTTGATTTACAGGTGGTTTTCTCCGGCTCTTACGGCAATGAGGTTTATAATCTGCTTCGCCGTTACCTCGAACGCACAAGCGACGCCTACAATATGTCGACGACGGTGCTGAATGCCTGGACGGAAGAAAATCCATCGAATATAGTGCCGCATATCAACAGTCCGAGAATAACGCTTCCGGACAGCCGCTACATCGAAGATGCTTCTTTTTTGAAGTTACGGAATTTGACCGTCGGCTATTCCATTTCCGCAATCAGGGTAAATAATGAATATTCCCTGAATTTCAGAGTGTTTGCTTCCGCCCGGAATTTATATACTTGGACAAAATATCGAGGCTACGACCCCGAAGTGGCCGACGGGGTGGATTTGGGCGTTTATCCGACGGCACGAAGTTTCTTGCTGGGGGCAAGCCTAACGTTTTAAATTACGAATTATATATTAACAATTAAAAAGATGAATTTTATGAAAAAGAAATTTTTTATTCCGGTAGTGTTATCTATACTTTTGGCGGGTGTATTTTCCTGCAACGACGACCCTTCCAAAGGCGACGATCCTGAAGGCCCTCAACTGACCTCAGCGGAAGCCAGCGCGTTAGTCAATTCGGCCTATCTTCCGTTGCAGTGGCTGAGTTCCTATTATACGGTCTTTGGTGAAGGTGCTACGGAAACGCTTGCCTCGATTTCCGACGATGTCGCTTCGGCCGGCGATATTTCACGGTTGGATTTTGACGAATACAACGATGTGGTGATCGAACTTTTCGACGACCCTTATATCAGTATCGGAACCGCTAATCTGGCCATAGCGCAAATCGAGGCTTCGCCGGTCAATACCGATTTAACGCAGGCGCATAAAGACCACCTGATTGCCCGCGCCAAGTTTATCCGCGCACATGAATATTTTAAATTGGTACAGGCATTTGGCGAAATACCGCTTATTCTTGATGAGGCAAGTGCCTTAGGCAGAGAACGTGCTTCCATAGACGCCGTATATACGCAAATCGTTAAAGATTTGACTGAAGCAGCGACTCATTTGCCTGAATACGATGCTACTAAATCCAATCCTTCGCAAGGAGCCGTTAATGCAATTTTGGCAAAGGTGTATCTGACTTGGGGACAAAAACCGCTTTCGCAGGAACAGCTACAAGCCATCGCCAATACAAAGAGCGATCCGGCAGCTGTTGCTCCCGATGCAGCCAAATTGGAAAAGGCCATCGAATATGCCAATAAGGTGATTAACAGCGGTAAATATAAGTTGCTTAGCAACTATAATAAAATCTGGGGATCTGTCAATGAAAACAATGACGAAGTGATATTTTCGGTACGCCATGACGGCGATGGTATTGACGGTGACGCGGGAGGTATGGGCAACCACCAAACGCATTGCGGATACACTTGGCCCGGCGACCCGCTGAAAGACCCGCACCTCAGTTATACCGACATTACACTTGAAAACCGTATTCCCAGCAACAACGATTCCCGCAAACTTTTCTCGTATGTAACCAGCATTACCTTTGATGATGGTGCGGTTGATAATTTGACTTGGCCGGTCAGCGTTGTCCGTAACGGCAAGTGGATTCACCGCACATCATACGACGGCCCGGATTATATAGCCTCGAAAACACAGCCTAACGACATCGACCGTATCGAATATCGCTATGCAGAAGTGCTGCTTATCAAAGCGGAAGCATTGTTGTTCCTCAACAGAAGCAGTGAAGCCTTGACGGTAGTCAATCAAATCCGGCAACGGGCATTCGGCGGACATTACGAAAACGAGGGCAAATTAACAACGCTTACCAAAGAAGATTTGTACAAAGAATGGGATTATGAACTTGCTTTTGAGCAAAAACATTGGTACAATTTAGTTCGCTGGAAAAATTACGTTTCGACTATCGAAAACGCTGTCAGCAACTTTGAATACTACAAAGACAAATATGCGTCTGCAGGCAGTATCAAAGAAGCGTTCCCCGGTGTGGCGAATATCAACGCACCGTTTTATGTGAAGCTGCACGACAATCAACGCGCCAAATTGAATAACCTGAAAGGTAAATTCTATCGCCTGCCGATACCGGCAACCAACTACGAGGGGGAAGCGTTGAATATAACTCCACAAAATCCGGGTTATTAATGATGCATAAAAGGCGTATGATAAGGTATTTTTATTTCATTTTGATAGTTGTTTTATTTTCCTGTTCCGGCAAAAATATGCACAAGTATTATCAATCCAATGATTTTTATTCGATGAAAAGCAGCGGCTCGCTCGTTTTACTCGAAAAATTCCAATCTTATCAGCAGACTACCGAAGTAACTTGCGGGCCGAGTTGCGCACTTATGGCACTCAACTACTTCGGTAAATTGGGCGGATACGACGAAATGTCGCTCAAATCCCTGCGTGGAACGGAGCAGGATACAACTTATCTACGCCATTTGCTCAATATTTTTGATGCTGTCGGAGGCGTTAAGTATGTTTCGTCTTACGATTATAAAAAAGAAGACATCACACCGACGCTTTTTCTCGATTTCCTGAAAAAAGGGGCTCCTGTGATTATCGGTACCAACGAATGGGGTGGACACTGGCAAATAGTAATCGGTTATGATTCAATGGGTACGGCTTACATCGAAGACGATGTGCTGATTCTGGCAGAGCCTTACGACCGTACCGACCATTTCTGCGACGGCTATATTGTTTATCCGATGGAAAATTTATTTTACGGTAATTGGCGCAACTATTTCGATCCGGATTTCGGGTGGGGATTGTTTGCGGCCATTTTGCCGGAAGGAAATTAATTAATTACGAATTACAAATTACGAATGATGAGGCAATATTTTATCTTGTTGGTATTAATTTTTAATGTGTTTCTGATGGCGGCGCAAAAACCGGTGAAAAAAGAATTGATTTTGGAAAAAGTTAAATCTGTTGATACTTATATTCGGGAAATAAGAGGTTATCTGCATGAACATCCCGAATTGTCGGGTAAGGAATTTGAAACAACTCAATTCTTGCAGGCCGAAATTGCCAAGCTCGGTTTACCGATAACTCAAATACCCGGTACCGGTTTTTATGCTGTGCTCGACACCAAACGACCCGGCAAAACCATTGGCTTGCGCACCGATATTGATGCTTTGCCCATTCCGGAAAGCGAAGTCAATTTGAAGCAAAAGAAATTGCATTTATCGCAAAATCCGGGTGTTTCGCACACCTGCGGACACGACGGACATAGCGCGATTTTACTCGGTACGACCAAGATTTTGACCGAATGGCAAGACCGGTTGACCGGAAAAATCGTGTTTATCTTTGAAGAAGGCGAAGAAACCAATTCAGGCATTCCGGCCATGATTGAAGCCCTTCGTCCGTTAAAAATAGACGCAATCTACGGCAATCACCTGAAATCGAATCTCGAAACAGGCAAAATCTATATTCGGGAAGGTGCTATCATGGCCGGTACAGGCACTGTTGCTTTTGATATAATCGGGCGCGGCGGTCATGCTTCGCGCCCCGATTTATCCATTAATCCGGTGTTTGCGGCAGCCAATGTATTGACCGGGATCTCGATTGCTTGGAACAATCAGCGCGATATTACCAAAACTCTCACGTTGGGAATTACGCAAGTACAAGGCGGAGAAACATATAATGTGATTCCCAATTCGGTTTATATCGGAGGCACTGTCCGTTTTTTCGATCGGGAAGAAGGAGAAAAAGGCTTTGCGCTGTTGCGGAAAGTCAGTGAAGACATTGCCCGCGCTCACAACTGCACGGTGAAGTTTCGTGACAAAATGGGTATCGCTATAGGGCCGGTTGTGAACGATGACGCTTTGGCTAAATTCACTCACAAAGCAGTCAATGAACTTTATCCCGGCAGCGTGGTTTCCGATGAGCAATATATTTGGTATGCCGCCGAAACTTTTGCCCGGTACAGCGAACTCGCGCCTTCGATTTTCACTTTCATCGGCATCAAAAACGACTCGCTGGGCAGCGGAGCAGAACATCACAACGACCAATTCGATATAGATGAAGATGCTTTGCAATACGGCGTAGGCGCGATGGTGCAATTTGTAACATCTTTGTAATCTGTTTTTAAAATAAGTGTCAAAAGGTGATTATACTTTTGTAGCGAAATTTAAAAATTGATGAAATATGATGAAGAAAATGGCAACATTGTTGTGCGGTTTGTGTATTGCCTCTTTGGCTTCGGCACAGGAGATAGAATTGACACCTGTCGAAAAACTCGAACAGAAAACGGAAATCCTTGAAAACGAGATTATTAAACTGAAAAAGTTGAAAATTTCGGGCTACATTCAATCACAGTATCAGTATGGCGAAAAGGCTTCGAGCCTGAAAGTGGGCAGTGGAAACGAAAATGCGGAAGAATCCTACGACCGTATCGGCATTCGGCGCGGACGGATTAAGTTGGTGTATGAAGAAGGTATCGCTTCGGGTACGTTTCAAATTGACCTGACGGAAAAAGGGTTGGGTTTGAAAGATGCTTACCTGAATGTGAAAGATCCCTGGTTTCAGAGCAATCAATTGCGCGCGGGTGTGTTTGACCGTCCGTTTGGGAACGAAATCAGTTATTCGTCTTCGCGCCGGGAATCGCCCGAACGTTCGACAATTTTTCAAACACTTTTTCCCGAAGAGCGCGATTTGGGTGCGATGTTGGTCTTGCAAGCTCCTAAAACGTCGGTGTGGAATGTCGTTAAATTGGAAGCCGGATGGTTTGCCGGTAACGGAATTAAGGCGGAAACCGACAGCCGGAAAGACTTTATCAGCCATCTCTCGGCCGGAAAACCGATTGGCAGTGACGGCGCGTGGGGCGTAGGCATATCGTATTATAACGGAAGCGTTTATCAGGGAACGAAAAACGTTTATACGATGAAGGACAACAGTTTTGTGCTGAACGAGGCCGACGACAACAAAGGGAAATACGCCAAACGCGAGTATGTCGGTTTCGACGGACAGTTTTCAATTTTAAGTCCGGCAGGATTGACGCAACTGCGTGCAGAGTATTTGTTCGGACAACAACCGGGAACAGACAAAAGCACTAAAAGTCCGAATGTAGCCACGCTTCCCACCGCAGACACTTACATTCGTGATTTCAAAGGCGGATACGTGATTTTCGTGCAAGATTTAGGACAATCGCCTTTCTCTGCCGTATTGAAATACGATTGGTACGACCCGAATACGAAAGTATCCGGCGACGAAACCGGTCAAAACGGCACAACAAAAACGGATTTGTCGTTCAATACCTTCGGCTTCGGCGCGTTGTGGCGTATCAACAACAACCTCCGCTTGCAGGCGTTTTACGAAATCAACAAAAACGAAACGACAGCGAACATAGACAATATGAAAGAAGACGTAAAGGACAATGTCTTCACTTTACGTCTTCAATATAAATTTTGAGAGGATTGCGGGTCAGGCCCGCAATGACACTACAAAATCAGTTTCGCCGTTTTTGTCTGTCCGGCAGAGTGAACTTTGACAATATAAACACCGGAAGGAAGCGATTGCAGGGAATATTCCTGCAATCGCTTTTTATCGGCAAACTGTTTTACCGGTTTTCCCGAAACATCAAAAACAACCACCGATGTATCAGCCGCTTTGGGAACGGAAATATACAACGTTTTCGCCGTTTGATGAATATCAATAGTTGAAACTTTCACTTCGTTAATGGCATCTTTCCATACCAAGCCGTTCCAGTTAGGAACAACATATTCGGCAGAATCTTTGGGAATTTCGTAATAAAACGCAACAGAAAAGTTATACAGCGGATAGGGCTTGTCATAAATCACCTGACCGTCGGCGTCTTTCGGCTCACCGCTGGGCGGAATTAACGACGCTTTCGGATTGCGAACGTGGTCATAAAGGAAATTTCCTTCTGCGTCTTTCTGGTCGGGATTCACATAAGTGAAAAATGCCTGATAGGGATCGCTGTCGCGCAAGTTTCCGTGTCCGCGTGTACTTTCACTTCCGTAAGCCACGTCCAAACGGTCGGTCGTTAAATCGCTCCTGCCGGTAATCGCTACCACGCTGTCGTTCACAATCTCCACCTTATCAATGGTTGTTTCAAATCCGCGCAGATACAGTTTAAAACCGTAATTGGTTTCCTGTTTTAGAGTGTTGATGTCGAGCACCAAAGGAGGCTCAGGTACATGAAACGTGATATATACTTTCTTGGGATTTTCCGCATCGCGCGCCAATCGCTTGGGTTGCAACGGACGAAAATCTTCGCCCAGAATTTTTGTTTTGTAATATACTTTCCCCAGCATTTCGCCATACCAGCGATAACCATTGCCGTCCAAGTGTCCGCCTAAGTCGGTCATCGGATAAACCGGGCCGGCGCAGACAATGTCTTTGTATTCGTTCGAGGCTTCCAATTGCGCCATGCCGATGGAAAGTGTTCTTCCCTTCGTGTATTGCGCACCCACCTGATAAGTGATAAACAACGGTTTGTCGTCCTGCAAATAGCGTTCTTGGATTTCTTGTTGCATATTATTTTTCAACTTCAACAACAGAGTTTTATACGCTTTTTTGTCAGTGGTGGACGTACTTCCGGGTGTCAGACCGCTTTGGATGCCCGCATAATTCCATTCGCCTTGCAGCCAGAAAATCGCGGGGCAGGAAACCGGACTGTTGGTTTTGGTAATAATGCGTTTCGCGTATTTTAGCGCATTTTGGAAATCGCCGTAATGGGTGGTCGTTTGCGATTCTTTTGAAAGTTCTTCAATCGTTCGTCCGCTTGTTCCGGCCGAAGTGGCGATAAAACGATTATCTATTTCGGGCGAAACTTCCTGCTGTTTCAGTCGAATATGATTGACGGCTCCGTGCAAAGGTGCTTCGGCCTGATAAACTCCCTCGGCGCAGTAGTCCGACGTCAGCGGATTCAACTGGTCGAATCCCGAATTGCTGGCATTGATCCAGATTTGTTTTCCGATCATATAATTTCCTTCGATGTTTTCTATCGAAAGCGGCCAAGATTCATGTCCGGTCGAAAGACTTTGTCCGTACATAATAAATTGCTCATAGGTATGTGATTCCACGCCTGTTGGTGGTGAAGCCGGTTTTTCTATCGCACCGGCCGCACATTTATTGTTGGCAAACGACCGCGTATTGCCATTTTGGTCTATCGAAATATTTAAATCTTTCAGGTATTTCGCATCGCCGAAATAAATCCCCGACGAATTGTATTCGAGCGGAATACTGTTTTGCGAAGCGATGTAATCGGCGTAAGGCATAGCTAATTCGGCCTGTTCGCCCAAGTGATAATTGATATGATTGCTCTTTTCTGCTAATTCCAATGCAGCACTTTTCACCCATAAACCACCTATGTATGAATGAAATACAATCAAATCTTTGCCTTCTTCC
>BNTW01000014.1 GCA_025996895.1 Bacteroidia bacterium | reverse complement strand
CAGTGAGATAAAGAATGAAAACAAAATCGCGATTTATCAAGACAATGAAACAGTAACCGTTTCTTCACCGGAAAAGATCAATTCGGTGGAATTATTCGATATGCAAGGACGGAAAGTAAAACAAGCGAATAAGATTGAGAATAATGTATATCAGATGAATTTGCGTAGGGGCGTTGCGCGCAACGCCCTTACCGGGATTTACATCGTGAAGGCGGTATTAGGCAACGGGGAGACGCAGACGCACAAAATTATTGTGAAATAATAACGATGGGCAGGGGATTGCGCGTCAAGCGCGCAATGACAGGGAAAACGCAATGACAGGACAGAACGACATATCGGGAAGTTCGCATAACATTCAAATTCCCGAGGTAGGGGCGGCCTTTGCGGTCGCCCCTTTTTTATTTCAACAAAAATACCTTATCTTTGAGCGAAATTATACATTTGCAAGCGAATGGAAATCTTGTTGGGCAAGACATTAGAAGAATTAAAAACGATGGTCAAAGACTTGGCCCTACCGGCTTTTGCAGCTGGACAGATAGTCGATTGGTTATACCGGAAAAAAGTGTTTTCGATAGACGAAATGACCAATCTTTCGTTAAATCACCGTAACTTATTGAAAGAGAAGTACATCGTCGGACGAAACGAATACACGGAAAAACAGACCTCGACAGACGGAACCGTTAAGTATCTGTTCCCGGCCTCGACCGGTCATTTTATCGAAACGGTGTATATTCCCGACAAAGACCGCGCGACGCTTTGCGTTTCGTCGCAAGTAGGTTGCAAGATGAATTGCCTGTTTTGCATGACCGGCAAACAGGGATTTTCGGAACAACTGACCGCCGGCGATATACTCAATCAACTGCTATCCGTTCCCGAAAGCGACGCGCTGACAAATGTTGTTTTTATGGGCATGGGCGAGCCGATGGATAATATGGATGAAGTCCTGAAAGCATTGGAAATTTTGACGGCCGATTACGGTTTTGCGTGGAGTCCGAAGCGGATTACGGTTTCGACTATCGGCCTGATTCCCGGATTGAAACGTTTCCTGAACGAGAGCAAAGCCCATTTGGCCATCAGCCTGCATTCCCCCTACTCTGCTGAAAGGCTATCGCTGATGCCTGTTGAAAAAGTCTATCCTTTGACGGAAGTTTTAAATATTATCCGTTCGGCGGATTTTGCTCATCAACGGCGGGTTTCGTTTGAATACATTTTATTTGGCGGATTGAACGACGACCGGAAGCACGCACTCGCGCTGGCACAATTACTCAAAGATATTCCCTGCCGCGTCAATTTAATCCGGTACCATCCAATTCCCGAAATCAACTTGCCGCCGTCTAATCCGGACATCCTGATTGTTTTTCGCGATATTTTGAACGCACAAGGCATTACGGCCACCATTCGGGCGTCGCGGGGCGAAGATATTTTGGCTGCTTGCGGCATGCTTTCGTCAAACAAACGTAAGAATTGGCAAATTCCCAAATAATTTGTACTTTTGTCTTTCATAATTCTTAAATCAGTTATACAATGAAGGACAATTATTGCGTTATCATGAGTGGAGGAATTGGGAGCCGGTTCTGGCCGTTTAGCCGCGAAAACAAACCGAAACAATTTCTCGATTTTTTTGGCATCGGCCGTTCGCTTTTGCAACAAACGTTCGATCGTTTCAATCAATTGATTCCTGCGGAAAATATCTACATTGCAACCAACCGCCTGTATGCGGATTTGGTGAAGGAACAACTTCCCGAATTGAAGGACAACCAGATTTTATTAGAGCCTACGCGCCGGAATACCGCACCGTGCATTGCCTACGCCGCCTATCATATTTATGCGATTAATCCGAATGCAAATTTGGTGATTACTCCGGCCGACCACCTGATTTTGCAGGAACAACATTTTTTGCGGAATATCCAGACCGGATTGAATTTTGTGCAGAAATTTCCGACGTTGCTGACATTGGGAGTGAAGCCGAGCCGTCCCGAAACCGGTTACGGTTATATTCAAACGGCGGAAGGCGGGGAAGATAATATCCAAAAAGTGAAGGCTTTCACCGAAAAACCTAATCTGGAACTGGCTAAAGTTTTTTACGAAAGCGGCGATTTCTTTTGGAATTCGGGAATTTTTATTTGGAACGTAAAAACCATTCTGGATGCCTTTGCCAAACATCTGCCGGACATCAGCACCCGTTTCAATCGAGGCGCAGGCAAATATAATACGACTGGGGAACAGGCTTTTATTGAAGAAGAATATCCGATGTGTCAAAATATTTCCATCGATTACGGGATTATGGAAAAAGCCGACAACGTATACATGTTGATGGCCGATTTCGGCTGGTCGGATTTGGGAACGTGGGGATCGCTATATGACTTGGCCGAAAAAGATACGAAACAAAACACCGCATTGAAGTGCCGGTCGCTGTTTATCGAAAGTAAGGATAATTTAGTGATTTTGGCCGACGGCAAATTGGGCGTGGTGCAAGGGTTGGAAGATTACATCATTGTCGAATCGGACAATGTGTTGCTGGTTTGCCAAAAATCGGAAGAACAGCGTATCAAGCAGTTTGTGACCGACGTGAATATGAAATACGGAACAGAATATTTATAATAAGCATATATGAAAAAAACGATGTTAATTGGCCTGCTTGGCTTTTTTACGGTAAATAGTTGGGCTTGCACCAATTTGTTAGTGGGAAAAAATGCCTCGACCGACGGCTCTACGTTTGTCACTTATTCGGCCGACAGTTACGCCCTGTATGGCGAATTATATCACTGGCCGGCGGGAAAACACGCGCCCGGCACACTGTTGGACGTTTATGAATGGGATACGCACAAATATCTGGGGAAAATTCCGCAGGTTGCCGAAACCTACAATGTAGTTGGAAATATGAACGAACATCAGCTTTGTATCGGCGAAACCACTTGGGGAGGACGCGAGGAATTGGTGGATACAACAGCGATTATCGATTACGGCAGTTTAATTTACCTTGCATTGCAACGCGCAAAAACCGCACGCGAAGCAATTAAAGTCATGACCGGTTTGGTAGCGAAATACGGCTATTACAGCGAAGGCGAATCCTTTTCGATTGTCGATAAAAATGAAGTGTGGATTATGGAAATGATTGGAAAGGGCACCGGCAACAAAGGTGCAGTCTGGGTGGCTGTGCGTATTCCCGACGACTGCATTTCGGCGCATGCCAATCAGGCGCGTATCCATCAATTTCCGCTGAATGATAAAGAAAATTGCCTGTATTCGGAAGATGTCATCACATTTGCCCGACAAAAAGGTTATTTTTCGGGAAATGACGCAGATTTCAGCTTTTCCAAAGCCTATAATCCGTTGGATTGGGGCGGTTTGCGTTTCTGCGAAGCCCGCGTGTGGAGTTTTTACAATCATTATACCGACCAGGCACAGCAATGGTTACCTTATATTTTAGGGGAAGACCCGACGCCAATGCCATTATATGTAAAACCGAATAAGTTGTTGAATGTAAAGGATTTAATGGATATGATGCGTGACCATTACGAAGGGACGATTTTCGACCCGACGAAAGACTTGGGTGCGGGGCCGTTTCATTCGCCCTACCGTTTCCACCCGTTGGCTTTTACAGTCGATAGCGTAAAATACGGTTTCGAACGGCCGGTTTCCACGCAGCAAACCGGTTTCACTTTTGTGGGACAAATGCGCTGTTTCTTGCCGGACGAAGTCGGCGGTGTGTTCTGGTTTGGTGTCGATGATGCACGTTTTACGGTTTATACGCCGATGTATGCCTGTATGACCGAAACACCGGAATGTTACCGCGTGGGCAACGGCGATTTCACGCATTTTTCCTGGACTTCTGCGTTTTGGGTGCATAATTGGGTGGCCAATATGGCGTACAACCGTTACGACCAAATGATTTTAGACACGAAACCTTTGCAGGACGGATTGGAAAATGCCTACATCGAAATTCAACCGCAAGTGGAAGACAAAGCCATACGGCTTTCCAATAAAAAAGCGGCTGTGGCTTTTCTTACTCATTATAGTGTAGAAACGGCGCAAAAAGCATTAGCCGAATGGAAATCGCTGGGCGAATATTTAATCGTCAAATACATGGACGGCTGTGTGAAGAAAGAGGCTGACGGAAAGTTAATTACTAATCAATATGGTAGTTCGCAATATCCCAACCGTCCGAAATGGGACGAAAATTATTTGCGCGAGATTGTGAAACAAACCGGCGATTTTTTGAAGGAAAAAGAAATAAAATAAAAATTTATGGAACCTGATAATGAACATTTAGAACAAAAAGCGGAAGAACCGGCGGGGGTTTATATAACAAATGCTCAACTTTATACTTATGCCGATTATCTGACCTGGACAGACGATGTCCGCAGAGAAATAATTAACGGTATCGTTTATGTGTTGAGTGCGCCGACACGCTTTCATTCGGGATTATCGGGTGAGATATTTGCCAATATATGGTCTTTTGTAAAAAGACGAAAAGGAAAATGTAAGGTTTATCACGCGCCTTTTGATGTACGTTTTCCAAAAAACGACGAAACGGCTGATAATCAGATTTATACAGTTGTACAACCCGACATCTGTGTGATTTGTGATCCGAAGAAATTAGACGAAGCCGGTTGTCTCGGTGCGCCCGATTTGATCGTGGAAGTGCAATCGCCTTCAACAGCCAAACGCGACCTGAACGAAAAATTCTTTTTGTATGAAGAGGCCGGCGTTCGCGAATATTGGGTGGTTTTCCCTCGACAAAAGGGGGTTACCGTATTCAAATTGCAGGAAAACGGGAAATTTGACAACGGTATAGCTTACGAATTTGAAGGAAAAGTTCCGGTTTCGATTTTCAAAGGATTGGAAATCGACCTTGAAGAATTGTTTCAAGAATAAAAAACATAAAATACATATCTTATGATTGACGAAATTTTATTAAAACAGGTAAAGACGAAAGCAACTGCTTGGTTGAACGAAGATTACGACGTGGAAACGCGCAAAGACGTACAGAATTTGCTGAATAAGGAAGATCCAACCGATTTGATTGAGGCCTTTTATAAAGATTTGGAATTTGGAACAGGCGGATTGCGCGGTATCATGGGCGCAGGATCTAACCGCATGAATATTTATACCGTAGGCGCGGCGACGCAAGGTTTGGCGAATTATCTGAAAAAAGAATTTGCCAAATTGCCCCAAATCAGTGTAGTGATCGGCCACGACTGCCGGAACAACAGCCGCTTGTTTGCCGAAAAATCGGCCGAAATATTTTCCGCCAACGGCATTAAGGTTTATTTATTTCCCGATTTGCGTCCGACACCCGAAATCAGTTATGCGATTCGAAAATTGGGTTGCCAAAGCGGAATTTGTATCACGGCTTCGCACAATCCAAAAGAATACAACGGCTATAAAGCCTATTGGGACGATGGAGCGCAGGTGATTGCCCCGCACGATAAAAATATCATTGCGGAAGTCAATCAGGTAACTTCGGTCAAAGACATTCATTTCAAAGGAAATCCACCATTGATCACGCTGTTAGACCACCAAATCGACGACGATTATATTAACGATTTATTGACGATTTCGCTTTCCAAAGAAGCTATCCGGAAGCACAAGGACATCAAAATTGTCTATACACCCATTCATGGAACAGGTATCACCTTGATTCCCAAAGCGTTGAAAGCGTTGGGTTTTGAAAATATCATTCATGTTCCGGAACAGGACGTCATCAGCGGCGATTTTCCGACCGTACATTCGCCCAATCCCGAAGAAGCGGCCGCATTGAAAATGGCGGTGGAAAAAGCCATCGAAACCGGCGCAGACTTGGTCATGGCTTCCGACCCCGATGCCGACCGCGTAGGGGCTGCCGTCCGCAACAAAAACGGTGAATTTGTGTTGCTGAACGGAAACCAAACACTGCTGATTTTCCTGTATTATCTGATTACCCGCTGGAAAGAATTAGACCGGTTGAAAGGCAACGAATACATCGTAAAAACCATTGTATCAACTGAATTGGTGAAAAATATCGCCAAAAAGAATGGCGTGAAAATGTATGACTGTTATACCGGTTTCAAGTGGATTGCCGACGTCATTCGCCAGAACGAAAATAAACGGACTTATATCGGCGGCGGCGAAGAAAGCTACGGATTCTTGGCTGAAGATTTTGTACGCGACAAAGATGCCGTTTCCGCGTGTATGTTGTTGGCTGAGATTGCCGCATGGGCAAAAGAACAGGGCAAAACCGTTTATGAACTGCTTCAAGACATTTATGTGGAATATGGATTTTCAAAAGAAAAAGGAATTTCGGTTGTGAAACAGGGCAAATCGGGTGCGGAAGAAATCGAAGCGATGATGAAAAACTACCGCGAACACCCGATGACGGAACTCGCCGGCTCTAAAATCTTTTTCATTAAGGATTTTGCCAAATTGACGGGCACAGATATTGTTGAAAATGAACGGGTTACGCTGGATATGCCGACTACGTCGAATGTGCTGCAATATTTTGCGGAAGACGGTACAAAAGTGTCTATTCGTCCTTCGGGAACAGAGCCGAAAATCAAGTTTTACGTCGAAATCCACAGTAAAGTCAGCTCTCGGGAAGAACTGACGGAAGCCGACGCCTCTGCCGAAGCTAAAATCGAAGCTGTCCGCCGGTCGTTAGGAATTTGAGATGGACGGACCGCTTGATCCGTTTGAGGGTTTTCGGTTGGCAACTTTCCGATTTTTTGAAGAATTGGAAGCGAACAACAACCGCATGTGGTTTGAAGCGCATAAAGCCGTTTATGAAACGGTGGTGTTGCAACCTACGCGGGAGTTTGCGGTGGCTATGCGGGATTATTTCCGTTTCAAAGATCCTGAAATGAATATGTTGTTGCGGCGGATTATCTCTCGCATTACGCGCGACACTCGCAGCAACCCCACGCAGCCGCCGTATAAAACTTGCCAATCATTGAATTTCCGGCGAGCAGTTTCCGGTGATGCCCGTGATTGGTCGTCTTATCCCGAATTTTTTATCCACATCAACAAAGACGGTGCGGACTACGGCTTGGGACTTCACACGGTACGCCAAAAGACGCAAGAGCTTATCCGTCAGGAAATTATAAACGAACAGGATGATTTCAAACGCATCCTGAAAGGATTGGTGAATGTGCGCGGATTTGAATTGAACGGAAAACCGCTCAAGTATCCGGTGCCAACGGAAGAGAAAATTGACGAATCCCTTTTGCCCTGGCTGCAGCACGAAAATATTTACCTGACGAAACATTTAGCCATCAGCCATATCATTATTTCGGAAGATTTGGTTACTTATCTGCGTCAGGAATTTGACTATCTATACCCGCTCTATCAATTTTTTATGAGAGCTTGTCACTAATTTTTGATTTTTTTCTTGCTATTTAAAAATTTGTTTGTACTTTTGTGATATTAAAATAATATCATTTTATAATTAAATTAATACGATTGAATTTATGAAAACAAAAGAAGAAAATTTTAGTGGAATGAAATTGCCGGGTATTCCGATGTTGCTGTTCAACCTACTGTTTCTTATAGCCGTTATCTGCCTGTTTATTTGGGCCGGTAGATCCGATTTTTTGGAAACATTAAAGATATTGCTTTTGATAGTGGGCGTCTTTTTGTTCATTCTCAACCTTATTTTTTGGGCAGGATTTATGAAAATCGACCCGAATGAAGCACGGGTGATGGTCTTTTTCGGTAAATACAGCGGTACGATCAAAGAAAACGGTTATTTCTGGGCAAATCCGTTTTACGAAAAACAAAAATTGACGTTGCGTGCCCGTAACCTGGATGCCGAACCGATCAAGGTGAATGACAAACAGGGAAATCCGATTATGATCGGTCAAGTATTGGTTTGGCGGGTGATAGATACCTACAAAGCCTCGTTTGAAATTGACAATGGGCAAAGCGGCGCACAAACCGACAGTGTCAATGCCAAGATGCAGATTTTTTCCAATTTCGTCAAAGTGCAAAGCGATGCCGCATTGCGCCTGGTAGCAGGGATGTATGCTTATGACGATGCAGACAACGGCAAAGAACTGACGTTGCGTTCGGGCGGCGAAGAAATCAATACGATTTTAGAAAATCAGTTGAACGAACGCTTGTCGATTGCCGGCATCGAAGTAATGGAAGCGCGGGTCAATTATCTGGCTTACGCGCCCGAAATTGCTGCTGTTATGTTGCGCCGCCAACAAGCCGACGCGATTATTTCCGCCCGCGAAAAAATTGTAGAAGGCGCAGTCGGTATGGTGAAACACGCTTTGAAAAAACTTTCGGACGAGAAAATCATCGAGTTGGACGACGACAAAAAAGCGGCTATGGTTTCCAATCTGTTGGTCGTTCTGTGCGGCGAAGAGAATGCACAGCCGATACTCAATACGGGAACGCTGTATAATTAACCGGACGTGCATGGCCAAAGAAAGCAAAAACAAGAGTTTTGTTCTCCGTATCGACACTGCAACGATGGAAGCGATTGAGAAGTGGGCAGCCGACGAATTTCGCAGCGTCAACGGACAGATACTGTATCTGTTGGATCAGGCGTTGAAAAAAAGCGGCCGTTTAACGAAATAAATAAAGATTTCTCGTGAATTCCGCCAGCCTTTTGTCCAATAATTCGTATTGGTGGTCTTTGATAAACGATGTGCAGGCTCTCAATCCTTCTTGTTTGCTTCCGGTTGTGTTTAGCGCAATGGCTGAAATGCCGTAGGGAATGAGTGCCGACATGAGTTCCGCACCCGTCATACCGGGGTAGCCGATGGTGAAATAAAAACCATCGGCAAGCGTTTCGCCCAAATCGTTGTCATAGACGATTTTAAATCCATATTTCAGAAAAATTTCTTTTAACTTCCGGGCACGCCGGCCGTATTCTTTCACGTCTTCCAAAAACGGGAAACATCCGTCTGATGCAGCCTTAAACATCGCTGCCAAAGCATATTGCGCCGAATGGCTTGTCCCTGAAGAAATTGCATATAGGGCGCGGTGGATAAACACGCTTCCGAACGTCCCGCCGCCATAGTGTTGTGTCAAACCTTCGTAGACGCGGTGATAAAGCGAATCGGAAATTGCAACCACGCCAATCCGTTGTCCCGCATAGCTGAACGCTTTCGAGCCGGAAATCAACAAGAGATAATTGTCGGTATATTTTCCTACGCTGGGCTGAAAAGGCGATTGAAACGGCGTACCTAAATCCTGGCGGAAATCCATCGCAAAATACGCCAAATCTTCCAAAACGATAGCATCGTATTTAGTAGCCAATTCTCCGATAATTCGTAGCTCCTTATCTTTCAAGCAAAACCATGCCGGATTATTCGGATTGGAATAAATAACACAAGCGATATTTCCCTTCGACAGATAAGACTCTAATTTGTCTTTTAGTTTGTCGCCTCGAAAATCATACACATCAAACGATTCGTATTTATATCCCAATACCACCGCTTGCTGTTTCTGTACCGGAAATCCGGGGTCGATAAATAAAATCGTGTCGCGCTTGGCATCGCATTGTCCGGCAACCAAAAACGACGTAAAAGTTCCCTGCATCGATCCGACCACCGGTACACAGCCTTCGGGCGAAACGTCCAAATCTACAAATGCCTTAATAAATCGCGATGCCTCTTTCTTCAATTCAGGCAGACCGTCGATGACCGGATAGATAGAGGCTACACCGTTTTGCAACGCTTCGATTTCCGCCTGTACGCCTATTTTGGCCGGCGGAAGTCCGGGAACGCCCATTTCCATGTGGATAAATTCCAAACCGGTTTGTTTCTCGATTTTTCCGGCAATCGCCACCACTTCGCGAATGGTTGCCTGCGAAAAATCACGGATATGCAACTCCTCGGCGGCTTTTTCTATAATTTTATTATCAATAGGTATTTGCATTCTCTTAGGCTGTTAATATCGGTATCCTCTGGCTTTCTCCCACGCTTCGCCCAGCCGGATAAATAAATTCTTGCGTTTTTCGCGGCCTTTGTCGCTGTCCATCATGTCCAGATTGCGCGGAGAACTGCGTCTGTATTTGATAAGTTGATATATAATTCCCCAATCGGGCAATCCGCCAATGTTGCGATCGTCGATAAATAAATCGACCGACAATTTGCGCGGGTCGCCTTCCTGCAATTTTTCTTCGGGATAATTTTTATTGTGTGCAAAAAACCGCACACCGTTTTTCTCACAATAATCGATTGCTTCCTGCAACAATTTGCCTTCGCGCATTGTCCATAAAATCAACGTGTGGTTTTCTTCCTGTTGCAATTTCCGCAACACCTCAAAAGCAAACGGAAGCGGTCTCCCTATTTTGGGATATTCGTGTTCAACGATTGTTCCGTCAAAATCAACTGCTATTACCATATTTAAATTCGTTACAAACTACAAATTTACAATTATTTTCGGAATTATTTTACAATTTCTTTTTCAACTTCTTGATTTCTTTGATTTCTTTCTGTATCCATTCCACTCGTTTCTTCCGCACCTGCGTGTAGCCCAGCGTTTCGGACAAGCCGTCGAAGCAGATTTTCCATAAATAATTGAATGAAGAATGATAGGGGTCGCGAATGTGTGTAACTTCCACGCATTGCAGCGGATCGTTCGGATTTTTGGGATTATTGTTTCGGATCAATCCGTTGGCAAATAGCGACCAACTGCCAATATCGACCGTTAAGTCGTTGTAACGCAAACACATATTGATTTTCGCACTTTTTTTCCCACCCCGAATGTCAAAATCCATACGCTGGATAAACCCGCTGTTAATACTTGCCGAAGTCATCGGCGTAATTATCTTGTTGAGCGACAGCATATTCATTGTACCCAATGAGCCTTTTACTACCGCATAATCGTAGGTGCTATCCACCGGAAAATACAACTCGGCACGAATTAGACCCGCATTCATCAACTTGGCCTTCGCCAACAAGCGGTTGGTCTGGGTGTGTTCCCGGACAATGTTCGTCAATCCTTTGTCAAAGATGCCTTCCATCTGCGTGAAATTAATAAATCCCGCCTGCGTCCGGTCTTTCGCCAACTCTTCATAAGCAACATTCACATTCGACGCTTTCAGATAATCGATAGCGTAGGGAATGGGGAATTTCTGAAAAGGCTCGTAAATCATGGGGACAATCCGATGAACCACCGGAATTTTCCCGTTTTTATAATTGTTAAAATAGACGTCCGAAACAAAGATACTGTCGATTTGCACGCTTTTTTCCGTTTCTATTTTTTGAATATGCAGATTTTTCAACTCCACCGCACCGACTTCGACATCAAACCAATCGGCATGGTTTCGGATAAATTGCGCCTTCGGAACAAGTGTTTGATAAGCGATATTTTTCGCACGAAACAACGAATCTTTTAGCTGCCACTCGATTTTTCCCGTCCGAATAGTGTATAAATGATTGGGGAAATGAACCTTGGAAGAATCAACCGTCAGCCGGTAATCCTCGCTATACAAAAAACAAGGCGATTTTTTATCCGCCAACGAATCTATCCGAAATTTATCCGCCCGAAAATTTATATTTTGAATTTGCAACGTTGTAGTATCCGTTTCATTTTCCGAAGAAAAATTTAATTCTCCATTTTCCAGCCTAATTTCGGAAATGGAAAACACGTCTAAATAAGGCTCAATCATTTCATAAAATGTATTGTTCGGCAGCTGTTTGACCGTATCTTTTCGGACAGAAACCGGATGGATTAACGCGATTTGCGGCCGGATAATCTCTAACCGGTGAAAATTCAATTCGCGTTTTTTTCGCTTCCGTTTATAAACAAAATCGACACCTTCAAAATGCACATTTTTGATTTTAACCGTTCCATACAAACGCGGAATGCTGTCTTTTTGAGACAATTCGTTCAACCGTTCCTCGTTCAGTTGCAAATTGATGTCGTCTATATTCAGGAAGCCGGTGAGAATATTCAAATCCAATTTTCGGAATGTCAGGTGATATAATCCATCCGTCATTTGGGATACATTTTGGGTAATGCGCTCTTTCAGAATATTTTCCGCATTCCTCGCCAGGAAAAAACCGGTAAGAGCGACCGCAGCGGCAACAATAATCACCACTAATCCCACTCTTGTAAGTTTCTTTTTCTTACTGCCCATACGCTTTGATGACTTTATGAACGGAAAGGTTGTCTTGCCCGACGATTTTCACCAGATAAACACCTTTATCCCACGAAGAGGTAGAAATAACAGCGGAAAAAGCATTAGCCGGTTGCACATAAACGACACGACCCTTCAAATCCGTTACCTGAATTTGCAAGATAAGCGATTGACTTTCAACGAATAAGCGGTTTGATACCGGATTAGGCGACAAACGAACAACAGCGTCTGTAGCATTTATTTTTGAAATCGAATTGAGTTCTACCGTAACCGAAGCACACACCGGATCTTCGTTTTCCGACGCTTTCACACAATATTCATAAACGCCTGATTGACTGACAGAATCAGTATAAAAAGCTTCGGCAATACTGTCCTGAATTAATTCGCCGTTCCGGTAAAGAGTGTAGATATATGTGGTGTCGCTGTCTTCCCTGATTTCCCATTCCAACAGGATTTTTCCGTTGGTTTCAGCTACCGTCAAATTCGTAATCACGGTATCTTTAATTATTTCGCCGCCCATAAATTTAAACGAAACCAATCCGCCGGCCTGCGTGATTTCGGTAATTGGCTTGTCTGTTACCTCTTCGCCCGAAGTGCCGACCCAGCGAAACATGCGCGGAATGGAAGTGCTTGTAAAGGCATCCCTTCCGGAAGCATTGGAAAATGGCGTCCGGCTGGAATTGACTGATCCGTAGGAATTTTTGTTTGCGTTTGGAATGGCATAAGCCTCCGAAGTGGTTGCCGCCGAAACCACATACGCTTGCTGTGGGTGTCCGGTGTTGTTGATACGACCCTGCGAAGCAGAATTGTGAATATGATAAATCAGCAAGCCGTTGCCGGGAACATTGCTGTCGAAACCTACGCGCTGGCGGTTTTCCAATACATACATCTCGTTGTTCGTAGAAGGCTTAATGATGTAAGCTACCGGATTTTCGGCCGAATTGGGCATGCCGGTAATCGTCGTTCCGGTCGTCAATTCGACCGGCTCTACCCAACCGAACAATATTTTCTGAAACAGGTTGATATGCGCCGGCCGGTCGCCGTCGTTGTTCCAATTACCGTTGGCCATCAGATCCCAATTGCCTGTCCCGGAAAAATTTCCGCCCGAACTGTTTCCGTCGGTATCGTAATAATCGTCCGCGCCGAAAACATGACATAACTCGTGGCATATCGGGCCGATAGATGTAATGCGGTTACCATTACTCCCTCTCAACTCCGAAGAGCAGGAATAGTGATACACCCGCACGCCGTCTAAATATACCGGCGACCGCAATTCCCATTTGTGCGACCAGATTTGCGCACCGTTTTTTACGGACTCATCGCCATAGCCGGCAAAAAGGACATGAAAGATTTCCAATTCGCCGTCTTCGTTGGCAAATTCCGTCAAATCAATGTCCGCATCAGCCGCCTGGATTGCCTGTAAAGCAAATTTTTGGTAATTCGTTTCCGAAGCGAAATAGGCACAAGTACTATCCGCTTGATAAGGACCAACGATGGTAACGGTCAAATCCATTTTTCCATACGAATTTTCACGATAAAAATCTTTCACGCTTCCTCTGGCTGTGCCTTGGTAATAACCGGCTTGATTCATCAAGGCTTCAAACTCTTCATTGGTATGGGAAATTTTTTTATCCGTAAAATTCATTAACACGCAAAGGGCTTTTTTATCCCCAAGTACCGGAGTAGTACGTGCTGTTTTTACTTCCAACGATTGAATTTTATCCAACAGTTGAATTTGTTCCTTACTGTATTTCAATTCTTTAGGCGTTTCGGATAAAAAGCGGTTGAAATCGGCCGAGCGGACAGGAACATTGTGATAAATATATTTTGAAGGTATCAAATTCCCTTTCTTGTCCTGTTCGGCATAAACCAAAAATTTGTCCTGATTATATAACAAGGTATAGCCGTCCGGCGATTCTATCCAACTGATATGTTCGTCACCCCGCACAAAATAGGTAATTTTTGAGCTGTCCGGCTGGGTGATTTCCACCGGATTGGGATTTGCCGGAACGGCTTTTAATTGCATTGCCCACCCTGCAAAAAACAAGAAAAAAATGATTTTTTTATTCATAATTCCTTCATTGACCAAAGATTGGACAAAAATATAAAAAAATCCGCTGATATTCAAACAAAAAAAGATACTTTTGCATGATGCAACGTTATTTTATCTATTTAGCTTACAACGGTAAAAATTATTGCGGTTGGCAAATCCAGCCCAACGGCGACACCGTACAGGAACAGCTTGAAAAAGGCATGAGTACCTTATTGCAAACGCTGATAACGGTTATTGGGGCAGGGCGCACCGATTCCGGTGTTCATGCGCGCCTCATGGTTGCCCATTTCGACTGGTTTGGAGAAGAGTTGAACACGTATCTGTTAGCCGAAAAATTAAACCGGATACTTCCGCCGGATATTTCCATTTATAAAATTGTACCGGTGATACCTTCGGCGCATGCGCGTTTCTCTGCTTTGTCGCGGACGTATCAATATTTTGTAACCAACAAAAAAGAGCCGTTTCGGCGCGAACTTGTTCATCGTGTCACCCGCTCAATGTCTTACGATTTAATGAATGAAGCCGCTACTATCCTGTTAGAATACGAAGATTTTACCAGTTTCAGCAAATTGCACACCGAAACCAAAACCAACAACTGCCGGATTATGCGTGCCGAATGGCAGCCACAGGGCGACGAATGGGTATTTACCATTCAAGCTAACCGGTTTTTGCGGAACATGGTGCGGGCAATTGTCGGCACGTTGCTGGAAGTCGGTAAAGGAAAAATGTCGTTAGAGCGGTTTCGGGCGATTATCAAGAGCCAAGATCGTGCCAATGCCGGCAGTTCGGCACCCGGAAACGCCTTGTTCCTCACCGAAATTGAATATCCGGCTCACTTGTTTGCCAAATGTACCGTCAGTTGCGGGAACGGAATATCGATGTTGTGAGCCGAAAAACTCTTGTAAATCTGTTCATTGATAGTGAAATAAACGTCCCAATAATCTTCTTTCAACGTCCATGCGCGAATAACAATATCTACCGAACTCTCATTCAGCGTTTTAAGAGCGATAAACGGTGCCGGGTCAGAAAGAATACGGTTATCGGCCGTAATAATCTCTCCAATCACTTTTTTGGTCTTATCGTAATCGCTTCCGTAATCGGTGCTGATCGTCCATTCAATCCGCCGGTTTTTCTGATTGTTGAAATTGATAATTGTGTTGGTGCTCAGTCCGCCGTTGGGAATATAAATGGTGCGATTGTCGGCCGTAACAATAATCGTATTGAAAATTTGGATTTCCTTCACCGTACCTTCCTGATTCTGTGCCTGAATATAATCACCTATTCTATACGGCCGGAAGAGCAAAATCATGACGCCACCGGCAAAATTTTGAAGCGTCCCGCTCAAGGCCATACCCAATGCAACACCGATAGAGGCAAACAGAGCAACAAAAGACGTCGTGTTGATACCTAAAATATTGACAATCGCCAGCAACAGCATGGCAGTAAGGGTAATATCGACCAAACTGCGGATAAAGGAAGCAATGGACGGGTCAAATTCCCTGCGGACCATCATTTTACCCATAGCCTTATGCAGGTACTTGATAATTTTACGGCCTATCATGTAGATGGCGATACAAATCACCATTTTCAAACCGAAACGGAAAACTTCAACCAGCAGCGTGTCAAGAAGTTGTGGCCAAGAAGAGGCATTGAAATGAAAGTCTTTAAGTGATGTCAGCATAAGCATATTGTTTGTTTTGAATGCAAAAGTAATAAAAAAGGAAGAACAAAAAAGTAAGGACGAAAAAAATTTCGCCCCTACACCGGGAATTGGATGTTATGCGAACGTTCCCGATTGGTTTTGTCCTGTCATTGCGGGCTTGACCCGCAATCCCCCAATGTCCGTTAATGGGTGTTTAACGATGGGCGGGGGATTGCGGCCTTCGCCGCAATGACAACTATTTCACAATAATTCTTCGTGTCTGCGCCTCCCCGTTGCCTAATACCGCCTTCACGATGTAAACCCCGGTAGGGGCGTTGCGCGCAACGCCCCTACGCAAATTCATCTGATATACATTATTCTCAATCTGATCCGCTTGTTTGATTCTTCTTCCTTGCATATCGAATAATTCCACCGAATTAATCTTTTCCAATGAAGAAACGGTTACTGTTTCATTGTCTTGATAAATCGCGATTTTGCTTTCGTTTTTTATCTCACTGATGGCCGTCGGCGATTTGAAACTCAACGCAAAGCGGTCAATATAAGGTGTTGTGTTGTCGCTTTGCATGAAAGTGTAAGAATGGTTTTGCAACAAATCCTGTGTTTGACCGGTCTTTTTGTCTAACAATGTCAGTGCTTCCACCTCTGCATTGATATCGAATGTCAGCGTAACGCGGTTGCCGAAACCACTGCGAAGACCTAACGGAATAGTCGTTGTTGCTTGATTTTCGTTTTCAGTGGAATATTGCACGGCATTTTTCTGACCATTTTCGTCAGTAAAATACACTTGCGGAATATTGTTTGACGCTTCATAAAACAGTTGATACACATTTTGGCCGTCTTGATTGAGGGCAAGCGTTGCCGATGTTGCTTTTTTCTTGTTCTCATGGCTTGTCGCCGTAACATAAATCACATCGTTGTTTGCTTTGGGCGATTTGAAATAATCCTGATGGGCTTTTGCTGTTTCGCGCGTGATTGATGTTGTTTCAAACGGGAAATACAAATCGACAGTACTGCCCGGCGTTCCGGTTGTTGTGATAAAGAACGCTTGCAAAACGGCGATAGTATCCGTCAAGTTTGCTGCACCCGTCTGGTATCCATACGTGTTGAAAGCACCATTATACAGTCGATAGTAATCGTTTATGGCCGCACTGTTTGCCTGATAGAAATTATCGAACTTCAGCGAGGACATAAACGGATTTCCCAGCATGATTTCCTTGCCTGTCGGGACAGTGACCTTGAAAGCGTTTTTGCCTGCCATTTGCTCAATCTTGCCGTCGAAGATAAAGCGGTAGGCTTCGTTTTCCCGTTGGATGCTTCCCTGCGGATGAGTGGTCAATGGAACATCCGGTACATAATACCAGTATTCTTTGAAATAGCTTGTTTTGCTTCCTGTATCGTATTTATGCACGCGGTGAGGGTGAATATGACTTGAACTGTTGTCGAAATCGCTTTCGTCATACGGGCCTTCAAAATAAGGCAATGTGATAATCCCTGTCAAAGTGTCTAATCCGGCCTGATAGCCTTTTGACCAGTCTTCACCGTTGTATCCCGGATTGTGGTCGGCAACCAGCAAGGCGATGGCAAAACCGAGGTCTTCGTTCAATTCGGCTTCGTTGTTGGGCAAGACAGTATCATCCGGCCAGTCGAAAGCACCGGTAAATGTACCGGTTTGTGCATCGGAACGGACAAAGCGTTTCTGCCAAGTGTGTGGTTTGCCGCCGAGCGAGAAGTCGCCGGTTACAATCTTATTTAATGGTGCGGAAAGGGCATACCATTGGTCGCGTTCCATGTAGGACGGTGAGTTGGTTGCCTGTCCGGGATATTCTACCGGATTTCCGGTTGTATTGAAATACCCGAAATTATATTGTATCCATGCTTTGGTATAATTCAACAAGTCTGTCCGCGCTACTTCGCCGCCAAACTCAAAATGAATATGGTTGCACGAAGCATCGGGAATGTTTGCCCGGTTGGTGTTTATATCGTCCAAATTCGGATAATAGGTTAATCCGTCGGGAATAAGCACATGCGTACATTCGCGCGGCACTTTCGACAGGGGATATTTCGGACTTAAATCGTTCGGGTCAAGCCAGTTGTTATAATCATTCCAATCATTGTTGTTGCCTGCGCCTGTCCAAATCAGGCTGTCGGGGGCAAGATAAATATTCACTATATTGCGTCCGGCTGTATTGACCAATACGTTGGAAGAATTATAGATATCCACATAGACCGTTTCCAGCGTATCCGTCGCATTTTTGGTATAAGTAATCGTTGCACCGGTAGCAAACGGACTGCCTTCGCTCATTACTCTGTACCATTGGTAGGTATAATTCGGATCTCCATCACCAAACTGAATTTGACCGGGGCCTTCGCACAGCAGTACATTTTGAATACCGGCTAACGACAGGCTGTAATTGTTCCACTTCTTGCATTCTTCGTCGCCGTGATAGATGTCGCCGTCCAAATCATTCAACACGATTTGGATATTGTCGTCGGGGTCGGTAACCGTCGCAGCAATGCCTGTTATGGTGAAGGTATAGGTTTGAAATCCGCCTTTGGCAACGCCTTGCGTGAAAACGCCGGTATATACCCTTTCTATATTTCCCAGACTGTTTTTGATATTGGCCGTGATTTGCAGGTTGGCGGAACTGCTGTTTCGGGGAAAGTCGAAGTCGCCTACATTGGTTACATACACCGTTACATTATAATCATTGCCGTTTTTCACAAAAGTAATCCCCTTGCTGTTTGTTCCCTGTGTCTTGTCGAAAGCCAAGTCGGCTACTGCGCGGAACATCCGGCCGTGCTCGTTCAACAGGGTTGCCTGCTGGAGAAAGTTGTTGAACGGATACCGGATAGTATCGTTACCGGTAGTTTCGCTTTTGCCGACAAAGCCGGTAGCGGGATTGAGCGGATGGGCAGGAACAGTCAAATCGTCGTTGATATAAACAGGATTGTAAGCATATTGATTCCATACAGGGCGGGCAGGGGCCCATGAACTACCATTGGATTTAAAGATACGCAAGGGTGCATTTAAAGGGTTTGCCGATGTGCCTCCTGGAATAATTATTTCCGCTTCGCCATCATTATCAATATCGGCTATGACCGGATATTCATAACCTGTTGCCGAAGTACAGACAAGCGGTGCGACTAATTCATAATTGGTTAATAGTTTAGTTGTAGGATTTATTGTAGCAGGATTGTCTAAATAATTTACTCCTGTACCGCTTCCATTGATAATTCGTAAGTTTTTTTCGTCTCTATAAACAATTTCAGCTACTCCATCTTGATTGAAATCAAATAAAGTAAGTCCAGTCATCAGAGAATTGTCTTCATGACTTAACTTCCAAAAGAGTTGTAATAAGTTATTCCCTTCAACATATTTATAAGCATAAAGAAAATAGGTAGTAGATACGGAATACACTCTACCTGCAATAAACAAAATTTCAACTTTACTATCTCCATCAATGTCACCGATAAAAGGAACTCCGAATCTTATGCTCGTAGGAGACGTAGAAATCAACTTCTGAGCTAAAAGTGTATTCTTGGCAGGACTCCAAATATAAATAAAAACTTGGTTTGTCGATGTGAGATTTTCCACAATAATATCTAAATTTCCATCACCATCAATGTCTGCTAGTTGTGTATAACCGTCTCCGGTAATTATCTGTGAGCCATCTTCAATACACGTCAATAAGCTCGAATTTAGCTGTTGCACCACTGTCATGGAAGTTAAATCAGATTCTACCTGATAAATCTGGTTACCGGCAATTAATTCCAAACGACTATCGCCATACACATCTCCAGCAATAGTTAGATTAGCATGCCATTGATTTTCCGTAGAACCAGGAACCCAAGCACTTCCGTCATTTCCTGTTCCTTGGCAAAGCAATGTTCCTGTCGCTGCGTCGAATATTCTATTACCCACATATACTTCTGCATATCCGTCATTGTTGAAGTCAGCAAAATTAACGGAAATACCCGGATAATTGTCATTGGCATAAGTAAGATTGGTCCACTTATCCGAAGCAGTCCATACCAGATTGCCGTACATGTCATAAGCCCTTAAGTAAAAATCACCCTCAGCTACCACAATAATTGCCGAATCTTGTTCAATACCTGAACTATTTTGAATCTTTGTTTTGACGATGCCGATTATTCCCGGTGCAACACAAGTGAAAGGAGCTACAGTCGGAAAATTAATTCTTGAATGAGTTACTCCTCTGAATACTGTCAGGTTTTGTGCCGAATTTCCAGCATGCATGTCAGATATTGGAGTTTGTTGAGTACCATGTTGATAAACCGTAACAATTTCGGGGTTTCCATCTCCGTCCATATCTCCAATGAGAGATATTTGATAAGCATCAACTTCTCCTAAATTGTCTGCTTCTCTCATTGCCCAGACAGTAGGTTGTGGCGTTATTTCGCAGACTTCTTCCATAATATTTTCCGGCTTGTCTGCTATATTAATATATACTGTAGCCACATTGGATGTGTCATTAGCGCAAGCAATTTTGTATTTTAACGTGTCTTGTATAAAACCGGTGATGGGTGGTGTATATTTTATCGAATTGCTGTTTGTAGCCGAATTAATCGCTGCTGTCGCTGTTCCGTGAGGGTTTTGCGTGATTATTATCTTGATTGTAGTTTCATCGCAACCGCCTAACTCGTCCGAGCGAAACACGTTCAGATAATTATCGGTTGAGTTCGGTTGAACAAAGAAATCGTTATTTCCGGCATGCACTTGAGCACGTATGTTTCCGGTGAAAATTGTCAGGAACAATAAAATAAGCAGAGATAATTTGCCCCCAAACCCCCTGAAGGGGGATTTGAGAGTCTGCGAACTTTCAACGTTGTGCGTCAGCCAAAGTCTCCCCTTCAGGGGAGATTTAGAGGGGTGTATTGTTGTTTTCATCTTGAGCAAATGTTTTTTAGTGAATAAAATAGAAAAATACAATACTGAAATTATCAGCAAAAACAAACCGCCGCTTCCTATCGGAATAGATGAGATGGCCAAGTGGTCGCGATGCCCGTCGTCGGTGGAAATACCGGTGCCCAGATAAGAACTACCGAAGACATTGGTCAGGAAATCGCCCGAAGGATTAAACAGCGAGCTGCTGAAATCGGCATACATGTCGCGATAGAGAAAATCGCTCTGCCACAAAAAAACATCTTGGGATGCCAAACCATTGTCCCACGATGTGCTTGCCTCAAAGGGCATTCGTTGTTCCATTTCCCATTGGGCGAAAACTCCAGAGGGAAGAAGCAAAAACAAGATTAGATAAATAAATGTTCGCATACTTTTTTTTGAGTTATGAATTATGAGTTATGAGTTGAGAAAACCCCACCCCAACCCTCCCCTGAAGGGGAGGGAGTGGCAGCGCACAATTTTGCAAGGACTTTTTCTCCCCCTTTAGGGGGCTGGGGGGTGAAAACGCCTTCGGGATTGTTGCGTATTAAAAATAATTTTTGTATATTACGCGCGAGTGAAAAAAGACACGTTACAGGGCTTGTAGCGTGTGAATTTATGTTAAACCGCCAGGTGAGTAATGTGTGTGTGTAGCATATTATTTTGCATTTTTTAAAATAATTTCATATGTTATACAACATAAATCACACTTTTTTTTAAGAATTATTCGCATCACTAAATTGTTACGGAAGTAGATTACAGCAAAGAGCGTGCCAAAAATTTCTATCGCGCCAAGCTGACTTTTACGCTTACGCCGAATGCTGTTTTGGAAAACGGAAATGCACTGGAAGACACCAACGGGCGGCTGATTTGCTTGTCTAAAAAGGCTTGTAAGGTAACCATTTTACTCATATTGTAGTCGGCCGTGCATTTCAGCATGATTTGCGAATCCCCGCTCGTGGGCTGCGTATATTCTTCCTGAATTTTCCGTATCAAACTTTGGCTTTTCCGGTACGACACATCGGCCGACACTTTCAGTTCGTTGTTGAAATTCGCCCCACCGGTCTTCTTCAGTTTCAGCACTTTATTAAAGTTTTCAAAGCGATAGCCCAAACCGGCACCGAAATCAGTCATCGTCATTTCTACAATCTGATACGACGAGATATTTAAATTGATATTACGCGACGTCTTGTATTCCATTTTCAGACTCATGTTATTGAGGAACGTAGAGTTAATACGCAACAGCGGGTCAAAGGCTTCTGTAATACTCACCGCCGTTATGTCGTAAGGCGACGAAGCCACCGGCCGGTTGGTTGTGTTGTTGCGGATAAAACCGATACCGTCGCCGGCTTCTACCCAATCGAGGTAGGAATTATATGCACCGACCATGTAACGGCATTTGTATTCGTGTTCGAGTGTGAAAGATTTGAAATGCTTTTTGATAAACGGCAATTGGATAAAACCTTCGTAGGTCGCCCGCCAATTCGGAAGCAGACTGCGCAACGAGGGGAAGAAATCCAAACCGACGGTATGCACATTTTTGCCCATATAGGCGGAAATAAACGAGGGAATAAGCACATCGGCCGAATTGAGATTGATATTATTCTCTTCCACATTATAAGGCTTGCCCGCATAGCCGTCTTGTTGCAAAAATCCGGCATTCGGATAAGTCGATACCTGCCGGTAAGCATTTGCCCAGCGACCGGCAATGACTTCCCTGTTATTCAAAAAGTTATTAAACGTTTCGGAATAATAGTCTGCGCCTGTTTTATCGAAAATCGAAAACGAAATCGCCGTCATGCTGAAATTACCGGTGAAACGTTTCGGCATACCATCGTACATAAAATACACCTGACTTTGGTTAGTTGCCGTTCGATTGGCCGTCAGATTAATTTTCAAGCCCACAAACGGCTCAAGCAAGGCCGTGATGTTCAGCATCTCGGTTTTGTTGAACATGGCCGGATTGACATTGTCCTCGTCCTTAATCAGCCAATCGTTGGCGTAGGCTTTGTCGAGGTAGCTTTCATCGGCCAAGCCGAAAGCAAAATCCACACCCGGCGACTTACCGTAAGACGTGTTGCCTTGCCCGAAGAAATCGCCGATTTCAGGCCGGAAGTTCGGTATCATCAAGCCCTGCGTCTGGTTGTAGGAAAAACTAACATTCCGCACCATCATCAAACCGCGTGCAGCCACTTGCGCCACTTTATACCAGGGTAAATCGTCTAACGGCGGTAATTGTGAAATGTTTAATTTCAATTCGACAGAGTCTTTGTTTTTAATCCGTATCGTGTTGTTGTCTATCGCTTTATAGCTGATTTCATACAATTTTCCGTCCGCTCCGCGCGCTGTGACCCGCAGGCGTTTGTTATCTAACGAGTGCCGGACAACCGTAGCGGAATCCGGATTGAGCCGGACATTGCCTTCGTATTTTTTGTTTTTCTTTTCGTCTGCTGCTTTCTGCGCCCGCTGTGTGGCCGTTTGCGTCTGCCGGGCGTTACGGTTTAAACTCGTGTTCGTTTTAGCCAGCGTGAATTTTTTATTGACTTTTTCCAAAAACTTGGATTTGTTATACAACGTCAACAGGTTGAAGGAAATATTATCCATGCCCATGGTCCGCTCGCTGGTAATCACGTTGCCTGTTTCAATCATTTCCTCTTCGCGCGTAATAACCACCCCGCGTTCCCAGCTGTATTGCGCCCGATATGACAGACCTCCGGTGATAAAATTTAAAATCGGAATGGCTTTGAACGGCAACTGATACGTCGCCGAGAAATTTTGATTGTAATCCACCGGCGTACCCAAATCACGGATAGACATCATTACGCTGTCCTTCCACAAGTTGTAGTCATCCATCTTGAACTTTTTATTTACCTGCACGTGCGGAGCTTCGATACGCGCATTCGTGCCGGTGTTCAAATTCAACTGCAAATTTTTCGTCAAATCCCACTGAATGGCCGACGTTCGGTTCCAGTAAAATTCTTCGCGGACAGAAACAGGTATCGTATTTTCACCCAAACTGCCCAAACTGCCCAAATCGCGCAGTTTTAATTCAAAATAATTCCGGTTGATATCTGAGTTGAAGGCAATGCTTTTGGGCAAAAAGCCGATTTGTATTTCGTCCGAAAACTTGTTGGACGAACTTGTCGATTTTTTTTGTGTTCCTTTATTGTTATTGTTGCTTCTGGCAAACGGTTTCCACATCTTAAACATCGGCGAATAGAGGTAGCCCAACAGCAAACGTTGGTCGGTTTGCCGTTCATATTCGGTCGTGGCGTTCTGCACTTTATTTTCTGTAAATGAATAGCTTAATGATAAATTAGCCGGATCGTAGGGCATGGGCTTTTTACTCACCACATTCACGCGCACGTTGTTGAGGTCGAACGAGCGGTTGATGACTTTGTCTTGCGCAAAACCCTTGATAGAATCGCGTTCAGCCTTCGTTTCTACTGCGTTTAAAGCGTCTTTCAACAAAATATCCTGATCGAGCGGGTTATATTTCGGGCTGACCAAATCTTCGCGATAAGAATAATAAACCGGTAAACTCACTTTGGTTTTTTCCGGAAAAAATTTGCCCATGTCGATTTGAGCGGAGAAATTAACTGACTGCTTGTCGTCCAGATTTCTATCCATAATGCCCTGATCCAACCCGCCGAAGCCGGCTGTCTCTTTGTGTCCGGAGAAATTGAGCGAGCCTAAATCCGACAGGCCGACGAACAAGTTGGCATTTCCTGCCCAGCCGCCATCTTCGTTAAATTCAGTCAAACGCAATTCGTCTGTCCAGACTTCCACCGACTTGTCGTGATGTGAATTGTTGCGGACGCCGATCATAATCACTTTCACGTCCGAAAGAGTCGGATTTCCCACTACCGTCATTTTGTTCATCGGTTTTTCGGGATCAAATTCGGAATACGGCGTAGAATAAGTTACGTCCGAGCCGGCTTTGCGCTTTTCGCGGTTGCGGTTTAACTTCAAATCAGTGAGCAACTTAAACGTAAAATCGAACATGTTGCTTTGCGGCCACACAAGTTCGCGGTCGCTGTTACTGTTTCCGCTATAACCCTGAGGGGGTGCAGGCGGTGTGATTTTCAACGGAATTTCGTATTCGTAATAATTGTTTTTATAATCCGAGCCAAGACGCAGAAAAACAGACAATTCGTTGTCGACCAATCCATTAACATCTTCTTCCGGTTTTTCGGCATGGACAAACATTTGCAGACGCCGGTATTGACGTGTATCCAAGCCCGAACTTTTATAAATGGCACGCGCATCGCCCGCCGACAAATCCGCAATCTTCATCGACAACGACTGCTCGTTTTGCATAATCAGCTGCGGTTGTCCCGGATCGGTCATTCGATTGACGCCCGGCGGCATAATGTAATTCACCGGCACTTTGTCGCCGTTTTCCTCGATATTGACGGTCGAAAGACTGACGGCGGCATTACCCGAAGCCGGCATATTGCCATTGCGTATGTCTTTGGTATAAATCCGCCAATCGCCCCGCACCAATTCAAGCGTCCCGAAACGGAGCACCGCCGAATCCGTAAAATTCGTCATAAACATACGGACAAAGCGAATGGTCTGGAAATCGCTGATACCACCCACTTGCGACGCATATTCGCGAATGGGGATTTTAAATTGATACCACGTAATCGTTTCACGGCTGCCGTCTTTCAGCAATGGCGTAGTTTCGCGCTTATCGACAATAAAATTATCTCCCACTTTCAAATCTTCCGGACGAAGGGAAACCTTATATTGAAAATATTTCTCATTCTCGTTCAGCGTGTTATCTTGATTGATGTCTTCCACATCAGGATTGATTGAAGCGGCCGTATTATAGCTTTCGGGCGAATCACTGGACGCGCGCGAATTACCTTCCGTTCCGTTATAATGCTTATAGCGTCCCAAAATAGATAGCTTTTCACTGTCGTAATCCGAGCCTCGAAAATAGTGGTAAATATCGCCGCCAGGGTCGCGTAAAGGCGAGAATTGGTCTTTTTCCATTCGCTCAACGGTTTCGGGCGTAAGATTTCTCCGCAAATCCTCCAAATATTTCATATAAGCCGGATAAGCCAATTCCTGCTCGGTGCTCAATCCGTTCAGGCCAACGTCTTGCATACGGCGCGAATTAGACTGTGTGTCATCAAACGCATAATTCAGCGATTGTTGCTTGGGAACATAGCCCCATACGTTTTTTTCGACCTTACTCGTATCGCCGTCGATGGGCAGACCATTTTCAAAAAATTTCTTTCCGTCTTTCAACACATCTTCCGAAATTTCTCCCAAGTTGAAATATAAATCGCCCCCTTTGGCATTTTTATCGTAAATAAACGGATCCATCAACCAAAATTCGATGTGCTCGATGTTATTGGCTTCAAAATCGGTCTGTCCGCTTTCGATTCGGCGGTAAATTCCCCCCCAGCGTCCTTCAGGATTGGCCAGCGTTCCATCGGGATTTGTACCCTGTGCGTCCAAATTATACGGCCCGCGTTCTTTCGGATAAAACGCCAAATTCAACACCGGAATAGTCGAAGCCTCGTTGAAACGCACATCCTTATTCGGAAACAACTCGTTTTCATTGATTTCCCGTACATAATGATTCGACAGCTGTTTGTAGTCGTCTTTGAGATGCGAAGGTGTCAAAGAGGATTTGCGAGTGAATAACGGGTCGATGTTATACCACGCCAGCAACGCGCGGTTATTTCCATAAGCCAAGTCGTTCGATTTACGCGATTCGGGAAACAGGGAAGGCGTGGCCGACAATTTCCACGAATAAGTCGAACGCAAATCAATGGACATTTTCGCACGCTCAAAATCGTCGATGTAAGAATAATCTCCGCCCCACTCACTCTTGTAGTGTCCGGGAATAAGCTGCGCATATTCCGCACTGAACGTAATTTGCGAAGGCGCGGTCAGCTCGACCAACGGCAGTTTATCGACCAAGTTGGTCAGCCATTGCGACTGTGTCGAATAATTGGTGTTGAAACCAAACAAGGTATTATTAATGGATTCCTCACCCGGCCCGGTTTTCAGCGTAAGAGGCATTTCGCTTAAATTCATAATCGTTGCCCCGAAATTGAATTTCGGCGAAAAAGCGTAATTCAGGTTTAATCCCATCATGGTTTTTCGCTGCATGGCAAAACCCGACTGATCTTCATACGAGGTTTGAATTTGGGCATTCTCATATACCGGATTAATAATATTGACGTCGCCGGTCGAATAATTAACCGTATAATCCCGGTTTTCCACCAAGCGGACGCCGTTGGCCATAACTACTACCGAGCCTCGCGCAAGGTTCGACCCGTTTAATTCCAAACTTGCTCCACCTGATCCCTTGTATTCGCCGGTCAAGATAAATTTGTTTTTTTCGGCCGTCTGGCGGGCAATCGTCAAAGTAGAATCATACAATTCCTGAAACACATATTTTTGGGCAATCTTTATGTTCGCACTATCTTTGCCCACAATTTTATCCCGCAAGTATTTTCCAAACGGCTCAACACTCGGGAAAATAATCTTTCCGTATTGCGACACAACGGTATAGCCTTCCACAAAGTCGAAAAATCCGTCGGAATAAGGTTCTTGACGCGAGTTTAATCTATCCAGATTTTCCACGCGCAACAACAATTGGTTGGCTATCGCGCCTTCGGTCAAATAATTGAGATAAACGCCGGTCGTATCGTTCAAATACTTAATATCCAAACGAAATTTTTCCTGTTGCAAACTGCGCGGAGTAATGGTATAGACGTTTTTCATCATCAACGGCCAACCGGGCGACGAAGGCGACTGAGTCGTTCCCTTCACCATTTTCAAATACAAATTTTCCGAAGGACGGTCGGGATTATCAGTCGAAAATTCACCCACTTGATACACTTGGCCTCTATAAGTATAAGAAAACGCCACACCCAACACCTCGTCCGGCTGCAACGGCATCCGCAAACTGATGTAGCCTAATTTCTCGTTGAGACTGTACTCCGATAGCTCCAATTTGCGGGCATTTTCAATTTTTTCGTAATCTATTCCGCCTCGAAGCCCAATGCCTTCCAAAACCTGACTGACCGAACTGATGTTACGAGCGTCAATACCAAGCAATGTTTCGTACAACGTATTAATCCGTTGATAAGGGGGCGTTTCCTGTATAATATTCGGTTTCACCACCGTCGGATTACTGAGGTGCAATTGTTCGCCCAAATCGGCAAAAGTAACGATGTTCCGCGCCTGATTGTAGTTCGAGCGTTTGTTCGTTATCCAAACTTCAATCCGGTCGATACTGATACCCGACTGAATGTAAGGCAGCGTTTCCATCGAGCGGTCGTACGTGTCGTGAAAATAATGCGTCAGGAAAAAGTGCATATTCTCGTCGTAATTATCTACCGTGATTTCAAACGGCGTGGTCTGTATGCTTCCCTTCGACGAAGTGGAGCGCGATTGCGATTCCTGTTGCGAGAAAATGGCACCGACCGTCAACTTGCCGAACTGTAATTCGGTTTTAATCCCAAACAAAGCTGCCCCGCCCCGAATAAGCGAGTTAGTCGTGTTCATGCTGACATTTCCTGCTTCCAGCACCTTAATAATCTCGTCCTCTTTACCGGTATAGCCCAATTTTAGTTTTTTAGAATCGAAATCGAAAGTCGATTGCGTATTGTAATTCAAATCAAAATTCAATTTATCACCGACCGAAGCGGTGATGACAGTCTGAATTTGCGGGTCGAAATCGAAAGTCGTGTGATTGCGCTGGCGTTCTGACAAAGTCGGATTTCCGCTCGACGTATGAATAATTCCGGCTTTGATGGTCGTGCTTCCCTGCGCCTGCAAGCGCACACCGCCCGGCCCGAAAATCTTGTCGGCCGGCCCCAAGTCGAAATTAAAATCGAACATCGACAGGCCGTCGTCTTTTTTCTTCGTTCCGTCGGCCGTTTCGCCGTCTTCTTCCGCATTCCGCGATTTGAAATACGAACTCATGCTTTTTTGCAGGGTATAATTCAAATACTCTTCTTGCGTGAGCGAAATCGGCGTAGTAATATCCATGCCGCCAATTTGAGGACGCATTTCGTAGCGATTGGTCAGCGGATTATATTCAAATTCATCGTTTAAATTCAAAGGGGTTGTTAAGTCGATCGGATAGGTTTTTTCCAAATCTTTTTGCGTTTCGGGGACAACCGGTGCCACCGGAAAACGCGGGGTCGTATCGTTGGCCGACACCTCTTTCACTTCGGGAAGTTGCGAACTGACGGTAGTCAAATCCGCATTCAATTCGTAGCAAAGCCCCGCCAAAACGGCGATAGCGAGAAAGAGTATGTATTTCGTCCAACGTTTTTTCATCAAAGCATTTTAAGCGCGTTTTTTATTACTTGTTCGACCGTCAGCGAAGGATTACCGCTGACGATTTTGCCGACCGTCTTTTGCGAAGCCGGCTGATTGAAGCCCAGCATCACCAGAGCGGCCACCGCTTCTTTGGCTGTTTCAGAATCGGAGAAAGCCTGTGCAGAAGCCGTGCCTGCGGGCATTTGTCCGGGTTTCACTTTATCTTTGAGGTCGAGGATAATCCGTTCGGCCGTTTTTGCACCAATTCCTTTCACCGTTTTCAATGCCGACGCATTGCCCGACGCAATAATGCCTTCCAGCTCATACACCGCCAGCGACGAAAGTACCATGCGTGCCGTATTCGCCCCCACGCCCGAAACGGAAATCAGCAACAAGAACAAATCGCGTTCGCGTTTTTCCACAAATCCGAAAAGCAGGTGAGCATCTTCCCTAATCACCTCATAAACATACAATTTACAATTTTTCTGTCCGGTCAGTGCCGAATAAGTATTTAGTGAAATATGTGCCAAATAGCCCAATTGTCCGGCTTCTACGACAACCGAAGCGGGCGTCAATTCGACGATTTCGCCTTTGATAAAATCCAACATACGTTCGTTTTTGAATTAGCTAATACTAAATAATAACGGAGAAAAAGCAAAAAGCGTATAAATGATACGATTGTTTTTTTCAAATACACAAAAAATGGAGACGCTGCGTACAACGTCTCCATAACCTATGAATATCCAATCCTTTATTTCACAATAATTTTGTGCGTCGTTGCATCTGCCTTCACCAAATACACCCCTGCCGGCACATTCAACTCCATTTGGTAGAACGGGTGGTTGATGTTCCCTGCTTTCTTGATTTTTCTACCCTGAATATCCAGTAATTCCACCGATTGCAGATTTTCCGTTGCCGAAACCGTCAATAGATTGTTTGTTTGATAAATCGCGATTTTATTTTCGTTCTTTATCTCACCGATGGCTGTCGGTGATTTGAAACTAACCTCGAAGCGGTCGGAATAAGCTGCATTGTCGCTCTGCGTGAAAGTATAGGAATTGTTTTGCAGCAAATCCTGCTTTTGACCGGTTTTCTTGTCCAGCAACGTCAGCATTTCCAGATTGGCGTCAGTATCAAACGTCAGCGTGATTCGTCTGCCCTGATTACTGCGAAGTCCCAGAGGAACGGTCGTTTGACTTTCCTTGGCTGCATACTGGATTTCGTTCTTTTGACCGCGTTCGTCAGTGAAATAGATTTGAGGAGTTACTTGTGCTTCTTCGTAAAACAATTTGTAGATGTTGTTGCCGTTCTCTTGGCTGAGGTTTAACCTTGCTTTATTGCTTTTTCCGTTGCTTGTGGCGGTTACGGTTATCCGGTCGTCTTCATTAAGGCCTTTAAAGCCTTTAAAAGCTTTAAAGTAATTATCGTGCGGTGAGCTGATTGCTCTTGTTACCGAAACCGTTTCAAACGGGAAGTAAAGGTCGAGCGAATCGCCGACTGTGCCGGTAGTCTTAATGAAAAAGCCCTGCAAAACAGCGATCGTATCGTTGTCGCTCAATGAATACACATTAAACGTTTCATCTTCAAACAAACGGTAGCGGTTTTCTATTTTTGTGCTGTTGGCATTGTAAAACTCCGTGAAATCCAAAGACGATAGATAGGGATTACCGACCATGATTTCCGAGCCGGCGGGAACACGCATGGTGAAAACCGCTTTGTCTGTTCCACCTATATTGACCGTATCAATCTTTTCGTCGAAAATGAACCGGTAGGCCGAACGGTCGCGCTGAATGGTTCCGGGTGTTACGTTATAATCTCTCGGCTGGCTCGGCTGATACCATTGATAATACCAGAACGAACTGGCGCCATTGCTTGGATTGCCACTTCCGTCCGGGGTAAAGATATGATTGCGGTGGAAAGTGCTGATAGCCGGTTTTTCGTAAAATGGAAGCTCAATAATTCCTTTTACGCCCTGCAAGCCGGATTGATATTGATAAGTGGTATTATTTCCATCACTACCGATTTCTCCTGCCTGATGTCTATTGGCCCAAAAAGCGTAGGAATAAGCGTAATCGTTGTTCAATTCAATACCGTTGGTGTTAAACGGAACGGTGAAATCACCTGTCCAAGTGCCGGGAATGCCGTCGTGCGGCTGACAGATAAAGCTCATTTGCCACGTGTGGGGCTTGCCGCCGAAGCTGAAATCACCGGTAGCTACTTTTTTCAATGGGATTGCCAAGCCGTACCACTGGCTGCGGTTCATGGGCTCGGCGGAAATAACATCGAGTGTTCCGTCTTTCCGGTTGTCGATGCTGTCGCCGTTGACAGGGCTTGCATCATAGTCTTCATCATCTCCGTAATAACCGACATTGTACTGCACAAATGCCTTGGTATAAGTCAGGTAGTTTAATTGGGCTACTTCACCGCCAAAATGGAAAATGATATTATCACATTCCGGCTCGCCGTAGCGGTGATTTCTGACTGTATTCAGTGAGTCCAAAATCGGATAATAGGCTGCATTGCCCGGAATATGCACGGTTGTACAGGCCAAGGGTACTGCATTGACATGATTGCCGTATTCGTCGAGCCAGTTGGCCGGATTGTTCCAGTTGTTGTTGGCAGTCTTGTCGGGCGTCCAGTTCCAGTACATCAATTCGGGAACTAACGATATTTTGTAGGTTACCGGAAATTTATTGTTGAAGGCCGTCACGGACAGGCTCTTGGAAGCATTGAATGTTACTGTTGCCTGCAAGGGAAAGGTAATCGTTGTTCCGTTCCACGAGTTGGGTAGCGTCAGCTCATTGGCCGAGCTGTTGTCTGGAGCAGGTTGGAAGAAATGAACTTCCACATCGTTTTTCATGTCAATAAAATCAATCTCTATTACTTCGTCCGGGCCGACGGTTTCGGGAATGCATCTGAAAATAGAGTCTTCCAGCACATAGACATAGACATTTCCTGTGTTGACCTGTCCGCCGGCTGAATAGGTCAGCGTATCTATTCCCACAAAACCGGGCTTCGGCGTATAAATCAGGCTGTCTATACCCGAAGGAGTTGTCTTTATTCCCAAGGTTGAGCCTGCCGTAGTTGTTAAAACCGGAGAAACGTCAATGTGCATTTCAGAAACTCCTGCCATACCTGCGTCATTGTTCAAAATATCGAATAAGGCTGAAGGAGTGGAAGCGGCAATGCCGTAATAGTCGTTATAGAAAGAAACCATTGTGCGGTTGTTGATGGTGTCGCACTCCGGCAGTATAAATCCGCTTCCGTAGTCATTCAGGCTGATAATGACATTGTTGAAGTCCATTCCTGCTGCCTTGAAGTGCATGGTCAGGCAGACCGTATCATTCACATTAATGTTTCCCGTATATCTTGCCGAGTCTATGCTGTTTGCCGGCGAAACGCTGTTTTTGTACAGGGCAAAAGAAATCGGCCCGGTTATCGAGGCTTCTCCCGAATTGGTTACGCAGAAATTAACCCGGATGCTGTCCCGAGCTGCATTGTATCCTACCGTATATTCTTTTCCCGACGAGTTTGTTGCAAAAGACAAGTCGGGTGCAGGAACAAATGGAACACCGTACTGGTTGATCGTAGTTTGCTGTTGCAAAAAAGCATTATACGGCCTGACATCGTCGGTAGTACCGAAAGTTTGGTCAGTTCCGGCAAACACAGTAGCAGGATTTAATTGATATTTGGGAATAGTCAAATCATCATTTACATTCACAGCATTATAAGCATACTGATTCCAAACAGAGCGGGCAGGAGCCCAAGGCTGCGCACTATTGAAGATCCATAAATAACCGTTGCTTGCACCGTAAGTATTCCCGACAACTATAATTTCAGCAGCCCCATCTCCATCTACGTCCGCTATAACAGGATATTCAAAAAAAGTCGTAGAGCCACAGGTCATTTTCATTCTTTCAATAAAAGTATTGCCGTTTGCATTCAATACACGCATATTTTGTTCATCACGGTAAAGAATTTCATTAATACCGTCCTGATTAAAGTCAAACAAGGTCATACCTGTCATACCAGAAACATCAGTTACTGCTATATTATAAGTCTGTGTAGCGGTCTTTGTAGTGAAATCAGGCTTGTAACCGGCCAAAGAATTGAGAAAAGTCCCGCCATTTCCCATAAAAACTATCTCCAATGCAGGATCAGTGTCTATATTGCCAATCATAGGAAAACCATTCATGTTTATATCAACATCGAAAGAACAGAGAAGGGTATCGCCTTCAAAATCCCATACAATAAATTTACTACTGACGTTATTATTGCTCCAATTGATGATATCCAATTTTCCATCCTGGTTAATATCGGCAATCGTACTGCAAGCATCGTTAAAAACAGTTCCATTGCTAAACGTTTGACCGGTTAATTTTTGAATCAAGGTCAGGCTATTTCCGGATGTTCCGGTCTTATTGGGAATATCTACCGCATACACTTCCGTACCACAGACCAATTCCAATTTTCCGTCACCATTCATATCTGCTGCCATGGAAGCAATTACAGAAAATAAATTAGCGGCAAAATATCCAAGACCGGTATTACCACTTCCACTTACTAACAAATTTCCGGTAGCTGCATCGTATATCTTATTTCCTACATAGATTTCAGGATGGCCGTCATTATCAAAGTCGGCAAAACTGATAGATAGCGAATATCCCGGTCCAAAAGAAGCCGACCATAACTCGTTTTGACTGGTCGCTCCATTTAAATCATAAGCATATAGATATCCATCCTTGCTAGTCGTTACTAATATATATGTATCTACACCTCCTATTTGGGTTTTGCACATTCCATAAGGGCAAACAGACCCGCCCGCAGCCCATTCCTGATATATAGAGTGATTTACAGTAATCGTTTTAAGATTTGCTCTATTATTTCCCGGGTATATCATAAAAGAAGAAGGGTTGTCTGTGTCACCTGTTAAGGTTATAATCTCCGATATTCCATCACCATCTATATCACCAACTAATGGAATGGCATAATTATGATTGTTTGCATCGGCACTTTGAAAGGCTGTTTGCATTTCCCAATTAAAAGGCCTTATGCTATCGAAGCAATTCGATTCAATTACATTGTCCGGCTTCGGCACAATATTCAGATTTGTCGTTACCGTATAAGTTCCGCCGTTGCAATTAATATAAAATACAAACTGGTCAGTCTGCATGGTATCTGCAATCAATGTACTTTCATAAACGATTTTCCCTCTGCTGGCTGCTAATGTTCCTTTGGCCGGATCATTTAAAGTTGTGATAATCGGTGTAGCTGCGTTACATTCGGTTGGGATTGCACCTATGTCTTCTAAACGAATCGTCAGCGTTGTTCCGGCCGGCAAGTTTCCACTGTAGGCTATCGGCGTATCGTCTGCATAAGCCTGTAAAGAGGCAAATAATAATAGAACGAGTGTAATTGTTTTTACTTTGTTTGTTTTCATTTTTTTCAGGATGATTAGAAAATAAAATATTGAGCAAATAAGAAAAACCAGCAGGCCATTACCCACCGGCACGCCGGAATTGGGTTCACCACCTTGCGGTGGATTGGCAGAAGTACCGCCGCCTGCCCGTTGATAACTATCCGACCAGATATTGGTCAGGAAATCGCCCGAAGGATTAAACAGCGAAGTTTCCAAATCGGCATGCAGGTCGCGATAGAGAAAATCGCTTTGCCAGAGAAAATCGTTGCCGGATTGTAGAGACGTGGCATGCCGCGTCTCTACATTGTCCCACGTTGTGCTTGCCTCAAAGGGCATTCGTTGTTCTACATCCCATTGAGCAAATGCGCTGATGGGAAGAAACAGAAAAAATAATGTCAAAAATTTAATTGTTCGCATACTTTTATGAGTTATGAATTATAAGTTATGAGTTATGAGTTGAAGAAAACCCCACCCCATCCCTCCCCCGAAGGGGAGGGAGTGGCAGCGCACAATTTTGCAAGGGCTTTTTCTCCCCCTTTAGGGGGCTGGGGGGAAACAGGGGATTGCGGGTCAAGCCCGCAATGACAGATTGTTGTCCGCCTTCGCAATGACGGACGCCGGAAATATTGCGTATTAAAAATATTTTTTGTATATTACGCGCATGAGAAAAAAGACGCGTTACAGGCCGCGTAGCGTGTGAATTTTTGTTAAACCGCCAGGTGAGTAATGTGTGTGTGTAGCATATTATTTTTCATTTTTTAAAATAACTTTATATGTTTTACAACATAAATCACGCTTTTTTTTAAGAATTATTCGCATCACAAATTGTTACGAAGATAGGATATAGCAAAGAGCGTGCCAAAAAAACATCCTTGGACGCCAAAAATAAAATCGAATTTATTTGTTTTTTCATTTTTTTTGTCTATCTTTGTCGCCGGTACAGATACAAAAAGAAAGTAAATGATACAATTAAGTAGCAAATATTGGTGGTGGTGTTTATTCTTCAATCAAAGAGTGAGTTGATACTTTCGTGCCAATAGTAAAAAAAATAAAGATAAAGGCCTGTTGTAACTCACAACGGGCTTTGTTTTTAATTACGAATTACGAATTACAAATTACGAAAATA
Organism: Bacteroidia bacterium; assembly: GCA_025996895.1. Taxonomy (GTDB): domain Bacteria; phylum Bacteroidota; class Bacteroidia; order Bacteroidales; family Azobacteroidaceae; genus Azobacteroides. The sequence goes on along the minus strand of BNTW01000014.1, from coordinate 7,195 downwards.
ATTTAGTATGGATAATAAATTTGATGTGAATGAAGAGGGCTATTATGGGGAGTTTGGCGGGGCGTATGTTCCTGAAATCCTGTATGCGAATGTGGAAACATTGCGAAAAACCTACAAAACGATTTTGCAAGCCCCCGCGTTTCAGAAGGAATATAACGAGTTGCTGAGCGATTATGTCGGACGCCCTACCCCGCTCTATTTTGCCCGCCGCTTGTCGGAAAAATACGACTGTAAAATCTACCTGAAGCGGGAAGATTTAAATCATACCGGTGCGCATAAAATCAACAATACCATCGGACAGATTTTGCTGGCGCGCCGCATGGGTAAAACCCGCATTATCGCCGAAACGGGCGCGGGACAGCACGGCGTCGCGACCGCCACCGTTTGTGCCCTCATGAATATGGAGTGCGTGGTGTATATGGGCAAAACCGATGTGGAACGCCAACACCTGAATGTCCAGAAAATGGAAATGCTGGGCGCAAAGGTCGTTCCGGTTACGAGTGGAAATCAAACGCTGAAAGACGCGACCAACGAGGCCATCCGCGATTGGTGCTGTCATCCGGCAAATACACATTATATTATCGGCTCAACCGTCGGACCTCATCCCTACCCCGACCTGGTTGCTCGTCTGCAATCGGTTATCAGTAAGGAAATTAAGAAGCAAATAATTGAAAAAGAAGGGCGCGATTATCCGGACTATCTGGTGGCTTGCGTGGGAGGTGGAAGCAATGCCGGCGGAACCATCTACGAATATTTAGACGACCCGCGCGTGAAAATTGTGCTGGCGGAAGCAGCAGGCAAAGGAGTGGATTCGGGCGAATCGGCTGCGACCATTCAATTAGGAAGGACGGGCATTATTCACGGGGCAAAAACACTTCTGATGCAGGACGCGGACGGACAAATTCAAGAGCCGTATTCGATTTCGGCCGGCTTGGATTATCCCGGAATCGGGCCGATGCACGCCAACATGGTGCGTCAGGGACGTTCGGAAGTGCTGGCTATCGACGACAACGAAGCATTGGCCGCCGCGATGGAACTTACCCGGTTGGAAGGCATTATTCCCGCACTGGAGTCCGCCCATGCGTTGGGGATTTTCGGGAAAAAGAAATTTAAAAAAGAAGATATAATCGTGCTCTGCCTTTCGGGGCGAGGCGATAAAGACATGGAAACCTATATTAATTACGAATTACAAATTACGAATTATAATTTATAAATTACGAAAAATGAAAAAGACGATTATCAATACAAAAAGTAAAACGATTTTGGCGGATTTGCAAACGCCGGTCAGCATGTATTTGAAGGTGCGCGATGTTTATCCCGAAAGCGTATTGTTGGAATCTTCGGATTTTCACGGCAACGAAAACTCCGTTTCCTTTATCGGGCTAAATCCTATTGCGTGCTTTGAAGTGAAGGAAAACCATTTACGGTTGAAATACCCCGACGAAACGGTAGAAGAAAAAACGATCACACCAACGGAAACCATTGCGCAATTGCTTAACGAATTTATCCATTCGTTTGAAATCCGGGACAACCAAAATACAACCGGTTATAATGGTTTTTTCGGTTATACGTCGTATGATGCCGTGACGTATTTTGAAGATATTCAGACGAAAAAGGCAGATACCGGCGCAAATGACATTCCCGAAATCATTTACCTTTTTTATCGTTATATTATTGTCGTCAATCATTTTCGCAACGAAATGACACTGATTGAAAATATCGTAGAAGGCGAAACGAGCCGAATGAACGAAGTGCTGGGAATTTTGAACAATCGCAATTATGCGTCTTATAATTTTACGACCAAAGGGGAAGAACATTCGACGATTACCGACGATGATTACAAAAAAATGGTAAGCCGGGGCGTTCAGCACTGCAAGCGTGGCGACGTGTTCCAAATCGTGCTTTCACGCTGTTTTTCGCAGGCTTTTTCGGGCGACGATTTTAAGGTATATCGCGCGCTCCGGTCGATAAATCCTTCGCCGTATTTGTTCTATTTCGATTTCGGCGCGTTCCGGATTTTTGGTTCCAGCCCCGAAACGCACTGCCGGATTGCAAAAGGACAAGCGTACATCGACCCGATTGCGGGGACTTTCCGGCGCACCGGCGACGACGAAAAAGACCAAAAGTTGGCGCAACAATTGCTGGAAGACCCCAAAGAAAATGCCGAGCACGTGATGTTGGTCGATTTGGCACGCAACGATTTGAGCAAAAACACCCATCACGTTCATTTGGATTTTTACAAGGAAATTCAGTATTATTCGCACGTGATCCACTTGGTTTCGCGGGTGGTCGGTGAGGTGGAAAAAGGCAGTAATACCATTAAGATCTATGCCGATACGTTTCCGGCGGGAACGCTGTCGGGTGCCCCGAAAATCCGCGCGATGGAATTGATTAGGGAAATTGAGCCACACAATCGCGGAGCGTATGGCGGTTGTATCGGTTACATCGGGCTGAATGGCGACCTCAATCAGGCAATTACGATCCGCTCGTTTATCAGCAAAAACAATGTTTTGTACTATCAGGCAGGCGCGGGCATCGTTTCGCGTTCGGTGGAAACATCCGAATTGCAAGAGGTAAATAATAAATTGGGTGCGTTGAAAAAAGCAATTGACACCGCAGAAACAATTATTAATTGATATGAAAATATTACTATTCGATAATTACGACTCATTCACTTACAACCTGTTACATTTGGTTAAGGAATTGGGTTACAATGAGGTAGAAGTGCATCGGAACGATAAGATTTCGTTAGACGAAGTCGAGCGGTTTGATAAAATCATTCTATCGCCCGGACCGGGTATTCCGTCCGAAGCGGGATTGTTACTGCCTTTAATTCAACGCTTTGCACCGAGCAAAAGCATTCTGGGCGTTTGTCTGGGACATCAGGCCATTGCCGAAGCGTTTGGCGGAAAACTCATCAACTTGCAGGACGTTTATCATGGCGTTGCCACGCCGGTAGAAATCATTGCGAAAGACTCTATTTTCAGGGGATGGCGGGTCAAGCCCGCCATGACAGCCCTGACGGTCGGACGTTATCATTCGTGGATCGTTTCGCACGAAGATTTTCCGGCCGAATTGGAAATCACAGCCATCGACGAAGAAGGGCAAATTATGGCGTTGAAACACAAGCTATTCGATGTGCATGGCGTTCAGTTTCACCCCGAATCGATTTTAACACCGGAAGGGAAAAATATTTTGGAATTTTTTTTAAGTGAAAGAAAAATATGAAAGCAATATTAAATCGTTTGTTTGAACATCAATATCTCACGCGCGACGAAGCGAAACGGATATTGACGAATATGGCGCAGGGCGAGTACAACGACAGCCAGATTGCCGCCTTTATTACCGTATATTTTATGCGGAACATCAGTGTGGAGGAAATTTTGGGCTTTCGTGAGGCCTTGTTGGAAATGCGCGTCAATGTAGATGCGTTGCGCGAATTCAATCCGATTGATATTGTCGGAACGGGCGGGGACGGCAAAAACACGTTCAACATCTCGACCGCAGCCTGTTTTGTAACAGCGGGCGCAGGTTATAAAGTCGTGAAACACGGCAATTTCGGCGCGACTTCGGTCAGCGGAGCATCGAACGTAATGGAAGAACACGGTGTCAAGTTTTCGCGCGAAGTCGATTTACATAAAAAATCGCTGGAAGAAACCAACATCGCTTATTTGCACGCGCCATTGTTTAATTTGGCATTGAAAACCGTTGCACCGGTGCGCAAAGCATTGGCCGTCAAAACGTTTTTTAATATTTTGGGTCCCTTGGTCAATCCGTTAATACCCAAACGCCAAGTGCTGGGCGTGTATGATTTGAAAATGGCGCGTCTGTACAATTACATCTATCAGGAAAGCGGAAATGATTTTTCGATTGTGCATAGTCTGGACGGCTACGACGAGGTTTCACTCACCGACACATTCAAGATTATCAATAAAAAGGAAGAATCTATCTATACGCCCGAACAACTGGGCTTCCGGCGCGCCAATCCGAACGAACTGTTCGGCGGAAACACCCCGCAAGAAGCCGCCTTGATTTTCGACAACGTGCTGAACAATACCGCTACCGAGTCGCAAAAAAATGTAGTGCTGATAAATGCAGCGGTAGCTATTCAGACGATTGAGCCGGAACGCGATTTGCTTGATTGTGTAGCGATTGCGCAAGAATCGTTGGAAGCGGGGAAAGCAAAAAGGGCATTGGAAAAGTTTTTAAAAATAAACAAATGAATATTTTAGAAACAATTTGCGCCCATAAACGCCTCGAAGTGGCAAAGCAGAAAGAAGAAATGCCAATGGATTACCTGAGCGATTTTTTGGACTTGACCGGACATCAACCGATTTCTTTCAAAGAAGCGTTGCAAAAATCCGACAGCGGAATTATCGCCGAGTTCAAGCGCAAATCGCCGTCGAAAGGCTGGATAAATTCCGGTGCAGTGGCGAAAGAAGTCGTGAAAGGTTATGCCGAAGCAGGCGCAACGGCAGTATCTATTTTGACTGATATGGAATTTTTCGGCGGGCGTTTTTTCGATTTCAAAAAAGCGCGGAAAGCGGTCGATAATCTTCCCTTTTTGCGTAAAGATTTTATCGTTGATGAATATCAAATCTATCAGTCGAAAGTGTTGGGAGCAGATGTTATCTTGTTAATAGCCGCGTGTTTAACGAAAGACGAAGTCCGGCATTTCGCGCAAATTGCCCACGATTTGAAGATGGAAGTCCTGTTGGAAATTCACAGTGAAGCGGAATTAGCTTATATTCAGCCGGACATCAACGTGGTCGGTATCAACAATCGCGATTTGAAAACGTTTGATACGCAAATTCAACATACCATCGAGTTGGCACACAAAATACCGGATGGATTTGTCAAAATCTCCGAAAGCGGGATTTCGAGTGCAGAAACGGTTGTTCGGTTGCGGAAAGAGGGTTTTAAAGGCTTTTTGATGGGAGAATATTTTATGAAAACGGACAATCCGGCGGAAACATTACGAGCGTTCATACTGTCATTGCGGCGAAAGCCGCAATCCCAAGAAAAACATTAATTATTAACGATAATGAGGAGATTGCGGGTCAAGCCCGCAATGACAAAAAAGAGAGAAAAATGAAGATAAAAGTTTGCGGGCTGAAACACCCCGATAACATTCAGGAATTGAGCCGGTTAGCGATTGATTACATGGGCTTGATTTTCTATGAAAAATCGCCGCGCTATGCGGGCGGTTTGGAAGCAACGGATTTGCCGAATATTCCGTCTTCTATTCGTTTGACCGGTGTTTTTGTGGATAAAGACCTCGATTATATTTTGGAAAAAATCCAAAAATACAGACTGCAGACCGTCCAATTGCACGGAACGGAAACTCCGGAATTTTGCAGAAAACTGAAAGAGAGTTTATCAGGGGATTGCGGCCTTCGCCGCAATGACAAACAAACCAGCCGCAATGACAAATGCACAATTATCAAAGTCTTTCCAATTGAAAATGCCGCTGATTTACGACAAACGGCTGATTATGAAAGCGTTTGCGATTATTTTCTTTTTGACACGAAAACGCCTCAACACGGCGGGTCAGGGAAAAAATTCGACTGGAAAATGTTGTCCGAATACGCCGGACAAACGCCGTTTTTCCTGAGTGGAGGCATTGATTTGGAAGACGCAAAAACAATTAAACAATTAACTCTCCATTCTTTATATGCGATTGATATAAACAGTAAATTTGAAATCAAAGCGGGAAAGAAAGACATCAATAAAATCGCCCGCTTTATCGAATTAATAAACAATTAAAGGAACAATTATGAACAAGATTAACGCATTATTTCAACAGAAGCAGCAAAATATTTTGTCGGTTTATTTCACAGCCGGATTTCCGAAATTGAACGATACGGCAATGATTATCAACGAGTTGCAAGCTAACGGCATTGACCTGATCGAGGTCGGCATTCCGTTTTCCGACCCGATGGCCGACGGAGTAGTGATACAGGAAAGCAGTACGATTGCGTTGCGCAACGGCATGAAGTTGTCGCTCCTTTTTTCGCAATTAGCTTCTATCCGCGCCGAAGTTCGCATTCCGCTTATCCTGATGGGCTATTTAAACCCGATTATGCAGTACGGTTTTGAGCGTTTTTGCCAAGCCTGTCAGGCATCCGGCGTTTCGGGCATGATTATTCCCGACCTGCCGTTCAACGATTATGTGAAGGAATACAAGCCGGTTGCCGACCGCTACGATTTGCGAATTATTATGTTGATTACGCCCGAAACGTCTGAAGAGCGTATCCGCTTGATTGACGAGCATACGGACGGATTTATTTACATGGTTTCTTCGGCGGCGACCACCGGCGCACAAAAAAGTTTCGACGAGAGCAAACAGGCTTATTTCCAACGTATCAACGCATTAGGGTTGCACAATCCCCGCCTGATCGGTTTCGGCATTTCCAATAAAGAAACTTTGCAGGCAGCATTTGCCGGTGCCTCAGGAGCAATCATCGGCAGCAAATTTATCAGTTTATTGAAGGAAACGGACAGCCCGAAAGAGGCGGTGAAAAGGCTGTACTCACTGATTTAATTTATATATCTATGGTATTTGTTTCAAAATCAATTTTCGGAGATTTAAATTTGGTCAGAAAATCCATTCCTATCAGACCATCGACTAAAAGAGTTATTTGGGGTGGCAAATCCAGCACATTCACTTGAAAATTAGATATTTGCTGTCCAAATAAAAGGATAATTCATAGAAGCAACAAGTTTTCATTCAATGCGTCTAACCGTTTTCCTCCAGTATATTGAATGGCCGTACAACCTAAATTCATAGTTAAGTAACGAAAAATAAATAACTTATAATAGTTTTGATTTTTAAGCAGTAAATTTATAGTTCCATTTCGGTAAAAAATCATTAAAATCAACAGGCATTGTTTGCATAAATTCTTCAGAAGCTTTTCTGCCAATTTCGTACTGTTTTGTGTTAATATATGCTTTCACGGAAAAACCGGTTTTAGTGGTTGTTTCCTCTGCCAATTCTTTGACTATTTCGTGATTTTTAAATACAACTCCACTCCATTTTCTGCTGATATAGCTAAAAGCCTTGTGCTCAATCGGATTCCATTTTGAACAATAGGGTGGATAATGCGCAACCACAATTTCCATTTGCAATTCCATAGCAAGCCTCTTAAATTGCTCTTTTACAACATAATGACAACTGCTATTGCTGCCTCCTCCA
>BNTW01000013.1 GCA_025996895.1 Bacteroidia bacterium | reverse complement strand
ACAAACTAAAATACAAATATGCACCTTACAAAAAGAAAAAATCCGTAGTACACAAAATGACGTTTGAAAAAAATCATCCTGCTGATTTTGTGGATATTAACTCTGCATAGCTGCAATGTGGGTTAAAAATCTGGCACACAAAATAATATTGTTGTACGGATTTGTTATTTCGGGTGTTGTGCAATCGCTTATTGCATTTTTCCAAAAGTCAAGTATTTTGGCCAGTAACCATGTGATGTTTGACATAAGCGGATCGTTTGGCAATCCGAGACAGTTAGGCGGATATTTGGCAGTATGCAGCGTTGTTTCTATTTGCTTGTTAATCAGTAATATAAAAGGTAAAAATAAGTTACTGATTGATTTATTGACGGTAAGTTTAATTATACAAATCGGTGGATTATATCTTGCCGATTCTCGTGCGGGATTTTTGGCGTTAGCTGTAGGAATAACTCTGTTTTTTATACCGACAATCAAAAAATATAAAAGACTGTTTTTCAGTATAATGGCAGGATTAATTTTGTCTATGAGTATTGCACTTTATTTTTACCGTCCTGCCTCTGCCAATGGTCGATTGCTGGTATGGCGCGTTTCGACGGAAATGATTGCCGACAAACCGTTTTTCGGACACGGCATTGGGGCTTTTTCAGAAAAATATATGCTTTATCAGGCAAAATATTTTTCCGAAAATCCAACTTCGGTCTTTATTTCTGTGGCAGATAATGTAGTATATCCGTTTAATGAGTTACTCAATGTAACCATACAGCAAGGTATTATAGGTTTATTATTGTTTTTGGCAATTTTCTATTTTGCTTTTAGGGTGAAAGACAATCGGATTTTCAAAGTAGCTTTGACTGCATTGGCCGTTTTTTCAATGTTTTCATATCCGGCGGAGATTTTCCCATTGTTGCTGCTTTTTTCGGTTTGCTTGGGCGGACTTGTTGATAGTAGTGACTTAACCCATAATTCCGTAAGAAATAAAATGGTTATTATCATCCTTTGCCTTTTTGTTGTTTTTTTTGTTGCAAAAGATCTTATTCTCATCAATCAATTATCCAACTCTTACAAAAATAACAATATGATTCTTTTTGAACAGTCGTACGAAAAAATGCAATACAATCACACTTATCACTATTATTATATGGACTGGCTCATGGAACAACCAAACTCCGAACATTCCGAGCGAATAAAAAAAATTCTGCCTTCGTGTGAGAATTATTGTTTGCTTGCCGAATATTTTTGGGCAAATAAAAATTACGAACAAGCCGAAACGACATTGCGTACTGCTGCCAATATGATACCTACTCGCCTACGCCCTAAATACTTGCTTTGGCAGTTGTATGTGGAAACAAAAAACACACCTGCCGCACTTGAAAAAGCACAAGATATTTTAGTTACACCTGTAAAAATAGAGAGCGTTTATACACTCAAAGTGAAAGCACAAATGAGAAAATATTTATTCTAAATGAAAACATCAAAATACATTTGCTTTTTCTTACTTCTCTTTTCCTGTCAAGGGAAGTCCCCCGATTATTTGGAACAAGCATTGAGGCTTGCAGGCAACAACCGTTCCGAATTAGAAAAAGTATTGCGACATTATTCGTCCAACCAGAATGACAGTCTGAAATATCGGTCAACTATTTTTCTGATTGAAAACCTGCCGGAACATTATTCTTATAAATTTCCGGAACACTTGGATCTATATTATAATGAAATAGATACGGCAGTTAGCGCAGATTTCGACAATGAAACCAACCGCAACACAATGGAGCGCATCTCGAGAAAATACGAAATACTCGAAAAATTGGAAACAATTCCTGATATTCAAATTATTACAGCCGATTATTTGATAGACAATATTGACCGTGCTTTTGATGTTTGGCAAAATGGCGAGTGGGCAACACACATATCATTTGACGATTTTTGTGAATATATATTACCTTATAAAGGTGCGGAATTGCAACCCTTGGACAATTGGCGTGAATACGGAAAAGAAATGCTTACAGGTGAAATTGACCGCTTGCATTATTGTGATTTATACAAAAATTCTGCTTACCGTGCCGCTACGACGGTCAGTAAGGAAATTATCAAACTCAATCGCCAATATCTGCCTTTTGGAGGCATACACGCAATGCCTGTTATGCGGGTTAGTTCGTTGGCAAAACTGCCTTTCGGCTCGTGTGGCGACTATGCATTGTTAGCAATGGCAGTGATGCGCAGTAAGGGCATTCCTGTTGTTAAAGATTTTACACCCCAATGGGCTTTTCAGCCGCAGGCACACGCTTGGAATGTGGTGTTGAACAATCGCGGTAAAAATATGATATTTTCTGCAGGGTCAAGCAATCCAGGCGAAGTGCATATTCCCGATGAAAAAATGGCGAAAGTTTTTCGCCATACCTATGCTATTAACAGAGAAATTTTAGAATTGCAGAGAGCAGAAAAATATATACCATCTGTTTATAAAAATCCGTTTTTCAAAGATATAACTGACGAATATATGCAAACAACTGATGTTGTTTTGGAAATACCAAAAGAATTTCGGGAAAAATCTAAGTACGCTTACTTAGCAGTGTTTAATAATGTAGATTGGATACCTGTTCATTTCGGAAAAATCAACGGCAACAAAGTTATTTTCAAAAAAATGGGCAAAAATTGCATGTATATGCCTGTTTTGTTTGGCGAGCGAGGAGTAGAGCCATTCGCTGCACCTTTTTATATTACCGTCAAAGGTGAAATAAAACACTGTCAAGCCGACCACAACAATCTGCAAACCATTATCGTGCGTCGAAAATATTTTGTAGGCAGTCACACTTATGATGTTGGCGAACGAATGCAGTACGGAAAATTTCAGGCAGCCAACAAAGCCGATTTCAGTGACTCACTAACGATTTTTACCATTCCGATTTTTACCGTACAATCTGCCGAAGTACCGATGGATACTGTCAAAGGTAAATACCGCTATTGGCGTTATTGTTCGCCCTACTGGCAGTTCGGCAATGTAGCAGAAATTTATTTTTACCATGATGGACAACCCATACGTGGGGAAATTATTGGTACGGAAGGCTCAAAAGACATCAATCGGAAAGAAGTGGCCTTTGACGGTGATCCGCTTACGCTTTTTGACTCGCCTCAGCCCAATGGTTCGTGGGTGGGAATGGATTTTGGCAAGCCAATAAATATTAGCAGCATTTCCTATATTCCGCGTGGCGATGGCAACGATATAACGCCGGGTGACTTACACGAATTGCTTTATTGGGATAAGCATCAATGGATTTCACTCGGCAAACGCAAAGTGGATAACGTGAAACTCATTTATGAAAATGTACCAACTAATGCACTTTTTTGGATACGCAACCACTCACGCGGACGCGATGAGCGTATTTTTACTTATGAAAACGAACAGCAAGTTTGGTGGTAAAAAACTTATTTGCGAAGAAAATGGAATTATATAAAAAATAATTATAAGTAAGTAATCAAAATTAAGCGACAATATGCGCGTATTTAATAAACAGATCTTTTCCCACCGTAGCCAACGCCCTGTTGGTAGTGTAGAAAAGAGTGGCTCGCTCCATTGCGAAAGCCACTCTCGAGTTGCCCGCGTTGGGCAGCTGTTAATTCCAGTTTCTTTATTTTTCCCATTGATAATCATATTTACGATAATAGAACGGAAAAAAAAACTAAATATTTTGTGTGAACTAATTATGAACACTTACTTAACAATAAAATAACAATAAGATAACATTTAAATAACCTACTTTCTTGTTTTTGCTTTCTACTTTTGTGCCGAGTACCAAACTAATGTTTTATTTAATTTAAAAACATCATGAAAAAAATCACATTTTTATTTTATGCACTTTGTATCAGTGCGCAAGTTTTTGGTCAATGGAAAACGCCGGAAGACTACCCCAGCCCTAATGCGGCGAACTTAGGCTTGTATGGACAAATTCCGGTCAGTCATTTTACCGGTGTTCCGGATATTAGTATTCCCATTCACACGATTCAAATGCAGGAAATCCAACTTCCAATCAATCTTCGGTATCATGTAGGAAGTGTTAAACCCGAATCTTCTCCCGGCTGGACAGGCTTGGGCTGGTCGCTGGAAGCAGGTGGATCAATAACGCGAATTATTAACGGGTATAGAGATGAAATGAGTAATTATGATTATGCTCGGGAAAACGGAGGCATTCGCTATACGAAAAATATAGGATATTACTACTATGCAGGTGAATTGGGTCCGGCTTCCAATTGGGCAGAAAATTCTTTTTTAGTAAAATATGCAGCAATAGCCTCGAGAATTGATACAGTAAAGATCGATTTGGAACCGGACGAATTTATATTCAACTGTGCAGGTATGAGTGGTAGTTTTTATTATTATCAGCCCGATTCGCGAACGCAACAATATAAGGTTAAGGCCAAACAACCTTTAGATTTAGATATTTCAGGTGAAATAAAAAATAAAGATCATCTGGAATTACTGACGGTGTTTAATAATGAGAAAATAGTGAACGATTTTAGTTTTAATGACCGAAAATTACTCCTTCAGACTTATTTTTCAAAATTTACAATCACGGATCAAAATGGAATTATTTATGAATTTGGAGGAAATACGAATAATATTGATTTTGTAACAACATCAGTTCCAGGAGTTTCCAATAATTACAAGACTATAACTACAGCTGTTACTTGGTATTTATCTTCAATTACCACTCCCAATGGCGATAGAATAACCTTTGAATACAAAAAGGAAGGTGATTACTGTATTAATACGGTTTTTCGCAATAGAAATTGCGCTATGAGTACCTATGTCAATGAAAGCAATAATGCATATTGTACAGGGGCAGAAAATGAAGATCATTTGACACTTCAACATTCATCTTATTTGAGTAAAATAACCGCATCTTCCGGAGAAAGTATTGAATTTATAACTTCTCCCTCCGACGAACTGGAATACGATTATAATACTACGGCTAATTTCGGCAATCAGGTTGACAATAACATATTGTCAGATCAAGCCCGAAGGTATCTTCGCAAAGACTATGGGAACTACAAACTGCGATTAGACCAGATTGTGATTTCGTATGGATCTGAAAACCGAAAAAATTTCTATTTCACTTATGCCGATAATACAGATAGACGCTTACGATTAAATAAGTTAAGTACGGATTTGGATACCTATCAATTTAAATACAATTCACGGTATCTTCCTGATTACAATTCAAAACAGACGGATCACTGGGGATTTTATAATGGGAAATCATACGAATCAATATCTTTTAGTAATATGATTACACGAAGAACGCCGGACACAACTAAAATGAAAGCCGAAACGCTGGAAGAAATTATTTATCCTACCGGAGGCTCCACCCTTTTTGAATATGAAGCACACACCTATTCACAAGTAGCAACACAATATACGGATTTGGCTAATCCGTTTTCTCTAATAGCAGAATCCGGTATTGCTGGCGGATTAAGAGTACATAGAATTATTTCCCGTCCGAATGCGGCAAATTCCGAAGGTCAGATAGTAAAAGAATATGCTTATGTTAATACAAATGGATCTTCCAGTGGAATACTGTCTGGAAAACCCATCTATGAAACAATTCTCAAACAATACTTTCTCGGATTGATCGCTTTTTCGTGGTTTGGAATGGATTATACCTTAGTACAGGAATATCCCGAATATGTTATTATCGTAACAAAAGGATCTGAGAATTTTTTGAATCCGTTAGGAAATACAAACGGCTCACATATTACTTATTCCCGTGTAGTGGAAAAACTCTCCGATGGAAGCAGTTCGATTTATTATTATACCAATCATGAAGATCACTTGGACGAGCCTTTTACCGCTGGTATAACCAATATATCTAACACTACGGCATTTGTAGAATCTTTCACTTCCCGAGAATTGGGACGAGGTTTATTGAAAGCATTAGTACATCGGAATGCTGGCAATGTTAGGCTGGACAGTACCAGTTACCAATACAGTTATGAATATAATAATTATGTAAAAACGATACACACACTTGGAGAAAGCTATTATTATGGATTCTTAATGAGGCTTACCTGCAATAAAATATACACCTTTATTCCTAAAATGATACAGGAAACTACGATAAGATATGATTCGAATGGATCCAATCCGGTAACATTGACAACCAATAATGTCTATAATTCCAAAAATCTTTTATCGGAAACAAGTTTTACACGCAATGATGGCAAAAAATTGGTAACAAGATATGACTATCCTTTTGAGGTTGCCGATAATTTTGATACTGCTGACAAAAAGATGGCAGATAGACGAATATTTTCTTCTTATGTCAATAAAATTGTATATCTCTCTACTCCGGATACTACGAGGGTGATTGATGCCGAATATCGAAAATATGGTGTATTTGGAACTAATTCAAAAATTATTAGACCGGCAGAGGTAAATACATTTAAGAAAAACAATACAGCTTCAATTGAGCAATTGTTTCCATTGGGAGAAACATCTTTTTCTGTTCCATTTTCCGGAACTCAAAGCGGTTCAATACCTTTTGATGTTCAAGAAAAACAATCAAAAGTAATAATATCTCTCCGCGCAGAACATAACATTCCATCAAACGACCCTAATATTGTTCCTAGCCCTTATTCATTTAGTATTACAAACCTCAATAACACAAATGAAAGATATACCTGGGTTTCGCAGTGGCAAAACTATGGTTCATATTATTTATATACGCGCCACGATTCAATTATTTTGCCGAAAGGATCATATTACGCTTCAATAGCAGCTAACAACAATATGATTATAAACGAAACTAATTTTTATCTGCTCCAAAGACAAAAATATATAGATGGTGCTTATATGCAGTCTGAAGTCTATTATAAATATGATAATCACGGTAATATTCGAGAATCGAAACAAGCAGGAAGTAATGTAGCAACTACTTATCTATGGGGTTATAAACATCAGTACCCAATAGCCAAGATAGAAAATGCTACCTACGAGCAGGTAAGAACAGCATTGAGTTATACAAATGACAGCCAAGTGGAAACATTAGCAGATAAAGACGAACCAATTACATCTGATTGGAATAATATCAATAATCTTCGCACCAAGTTGCCTTCTGCTCAAATAACCGTCTATACCTACAAGCCTTTAGTTGGATTGCAAACCGTGACCGATCCCCGTGGTATAAAAACCACGTATGAGTACGATCCGTATGGTCGTCTGAAAACGATAAAAGACGAGAACAATAGTACATTAGAGAATTATCAATATCATTATAATGAAATTCAATATTAAAAAGTTATGAAAACATATTTTTATATAACAGTTTTATTGCTGGCCGGTATTCCTTCGCTGCTTTCCGCCCAGCCTGTCTTGCGAAGCGAGTTGAACATGTTTCGTGCCGGCGATATTTTGTATAAACAGCAGGTAGAATACAAAGACCCCGGCCGGACAGGTGCTTCCGTTCTGTGGGATTTCAGCCAGCTGAATGTCGTCAATGACGAATACGAACTGCGCTATTTTGCCGGCGAACAGGAAGGTATTACCGGCATGGAACATCTGACGCTGTATCATTACAGTCTGAGGAATGATTCACTTTTGCTTTTGGGCTTTGAAAATCAAACCACGCAGTTGAAAAACAGGCAGCCGGAACTGCTGCTGCATTTTCCGGTCAATTATGGCGATACAGCCGGCAGTTATTTCTACGGTCACGGCAAATACGGCAACCGGCTGGAACTGGACGAGATGGGTACAATTGCTACTGCGGCCGATTCCTACGGCATGATGATTCTGCCCAGCAAAGACACGTTGAAACAGGTTTTGCGGACGCGGACGTTGAAAGTTATTGCCGAAGAAAGCCGCCCGATTGGGGAAGAATACTACTACAAGGATACGGCAGCTATTCAGCTCCCGGCCGACAGCATCGATTTCCGACTGGCAACTGATTCGGTGTTGTTTGTGGTGGAAACTTTCCGCTGGTATGAAAAAGGCTACCGATATCCGGTGTTTGAAACCGTACGCAGCTGGGAACAGCACCGCGACAGTCTTGACCACGAGTTTCTGGCAACGGCATTCTTCTATCCGCCGCAGGAACAATACTTTTTGAGTGAGGACGAGGCAAATTCGGCTGTGCTGGAAGCAATGGAAGAAGAAGCAATCACGGATACCATTGTTGATCCGTGGGCAGGCCTGACCTGGAACATTTTCCCCAATCCGGTGAAGAACAGCGATTTGAGCGTAGAAATATATCTGCCCAAAAATGCGAACAACGTTCATGTACAGCTGCGCAACCCGATGGGACTAATCGTGTCGAACAAAGATTTGGGCTTTTTTGCCGAAGGCACGCATGCTTTTGGGGTGGATACCTGGACACTGCCAGTGGGCAACTACATTCTTGATATTTGGTTGGACGAAAAACTGATCAGCGAAATCATCTTAAAGCGATAATTCAATTACAAATTACGAATTACAAATATAAACATCATGAAAAGATATATATTATTTAGTTTATTCTGTTTGTGTCTTTATACGCTTCAGGCACAGGACACACGCGAGACGGCCGTAAATATCGGTACAAAAACAGCAGCATTTACTTATACCAATACGTTGAATACGACAAGTTACACCGACAAGTTCACCACAAGCATGGGTGGAAAATCTACCAATGATGTGTTTTACAAATTCACGCTGTCTAAACCGATGGAAGTGGTGATTTCTCACTGCGGGTCGAGTTTGTCGGATACCTATCTGCATCTGCTGGACGCTTTGGGCAATCGGATTGCCTATAATGACGACTATTCCGGTACGGGAGCTTGCAGTCAAACAATGAATTCATATTTAAAACGGCTTCTAACAAACGGAACGTATTATGTTGTATCCGAAGGCTATTCCGCAAATGGAAGTATTACTACCAGCGTTACCGGAACAATACCGTTAGTCAGCAGTCTGCCCTATTATAATTTGGGAACGCTTTCTACCTCAGCTGTTTCAGGATCTTGCAACCTGTCTGCGGCTTCGGCAACGAACTATTATGCCGGATTGAATAATAACGATACCATTCACCGGTTTACTTTGAGCAGTCCGATGGAGGTAACACTTTCACATTCAGGGTCGCAATCGGGAGTAACATCGTACCTCTATCTGTTCAATTCAGCAAGTACGCTGATAGCCACCAACTCTAATTATGGCGGAAGTGCATACATTTCAGGTACGCAGCACGCGCTTTTGAAAAAGATTCTGCCGGCCGGAACCTATTACGTTGTTTCGGAATGTGTACCTAACGGAACGATTAAATTAAATTACTCAGGGAATAATCAGCCATTTACAGATGCCGGTACTTTTAACGACGGCTTTATCTATACTAATACCCAAAATACAACGAATACGGCCAATTTTTATTCCGGTCAGGCGGCAAACGATGTGCGGTATAAATTTACTGTTAATAAAAACATGGAAGTCGTCATTTCGCATTGTGGGTCGGAGGTAGCTGATACTTATCTATCTCTACTTAATTCGTCCGGAAGCTTAATCGCTTCCGATGATAATTATACCGGTGACGGACAATGCAATAATTCCAATCATGCTTATATGCGGAAATCATTAACTGCCGGTTCGTATTACGTGATTTCGGAAGGAAAAGGCAGTGCGAATGGGAATATTACTACAACGATACAGGGGATTTCTCCTTCTGTTGCTGCAAGCAATACGAGTGCTTTCCAAAACTGGATTAAGACACGTACCTATGCTTCTGCCGATGGAAGCTATTATAATGATGTTGTAGAATATTATGATGGGTTAGGCCGTCCGTTTCAGCAAGTACAGATAGGTGTTACACCGAGCCGTAAAGATTTGATTACTTGGCAAGAGTATGATGCTTGTGGGAGGGATTCTACTCTCTGGTTACCGGTCATCAATTCGGGTAATCCTGGATCTTATCTGGTTGCTGCCACTTTTAAAAGCCGTTCATCGGACACATATAGCAACACTAATTACAATGTGGCAGCCGACTCAAAGCCTTATTCCAAATCGGTATATGAATCTTCTCCTTTGAATCGTATCACTCAGCAGTATGGGCCGGGAAATGCGTGGCATACCAATCTGAAAGCTGTCAAAACGGAATATCTGGCCAACACGGCCGGCGATTCCTGCGCGCTTTATACCCTAACCGGAAACTCGGTAAAGAAAGAAAAGAATTACGACGCCGGCAGCTTGTTTGTTACAAAAATCACTGACGAAGACGGAAAGATAGCTTATGAGTTTAAGGACAAGCTTGACCGGGTGGTTTTGCAACGGCAAATGGACGGCAGCAACAAACATGACACCTATTTTGTCTATGACGATTTCAACCGCCTGTGCTTTGTCCTGCCTCCGGCAGCTGCAGACGCAATGAAAACGGTGAAGACTTATGCGTTAAGTGAAAATGCAATCATTCAATATGCTTATTATTACCGCTACGACGAACGAAGCCGTTGCATTACCAAACGCCTGCCCGGTGCGGACAGTATCTGTTACCGCTATGATAAGGCCGACCGGCTGATTTTTACCCAGGACGGCGAAATGCGTCAGAAAGGGCAATGGTTCTATTCCATTCCCGACACTCTTGGGCGAGTAGTATTGGAAGGCTATTGCACTGTTAGTACCCCCCCTGCCCTTTCCTCATTGGTTGCAGCCTCTTTTGCCGGGACAAATAATAATTATTTCGGTTATACAGTTTCCGGCTTTTCCTTACCGCAAAGCGGAGATATATTGAACGTATATTATTACGACAACTACCGGTTTAAAAACCTGTCGGATTTCGGTACGGCCTATAATTATGCAGTTCCTTCGGGATTTAATGCTACCCGCTATGGTGGTGACAGCGACCTGATAAGTGCCAAAGGCTTATTAACCGGCAGTTTGACCCTGAAATTCGACGACTATATTTATCTTGGCTCTGCCTTCTATTATGACAGTAAAGGCCGGCTGATTCAGTCCGTTACCGATAATCATTTGAGCGGATACGAGAAAGAGTATGTCAATTACAATTTTACCGGACAGCCCACACGCAGGCAGATTGTTCATTCTTCCTCGAACGGATCGGTTTCGCAGATTTACCGTTATTTTTATGATCATGCCGGACGCAAAACACTCACCAAGTATCAGGTCGATAATAATCAGGAAGTCACTTTTTCCGAATTTACTTACGACGAATTGGGACGGCTGTCAAAAAAGAAACTGCTGGGAAGTTTGCAAGCGATTGACTATAAATACAATATCCGCAACTGGTTGAAAAGCATTGTCGCGCCGGCTTTTAAGGAATACCTGTCTTATAATGAAAATGGCCTGTACAACGGAAATATATCGGCTCTCACTTGGAATTCGTATTACAACAGTTCGACACGGGGTTATAACTTCACCTACGATGGTCTGAACCGCATGACAAGAGCTTCTTTCTCTCCCGACGGATTGATGGACGAAGGATTGGTTTATGATAAAATGGGTAATATTACGGCATTGCGGCGGTATTCTTCTTCCTATACGCCCAAAACGGTTATTGACAGTCTGACACTGGAATATACAGGAAATCAATTGAAGAAGATTACCGAAGCAGCGACCAGTTCGATTTATGGCTTTGTAAAACCGGCCGGAAGTGTAATATTGGAATATTCCTATAACAAAAACGGTGCGATGAAGTATGATTTCAACGGCGGAATTGCGAATATTTCGTATAATTGCTTAAATTTGCCGGATAAAATCACATTCAGGCAAGGGCACATGACTTTATACGGATACGACGCAAAGGGACAAAAACGGCAGACCAAGCACATTACCGTTCGCAACCAATTGACGGTGGCGATGGGTAATGCCGATTACACTGTCAATTCCAGCAATGTGTTGAGTTGGCTGACAACGGATTACTGTGCCGGAGGAAGCATTATTTACGAAGACAATGCTTTGAAAATGGTGCGAACGGAAGAAGGTTATCTGACCAAAAACTCGAACGGAACATATAATCATTATTTTTATATAAAAGACCATTTGGGCAACAACCGTGCAACTGTTTATTCCTCCTCAGGTAGCAGCTGGCTACTTGGACAGGAAACCAACTATTATCCGTTTGGAATGGCTTATCCCACAGGCGACTATTATCCTGAAGCCCAGCCCTTCAAGTTTGGCGACAAGGAGCTCGACGAGATGAACGGACTGAATTGGTACGACTTTGAAGCAAGACATTTATTGCTAAATCCACCGGTGTTCCCGACACAGGATCCGTTGGCAGAAAAATTCTATTGGATTTCTCCATATACGTACTGTTTGAACAACCCAGTGAACAAGATAGATCCCACAGGATTAGCCCCAATTTATGCTCCTGACGGAACTTTTCTTGGAACAGATAATGAAGGATTGAGAGGTAATCCAATTGTTATGAGTTCAGATTATTTTACACAGGGAATGATGCACAATGATGCTGTAGGCTATTATACAGTGTTGAATGATGAGGATGCTCGAACAAAATTAAGTGACCATTATGGAAATTTATCTAATCGTCCGGATTATGATGGATTTGTTACAATCAGTGAGGGAATCGAATGGGCGAAAGCACACCCTGGAGCAAAAGATAATCCATCTGCCGACAATACACTTTATATTGATGTTTCTAAACTTGATTTTGGCAATATTTCTACAGCTAATTTCACTGAAACAGGAGTTGAAACTCCTATAAATTTATTTAACATCGCTAATACGGTAGAATCTTCTGATAACCCTACGCTTCGGGCAACTGTTTATGCTTTAGGAAGGATAACAATGAAGCTGGAAAATCGAGAAAATAAAACTGTCAGTATTGTAAATAATAGTGCAACAGATTATGATTGGAATAGGGGTGGTGGTGGAGTACGCGATAATTTTATTAGAGCAGAAAGAAAGCGTGCAGGTTTAAATGATTCTCACGGTTTCAAAGTTTTTTACTATGGTGTCGGAAAATTAAGAAAATAATAGTATATGAAAAAAGTAACAAAAACAATAATTTTTGTTGTTATGTTTATTATTATTATGCCAATAATTATAGTATTTATCATCTTTTTTATTTCAATAGACGATTGGTACACTATTAAAAAATTTGGAAATAATTATGAACTCGTTATAGTTAGCAGGAATAACAATGAGATCGAATATCGTATACATAAAAAAACATATAATGTTATACGGGAAAGTATTTTGGAATATGATTTTGATAAAAGATGGATAATTGCAAAATCAAAAAAATACAATTATCCTATGGAGCTTATGCTATCTGATGACGGCAATTATTATTATTATGCAAGACCTTCAAAGCCCGATAGTGTCACTATCAATTATTGGATTATTGATAAAAGTATTCCAATAAATCTAAATGATTCAAATACTTTTGAAAGGATACCGGACGAAGATGGTTTTTATGAGATAGTTAAATCAGGTTTAGCTGGTCCTTTGGATTCTTTGTCTTTTATCAAAGAATTGGAAAAACGGAAAGTAGATTTAAAATTTTCTAACTAATCATTATATTTTTGAAGAAAACACACAAAAAATATCATATTATATAAAAAATGATTATATTTGCAAACAAATAAATATATATCTTATGAAAAAACAAATTATTATAGTTGGTGCGATTGCTGTATGTGGTTTTGTAGCGTTTTTATTTTCTTGTACGGAGGGAGCAGACGTAGGCTGTACTTGTATAAACGGCAATGGAGGATCGGCCGTAATAGATCCTGCCAGTATGGGTGCTGCCAATTGTGCGGAATTGATGAATAAGCTGCAAACACAACCAGATAAATATGACTGGACTTGTTATTAATGAATAAACGAGTAGAAATTATTAGTTCGATTTCTGGAGTTATTTTTTTGATTTCCGGAATAGCAAAATCATTGGATATTTCCGTTTTTTCAGATACCATTGCCTCTTATGGATTTGAAAATCTACGTATTTTATCTCCGCTTATTATCTTGACGGAAGTTTTCTTGGGATTGTTGCTTATTTTTCACATACGATTAAAAAATACGGCTTTCGCAAGTACTTTCGTGGTAATTTTATTTACATCAATTTATTCGTATGGACTCATTTTCAAAGGGATAGAGGATTGCGGGTGTTTCGGAAAAATCACGGCCTTAAATACTTACCCTGTTTTTACATTTATACGCAATGCACTATTGACAGGTATGTTGGTCTATGTTTGGAGGGAAAGCGAGAATAAGCCGATTGTTAATGAATGGATTATCGGAACGATTTTGTTATTGATGTGCTTGACTGCTTTCATGTCTGGCTATACTTACCGCAATATAGGTAGAAATGAGAAATTTAAAGCAATAGCGATAGAAAACTCTGTATTAAAAGAATTTATCACAACGTCTAACGATTTCACTTATTTAGTGTTTGCGTTCACTTATTCTTGCCCTCACTGCTTAAATTCCATTGAAAATCTGAAGCAATATGAATCTTCAGGTGTAGTGGATAAAGTTATAGGTCTGGCTTCGGACGATTCTGTAGCAGAAAAAAGATTTAGAGAAATCTTTAATCCTGATTTTCTTATTAAAAATTATCCCGCAGAAACATTATTCCATTTAACAAATTCTTTTCCGCAAGCATATTACATAAAAAACAATTCGATTGTTATGAAATTATCGGGTGAACTGCCCTGTAGCTATATATTTGCGAAAAAGAAAATGGGATTATATAAAAAATAATAATCTTTGTTGCAGCATAAACTTTAATTTTTAGAATATGAAAAAAGTAATTGTTATTTTAGTTGTTTTTTTGAGTGTGTGTTATGTTCAAGCCCAAACCGATTATCGACCGGGCTATGTGATTACGTTGGCGGGTGATACGCTTTTCGGACAAATTGATTATCGCGACGATTATACGATGGGACGTATCTGCCGTTTTGAATTTCCCGATAACGCAAAAAAGGAATTTCCGCCGAATGAAATTCAAGCCTACCGTTTTATCGACAGTAAATATTATGTGAGCCGTGAATTTGACGGACAATGTCATTTTTTTGAATTTCTGGTCAAAGGCAGAATGAATATTTATTATCTCAGGGACGAAAACGGTGATCATTATTATATTGAAAAAGAAGATGATAAAATGATTGAACTTACTTATAAAGAAGAACTTGTGAGTAAAAAAGATGCCGGCGGATTGGGAATTGAAAAAAAATATAAAATTGAATCCAAGAAACACGTGGGTATTTTGTTTGTTGAAACTTCCGACGCACCGCAATTAAAAAATGAAATTACAAAAATCCGGAAACCGGAACATCAAAACTTAATGAAATTAGCTAAAGATTATCACAACGCCGTATGCGAAGAAGGAGAAATATGCACAATATTTGAAAGACAAGTGCCATTATTTAAGTTACAGGGAGAGCTAACAGCCGGATATTGCAATCTTTTAAGAAACAAATCTGACCTTGAAAAAATAGGTTGGGGAAACGGACAGGCTTTTGCCGGAGTTAATTTGGATTTTTGGTTACCGCGTGTCAATGAAAATTGGTATATTAAGACAGGAGTAGATTATATGCATGAATCTGAACGTATAAATAATATCAGTGCCTCAGCATCAACGATTATGTTGCGTATTCAGGCTGCTTATATGTATCCGAAAGGAAAATTTCGTCCCACTTTTGCTTATGGATATACTTATTTGATACAATCTATAGCTGCTTCGACTCCAACAGAAAGTATGAAATATACCGAAATAGCACCCTATTTACTTCCAACTCTGTCTGTTGGTGTACTGACGTATTTAAATCCTAAAACCGCATTGACGGCGAATTTAGACATAATAACGGAAGATTTGTCTTTTGGAAACAGAGAGTCGCAGATCGACCTTATTCATACTTATTTCTTTCCGCATTATTGGGTAATGTTCGGTAAGTTATCTGTCGGTGTCCGCTATACTTTTTAGTTTTCAGAACGGATACCCAATTGCGATATACACTGCCGAATTTTTCAGAAATCTGCCTTTGAGGAAAGCAAAACGATGGCCTTCTTCCAGCGCAGGGTCAAAGATGCGTATGCCGGCGTCAAGGCGCAGAATAAGGAAACTTAAATCGAACCGGAAGCCGAAACCGGTGCCGACGGCGATTTCCTTGTAAAATTTGTTCCATTGAAACAAACCGCCGGGCTGATAGGAATAATCTTTAATCGTCCAGATATTGCCGGCATCGACAAACAAAGCAGGCTCTAACCAAGGCAACACTTTGAGGCGGTATTCAGCACTTAAAATCAAACTAATATCACCGTTATGTATGGCAGGATTGTCGTCGTCCTGATTGTAATTACCCGGCCCCAAATACCTTGTACTCCAACCTCTTACGTTATTTGGGCCACCGCCGTAATAACGTTTTTCAAACGGAAGAATAACGCCATTCAAATAGGGATAACCGACACCGATGCCTACACGAAACGCTAATCCGCTATTGGCGTCTAACCGGAACATTTGGGCAAAATCGATGTCTCCCTTCACGTATTGCCCAAACGGATTATTGAAAAACTGATATTGCCCGACTTCATTTTTTTTCACATGAGTGGCTTTACTGATAAGGTATAACGCATTCCCGGAAGTTTCCGCGTTGAAACGAACAGTATATAAATTCTGCCGTATCCGTCCGGCATTGGCATTGCTGTAAATCAAATTGTAATTCATCCCGGCCGTAAAATTATCGTTATAACTCATCCGGGTCAACTCATTAACATCATCTAACAAATAATCGATAAATTCGCTTGACATCCAAGGCATATATACATAATTAATGTCCAGCAAACTCAACGTGTGCGAAACCATACTTCGCTGGCTCGACCATTTCAATTTCCAACTGAAATTGAAGAAGTTGCGGACATATTCGGGACGACGTTGAATGTCGAAACCCAGACTATATCGCGTTTGTGTATTGTAACGTTCCGAAATCTGTGAGCCGAAAAAAGGCAAATGCAATTTGGGAAAAGTCAAAGACGGCTCGATTTCCAATTCATAATAATTATGATTCGTATAGTTATATCCGGAATTGTCGCCGAAAAGTCCGCCGACAAACTCGTAAGCTCCCCGCAGATGTACATTAAAAATCTCTGAGCCGTTGAAAATATTCAAATTGCCGTAGGTAACATCCAACGCAAGGCCTATATCGCCGGCTTTGTTTGTGCCTTCCAAACCGGCCTGCAACGAGTGGTTGGTTCCGGGTGTAAGATAAATGTTACAATCGAGCAAGGTTGAATCCGAATAATTGCTGTCGACATATTGCACATCTACCCGTCCCATGCAATTTAAGGCTTGAAACGCACTGAACGTACTCTCTCCTGCTCGTTCTCGAAATACGCCGCCGGGACGCACACGAATTTTTTCGGCAATCACACGCGGCCGCAAAAACCGCAGTTTATCATAATAAATATGAATACCGTTTTGCTCGGCCGAATCCACTACTTGATAATTTTCAGCTTCAACCAAGTCGTACCCGCTATACACATTCACGCGCCGAATGGTGTAAGGTATCATTTGTGCCGTATCGAGCAACGCGAGTGATAAATCGACCTGATTGGAACGAAGTGTCGTGTCGGCAAAATAATGCAGGTTATTTTCCGTCAGCAGGTAATAGCCTTGATTGCGCAGTTGCGTACTCATGCGTTGCCGTTCTTTTTCCAGCGTATTCATGTCGAAAATCGTACCTGTACGAATTAAACCCCGATTTCGGAAAAAATTACTGTCGGGACGCGATACATTCGGACGATTTCTTATATTCGGAGTGCGACGATTACCCAACCGATTATTTCGTTGCGCAACTTGCTGAATATCAATCGTATAATTTCGGATGCGGTAGGGTTCGCCGTTGTGAATGCGATAAACTACCTGCGCTTTTTTCTCCGTCGTATCCACCTGCACCGATACCTGCGTATTCAGATAACCGAGATTTTTCATTTCGTTACCCAATTCATGTACCGAAAGATTGACCTTTTCGGGATTAAAAATAACCGGAGGCTCACCGGTTTTACGAATAAATTTTTTAATGAAATTGGAATCGTTATCGACCAGATTATAAACGTAAATTCCCCATTTAGAAGCATTTGCTTTTTGTTGGATGTAAGGAAGCAAGGCGGCTGGATCTGCACCTTTGTCGTCCATTTCCAAGTCAACTTTCTCCAACAGATATTTTCCTTCGGGAATATATTTTGTTGTATTGCAAGCCGATAACAACAGCAAACAGCTCATAAATCCATATAATAAATGTATTCGACTCATTTCTTTTTCAGTTTCCTTTTCAGATTTTCAAATAATTGTTTGAACGTCCGCGCTTCTTTTTTATACACCACCCCTACCCCTTGAGTGGTTTTTGCCTGTTCGTAATATTGATTGTTCGTTACGTTGTAAAATTTCAGCAGAATATTTCCCGCAGGATTTAATTTATATTCTACGTTGAAGTCGCCGGTGAAGTTGTTTATCCGGTTAGGATCATTATTGTAACCGACTGTACCGGTGAGCATTAAGCGATTTTGGAACAGGCTCGTATTTACATTCACGCCCATATCAATCGTATTGAAATTGGCATCGCTTGTACGCAAATCCGTACCAATAGACCAATTATCACTTAACACACTCGACAGCAATTTGTTTAAACCGCCGGTGGTCAGCGAGGCCAGCGAATTAGCCAAATTCGGCGCGCCCAAAGATTGATTATTCCCACTTGAAACCGACAAAAAACTGCCGAAAGCCAGCAGATAAGCGATCTCCTTGATTTTCAAATCGTCCGTATAGAGCAGTCCATCTATTTTTTTCTGAATATCCGCTTGTTCGCCCGGAAGCAAAACATTGTATTTCAAATCCATTTCATTGATATTTCCGGAAGCGGTAAGCGAACAAGTAACAGGCACTTTCGTAGTAATTAAAACATCATTGAAACTTGGGTCAAGCGAAGCCAAATCGGCACGCAGATTATATAAAGCGGTGATATTGAACGTGGTAGCCATCGGATCGCCCCGAAAAATTAATTTTCCGCCCGGTTGAACGGTAAAGGTCTTTCTGGCAACATTCACCAACGAAAGCGTCGCCTGACCGGAAGTTATGGTGTAGTCGCCGGTAAGACTCATGGCTTCCGTATTCATATCGTAAAGAAAATTGATTAAGCCGTTGCCCATAACTTGTGCTTTATCGCCTGTTTCGGGATCAAAAATAGCATTTATCTCCAAGTCCGGATTTAATGCGAGTGAGAGATTGAGTTTTAAAGGAATAGCCACTCCGGCAGAAGACGCCTGCTTTTCATACGGTGCAAAAGGATTTTCAGTTTCCGTATTAATATAAGTAATTCCGTTATACTGTTGCGCAGAACTTGCGGAAGACGGCAGATTTACCCAAATTTTGGCGTGGTCGGAATTACGAATATTGCCCGACAGCAACCAGTTTTTCCCGCTGTCTTTTAAGTTTAATGAGCCATTGATGCGCATATTACCATAAAATAGACTGTCGGTTTGGTGGGCATTGTCCAGCACCAGAAAATCATTTAAATTCATGGATAAATTCGGATTGAAACTGCCGAACGACCGGTAGGCAATTTTTCCATTCACCGTTAAAGCATGCTGATGGGGGTCGTATATAGTAAATTGCTTGAAATCAACACTTTTCGGCGTGATAACTACCGAATCATTAATCGAATACAGCGTATTCAACTGATTAATTCCGATTTTTGCCTGGTTGAGAGCGGCCGTTCCTGTAATGGTAGGATCCGATATTTTACCTGAAATCTTTAAATTGGCACTCATATCGCCGTCCAAACCGTAGAGTGTTCCATGCATTAACTCCTGAAACCATTTCAACTCAATATCGCGAATATTTGCCGTAATGGTTAATGAATCTTTTTGAGGCAAAACGTAACCATAAACCACTGACTGCGGATGGTCTTTATGCGTCAATGTTGCCCGCAAAATCAAACCGTTGCGTTCACTACTCCAACCGCTACTGATATTTAAATTGCCGATTTCATTTCCGGAAAAAAGAATATCGTTAATCGTAAATCCGCGCGAAAGGATTAAGGGCTGGGCTAATAAATTCCGGGTAACGATTTGTCCGTTTGCCCATCCCCGCAACGGAATTTCCGCTTTCATTGCGCCGAAAAGCGTTTCCAACTGAAATTTGGAAATATCAATCGTGAGGCTGTCCGTTCGAGAAGCCGACACCACGCCGTCCGCTTTAATGTATTCGTCGGCCGAATGATTTAACGAAAGATTATGAACGGTATAGCGTCCGTCACGGATTTCCATGCTCGCCGGCATAAAATCAAAATCCGTTTCGTTCAGTACAAAAACTGTCGGATTGAACGTGATGTTCATATCCGGCATACTTCCTTTTTTCGGAATAAACGCGATTTCCGCATCAATACTGCCGTCAAAATCATACCTGTTCGAGCGGTTGTCTGCATTGAAAATCACCGCCAGATTGTTGTTTTTATTGGAAAGTGAAATACTTAACTGCACCGTATCTGCCTCTGTAAAAAGCGTATAGGCACTCGCCGAAAGATTTAGCGTTTGTCCGTCGTTCTGAAATTTCCCGATAAACAGCGCGGAGTCCGGCATTTCGTGCGGAAGATCCAAAATACCCGCAATCGAATTGACATTGTTCATTCCAACCCGGAAATTCAGGTTTTCGGCAAACAAATCCTGTTTCTTCGGATACGGTTTGCTGTCGGGAAACAACACAGGAAACGCGCCTTTCAGGGCTTCGAGCAGGCCGGCATAACTGAAACGTCCGTCTGCGCGGGCACTGATAATATGGGAGGCAATGTCTAAATGTTTCAGGCAACTGTCGTCTGCCAGATAATTCAAGCGGATTTTCGGCTCATGAAACGCGCCTTTATTCGTATAAAGCGACAGGCTGTCAATGGCTACTTTCACATTCATTTTTTCCGGATTAAATCCCGCCACATCAGCGTTCAATTGCATATTTAGGAAAGCGTCCTTATAATCGGGCAAAAGATTTAAGTCGTCCAAGTAAATGCAATCCACATTCGCCTGCAATTTTGCGTAAGGCGATTTTTTTCCAATATTTGCCTGTGCATGCAAATTAATCACCACATTCGGGTCGTCGCTCGTTAAATCCAACCGAACAGTGTCGCCTCGATAACTGCCGGTCGCCTGAATACGATTGTACGCATAGCCGTTGAAATCGAAACGGTTGATATTCGCCGTCGCACCGGCATGGATAATTCCCGCAGAACTAATTGTGCCTTTCGCCTGAATTTGCCCTGCGAACAAGCCGTATAATGTGTCTTGCAACAATTCGGAAATATTAAAATTGTCGGAATGAAGCGCAGCATCGAAATGCGAATTTCCCGAAGACGCTTCATAACCGCCTGTCCCTTCCAACTGTATTGTACCTCTGTCGCTTTTCGCCATCAAATGTACGGCAGCGTCCGCCACCGTTCCTTTTAATGTTCCTTTCAAGCCGATAGAGCCGACTTTGACCGGAAGGTGCAGTTCTTTGGTCTGGTGCAAATCCATCGAAAAATTTTCAATTTGCAGTTCTACCGGTGAATTCTCCCAATGATTTATATCCTTCATCGAAGCAAGCAATTTCAAATGAATATGCTCTCCATAATCTGCCTGCAACTGTGAAAGTTGAATTTCCGGAAATTTTCCTTTGAGTTCTCCCGAAAAAGTTAAATCTTCAGTCAAGCGGCTTAAATCGGCAGAAAACATCTTGAAATCGGCTAAATCTATCCGGTTTTTCTCGAATTTTAAGTCATAAGTTCCGCTATAATCTATCCATGCTTCGGGAACGGACAGTTCGGAATGCGGAAATTTCAATTCAAAACCGGTCAAATCAATTCGGTTGCCCTTAGAACGTACTTTTGCCTGTAAATTGGAAACGGTCAATCCGCTTTTTTCCGTAAAAGACAATGAATAAATTTGCGCGTTCAATTGCTGAATATCAATCGAATTTAAATCTAAATTCGACTGTAAATGAGCGATATGAATATGATTTGCGTCAAAAATACTGTTTTCAATAACCGGCTCGGAAAGTACATCATACAGCAACTGCCCCTCTTTCAAATGAATATTCCGAATTTGTATCGTCATTTTAGAAGCTGTTGTGTCGGGACTTTCCGAAGCAAAAGCATCAATCAAAAACTGAAAATTAAAGGTCGTATCCGCTTTTTCCCGGTTTACCTTAATCACAAAATCGTCCAAATCGACGGATTTTATTAACAGGCGTTTGCTAAATAGCTGCATCAAATCAAATCCGGCGGAAACTTTGTCGGCATATAATAAGGTATCGTTTTGCAAGTCGCTCACATACACTTCATTCAGTTGCAGCCGGTTGAACGGCCGAAAATCCAGATTTCCGACTTGCATCCGGTTGTGCATCATTTTCATCACTTCCTGCAACGCCACATCCTTGATTTTCTGCTGTACGGGTGGAAGCCACAACAGCAGGTAAATCACCACCACCATCGAAACAAAAACGATTGCAGTGACGGATAACAGGCGTACAATTCGTTTAACCATAGTAATTTTGGGCAAATGTACATTTTTTTATAATTATCCACAAATCTAATTATTTTGTTATCTTTGCGCTTGTATGAAAAAGTATTTTTATCTTTGCTACAGATTTTTACAAAATACGGTCATTTATGCAACAACAAAGAATTGTTATTAAATAAATACTAATTTAAAAAAACATTTTGGAATATGAAAAATTCAGGTTTATTTATCGGTTTGGGTATCGGTTTGTTGATTGGCGCGGCTATCGGCGCGTATTGTGCTTCGAGTGAAGAGGACAAGGCGGAATTTGTCGATGATGTGAATGAAACGGTTAATAAGGCTAAAAAGAAAATCGGCAAAGTGGTGAACGATGGTTTGGAGGAACTGGACAAAGCGACAGAAAAAGTGACAAAGGCGGCGCACGAAACGATTTCGCGGGTGAAGGGGCAAGCGGTTTAAAATCATGGAAAGAGAGTATAATTTAAGTACACTGATTTCTGAGATCCGTACCGATCTGACGGAATTAGTCTATACGAAAACGGAATATTTTCGACTGGAAATCTTTGAAAAAACGTCGAAAGTCGGCTCTTTTCTGATTTACGGACTGGTGATTTTGAACATTGTGTTTTTCGCTTTGTTGTTCTGTTTCATTGCGTTAGGTTATTTATTCGGCGAATGGGTACACAACGTTCCCGGCGGTTTCGCGATTGTCGTAGCGATTTATCTTGTCCTGTTGGTCGTTTTGTTGCTTATGCGCAAAAGTCTGCTGGCCGGCCTTCAAAATCTATTTTTGAAGGAATTAGAGCCTGATTTGGAAGATGAAATAAAATATGAAGCAAAACGAAAAAGATAAGGCCATGAGTACGACGAAATTAACCCCATTGGAAATACTGCAACGGCAAAAATTGCGCTTGCAGGTGAAATCGGAAGCATTGGCCGACGCGCTGGAAGGAAATGTGGAATATGTTCAACAAAATTTCTTTCCGCTGCTGGGCGACACTGCCACTTCGGCCGTAATGTCGAAAATGCCATCTTTCGTGCAAAACTTCTCCGGACGAAATTCGTGGGTAGAAGGCTTTTTGGATATTGCTCCGCTTTTTTTGAAAGGAAAAACCGGAGTGGCGGCAAGAGTTTTGGCAAAATTGCTTAGAAGCACATTATTTAGATAAAATATAAATGTAACTTATAATATCATGATAACACGTAGAAAATTTTTACAGGCAAGCGGATTGGCAACGGCCGGGCTTGCCATGGGTGGATTGAATGCCGCCGCAAAGTCGATGACGACTTATCAAACAGGAACTAAACGCAAAATTAATCTCGCTTGTGTCGGGATAGGAAACAGGGGCGAGCAAATCATTGACGAATTTGACCGTACCGGTTTGGCGAATATCGTCGCGTTGTGCGATGTGGATTTGGGTAACAAGCAGACACTGAATATCTTAAATCGTT
Organism: Bacteroidia bacterium; assembly: GCA_025996895.1. Lineage (GTDB taxonomy): Bacteria > Bacteroidota > Bacteroidia > Bacteroidales > Azobacteroidaceae > Azobacteroides. Next base: position 21,363 of record BNTW01000013.1, on the reverse strand, counting down.
TTCCGAAAGCCAAGCATTTTAAGGATTTCAGGGAAATGTTCGACAAAATGGGTAATGAAATTGAAGCCGTGTCTATCGCTATTCCCGATTTTGCGCATTTTCCGGTATCAATGTTAGCGATTTCGTTGGGAAAACATGTGTATGTCGAAAAACCGATGGCGCGCACTTTCCTCGAAGCGGAATTGATGATGGACGCTGCCCGCCGGCACCCCGAAATCGCTACGCAAGTCGGCAATCAGGGACATTCGGAAGAAAATTATTTTCAATTCAAGGCGTGGCAGGACGCGGGAATTATCAAAGACGTTACCGCTATTACCGCCCACATGAACAACGACCGTCGCTGGCACAAATGGGATACGAATATCTACAAACTGCCTGAAGCACAGCCGATACCGGCAACGCTCGATTGGAATTTGTGGCATACTACCCGTTTTTACCACGATTATAACGAAAAATATCATCAGGGCGAATGGCGTTCGTGGTACGATTTCGGCATGGGCGCACTCGGTGATTGGGGTGCACATATTTTGGATACGGTACATGAATTTTTGGAACTCGGCTTGCCCTACGAAGTCAATCCGGTGAAACTGACGGGACAGAATGACTATTTTTATCCGATGTCTTCAACAATTTTGTTCCGTTTCCCTGCGCGGAAAAACATGCCTCCGGTCGATCTCACCTGGTACGACGGTGTGGATAATCTGCCGCCGCTGCCCGAAGGTTACGGAAAATCGGAATTGGCCACCAATATTCCCGCTTCGGGAGCCGGCGAAATTAAGGAAACAAAAATCAATCCGGGGAAAATCATTTATGGTAAAGACTTGATTTTCAAAGGCGGGTCGCACGGAAGCGCGTTGTCTATCATTCCCGAAAGCAAAGCGAAAGACTTGGTTTCGCGATTGCCCGAAGTGCCACAAAGTCCGTCGAATCACTTTGAAAACTTTTTGCTGGCCTGTCAGGGCAAAGAAAAAACGCGCTCGCCGTTTGAAATTCATGGCCCGCTGAGTCAAGTATTTTCGTTAGGTGTGATTGCTCAACGGCTTAATTCGGTATTGTATTTCGACAGCCGGACGAAACAAATCACGAACAACGCTTTCGCCAACGCACTGCTGACACAAGAGCCGCCGCGCAAAGGCTGGGAAGAGTTTTATAAGTTATGAATTATAAATTATGAGTTATGAGTAAAAAATTGATAGCAATAATTTTGTTCTTTGTTTCTTTTGCCTCTTTTTCGGCAAAAAGTCAAGACAATAAGTTGTCGGCTGAGGAAATTGCCGATGGTTGGAATTTATTATGGGACGGCAAAACGACCGAAGGCTGGCGAGGAGCGAAATTAGACGCTTTTCCGGCAAAAGGCTGGACAATTAAAGACGGCGTGTTGAGCGTACAGGCTTCCAAAGGTGCGGAAGCAGCCAACGGCGGCGACATCGTTACCACGCAGCAATATAAGAATTTCATTTTGAAAGTCGATTTCAAAATCACGAAAGGCGCGAACAGCGGTATCAAATATTTTGTGGATCCGGGCATGAACAAAGGCGAAGGCTCAGCCATCGGCTGCGAATTTCAGCTTTTGGACGACAACAATCACCCCGACGCTAAACTCGGTGTAAAAGGTAACCGTACATTAGGCTCATTGTATGATTTAATTCCGCCCGACCGTTCGGATAAAAATTATACGTTCGACGAAAACGGATTTAATACGGCCATGATTATTGTCGAAGGAAATCATGTACAGCATTTCCTCAACGGAATAAAGATTTTGGACTATCTGCGCAATAATCAGGAGTTTAATGCTTTGGTTGCTTACAGCAAATATGTGAATTGGCCGAATTTCGGAAATGCAGCCAAAGGACATATCTTGTTGCAAGACCATGGTGACGAAGTCTTTTTTAAGAACATCAAAATCAAAGAGTTAAATTCGGAAAACAGCGAGAAGTTTAAAATCGGAATGGCCGGCTTCACTTTTGTCAATTTCGATATAGACAAAACCCTTGAAGTAATGCAGAAATGCGATGTACATTACCTTTGTATCAAGGATTTTCATTTGCCCCTGAACAGTTCTGCCGACCAAATTGCTGCTTTTCATGCTAAATTAGCTTCAAAAGGCGTAACCGGTTATGCGGTAGGCCCTATTTACATGAACAACGAAGCGGAAGTGGATCGGGCATTTGAATATGCCCAAAAGGTGGGCGTAAAACTCATTGTCGGCGTTCCCTTGCATAATTTGTTGCCGTATGTAGATAAAAAAGTGAAGGAATATGACATGAAATTTGCCATTCACTTGCATGGCCCCGATATGCCCGACAAATATCCTGATGCAAAAGATGTGTGGAATCACGTCAAAGAGCTTGACCCTCGCATAGGAATGTGCCTCGACATCGGACACGACACGCGCAACGGTGAAAATCCGGTGACCGATTTGAAAAAATACAGTTCGCGCGTGTTCGACATTCACATTAAAGACGTAACGGCAAACACCAAAGCCGGTTACTCACTTGAAATCGGACGCGGCGTGATTGATTTTCCGGCTTTCGCCGGTGCTTTGCGCGAAACCGGCTATAACGGCGTTTGCAGCCTTGAGCACGAAAAAGACATGAAAGACCCGTTCATTGGCATTGCCGAGTCTATCGGGTATTTCAGGGGAGTGATTCAGGCGACGAAGTGATCAGGGTTTCCGCACTTTGACCCGCCGGCTGGCTTCGCCGTGCGCATTACGATAATCAACCTGTTCCACCACGTTTTGTGCCAACTGCTGAAAGGCCAGCCCTGTGAGCGTAGATGTGTCAGTGGCGACCGGTTTTCCGTTGTCGCCACTTTTGCAAATGCTCTGTACGATAGGAATTTCGCCCAACAGCGGGACGTGCATTTCTTCGGACAACCGCTTTCCTCCGTCTTTTCCGAACAGATAATATTTGTTTTCGGGCAATTCGGCGGGAGTGAAATAAGCCATGTTTTCGACCAATCCCAACACCGGCACATTGACTTTGTCGCTTGTGAACAGGTCAATTCCTTTGCGAGCATCAGCTAAAGCCACTTCCTGCGGCGTTGTTACCACAATCGCACCGGTTATGGCCAATGTCTGCACCAATGTCAAATGGATGTCGCTTGTTCCCGGTGGCAAATCAATCACAAAATAATCCAATTCGTCCCAATGTGCGTCGGCAATCAACTGTTTCAACGCATTGCTCGCCATGGTTCCGCGCCACATCAAAGCGTTTTTCTTATCTACAAAAAAGCCGATGGACAAGAGTTTGACGCCGTATTTCTCGACCGGAACGATACCTTCTTTACCGTTTCGCACTTCCATCGTTGGGCGCACGTCTTCCATATCAAACATTTTGGGCTGGCTGGGGCCATAAATGTCTGCATCCAACAGGCCAACTTTGTAGCCCAAATTTGCCAAAGCAACGGCCAAATTCGCAGCAATGGTGCTCTTCCCCACTCCACCTTTTCCGGACGAAACCGCGATGATGTTTTTCACTTCGGATAAATAGTTTTCCGGTTCTGCCTGAGGCACTTGCTTTGTTATCGCCGTAATATTTCCCTTGATATTTATTCCCGGGTCAATATAAGTCAAAATCGCCGTTTCGGCCGCTTTGACTACCGATTTCATAAACGGGTCATTCGGTTTTTCAAACACAATGGAAAAACTCACTTTATTGCCGACAATACGCATATCGTCGCCAATCATTCCCATTTCAACCAGATTTTTGCCTGTTCCGGGATAACGCACTTTTTTCAATGCACTCAAAATTAATGTCGGGTGTAAATTCATTTTATTGACCTTTTACTGCGGTTAAAACTTCTGTAACTGTCTCTCTCTATGTCGATTTCCGGCTCAACGTAAGCCTCGCGCGGCTCACACGCAAAACGGATATATTTAATTGTCAATCCCCTGTCTAACCATTGCTGTTCGTAAAACGTTTGGATAGAAAGGATTTCGTCCGCCAAACGGCTGTGATACAAGTCATCGGTCTGTACTCGCACCGGAAAACGGTTTGCCTCAATCATCGCGTTTGTGTAAGTATATAAAAAAGGACTGTCGGTTTTCAGGTGAATCAAACCGCCTTCCTTCAATATTTCGCTGTACAACTGCATAAACCGCGTGCTTGTCATGCGTTTATTCGTCTTGCTCATTTGCGGGTCGGGAAAAGTAATCCAGATTTCCGAAACTTCGCCCAGTGCAAAAAACTCCCGGATGAGTTCGATGTGTGTCCGTAGAAAAGCGACATTTGTCAAGCCGTCTTCTATCGCTTGTTTTGCGCCCGACCACATTCGCGCTCCCTTAATATCAATTCCGATAAAATTCTTATCCGGAAACAGCCGTCCCAGTCCGACCGTATATTCGCCTTTTCCACAACCCAATTCGAGCACAACCGGGTGGTCGTTTTTGAAAAACCACTCGTTCCAATGTCCTTTCATCTCAAATCCTTTTTCCTGCAACGCAGCAAACGGATATTGAAACACGTTCGGGAAACGGCACATATCATCAAATTTTTGCAACTTATTTTTTCCCACAGATGGATATTTTTTAGTCTGCAAAGATAATATTTTTATAGATAGCTCAAATATTTTCTGTTTCCATGAAAAAATACTAACTTTGCTCACTGATGTTGAAAATCAGTATGGAGAAAGAAAATAAGGTCAGGGAGTTGGTCAGACAGAAATTTACGGAATATCTTACGGCAAATAAATTCCGGAAAACGCCGGAAAGGTATGCCATTTTAGATCTTATCTACACTGACCAACGGCATTTCGATATGGATACGCTCTACGAAGCGATGAACGAGCGAAATTTTCGGGTAAGCCGCGCAACGCTCTACAACACCATGCAACTGCTTCTGGAATGTCATTTGGTACTCAAGCATCAGTTTGGGCAAAATCTTTCATTCTACGAACGCGCCTACAACAATGATTTTCACCACCATTTGATTTGTTCGCACTGCAATAAAGTGCAAGAATATAAGGACGCCGAATTGAAAACGGCCATTCAAAACAAAAAAATAAAAGGCTTCATACCCGAACATTACAGCCTGTATATCTACGGATTATGCAGTGCATGCGCTCGCGAATTGAAGAAAAATAAGAAATTTAATAAACCGTAATTGATAGAATGAAGGTAGATGTTTTATTAGGATTACAATGGGGAGACGAAGGTAAAGGCAAGATCGTTGATGTCCTCACCCCGAATTACGATGTGGTCGCTCGTTTTCAGGGAGGCCCGAACGCCGGCCATACGCTTGAGTTTGAAGGACAAAAGTATGTGCTCCGTTCCGTTCCGTCCGGTATTTTTCAGGGTGGAAAAATCAATATTATCGGTAACGGCGTCGTATTAGACCCCGCACTTTTTAAGGCGGAAGTCGAGGCGTTGGAAGCATCGGGACACGATTTGACGCAACGGCTCTACATTTCCCGAAAAGCACATTTGATTTTACCTACTCACCGCTTGCTTGACGCTGCCTACGAAGCACAAAAAGGAAGTGATAAAATCGGGACAACCGGCAAAGGAATTGGCCCTGCCTATACAGATAAAATCGGCCGTAATGGACTAAGAATAGGCGATATAGAACATAATTTTGAAGTAAAATATAAGAAAGCAATTGCCCGCCACGAGGAGTTGTTACGACAAATGAATTTCAAATACGATTTGGCTTCATTGGAAAAAGAATGGTTTGCGGGAATTGAAAAAATCAAGCAATTCGTCTTGATTGACAGTGACCTCTATTTAAATAAATCCCTGCAAGTTGACAAAAATATTTTGGCAGAAGGTGCACAAGGCACAATGCTCGACATCGATTTTGGCTCGTATCCCTTCGTAACCTCCTCAAACACGATTTGTGCGGGCGCATGTACCGGATTGGGCGTTCCACCGTCCAAAATCGGCGATGTATATGGTATTTTCAAAGCTTACTGCACGCGCGTAGGCAGCGGCCCGTTTCCTACCGAATTATTGGACGAAACCGGACAGAAAATGCGCGACTTGGGTTGCGAATACGGCTCTGTAACCGGAAGGCCTCGCCGGTGCGGTTGGATTGACTTGGTCGCCCTTCGCTATGCGATTATGATAGATGGCGTTACGCAGTTAATTATGATGAAAAGCGACGTTCTGGACTCGTTCGACACGATAAAAGCCTGCGTTGCCTACGAAGTGGAAGGTCGCGAAATTGAAGATTTTCCGTTTGAAATCGACGACTCGGTCAAACCGGTTTATGTGGAATTGCCGGGCTGGAAAACCGATATGACAAAAATGCAGTCGGAAGACGAATTTCCCGAAGAATTTAATGCCTATTTGTCATTTCTGGAAGAAGCACTGGGCGTAACTGTTAAAATTGTGTCCGTAGGGCCTGACAGAGAGCAGACCATTATCCGTTATACCGGAGAATAAACGGTTTGGTGCGCTTTTTGTTGATAACATAAGTATTAATCATTAAATTTGAAAAAAAATGACACTGTATTGGATTATATTTATAGGAATAGCCGTTGTTAGTTGGCTGGTTTCCAATAATTTGAAACGGAAAGAAAAGCAATATTCGCAAATTCCGCTCGAAAACGGAATGACCGGAAAAGAGGTTGCCGAACGAATGTTGTACGACAACGGCATTCACGACGTAAAAGTGGTTTCCACCGGTGGAATTTTGACGGATAATTACAATCCGACTAACAAAACAATCAACTTGAGCGAAGAAATCTATCGCGGACAAAACGTATTTTCGGCAGCGGTAGCGGCACACGAAACCGGCCACGCGCTTCAACATGCGACGGCTTATGCACCATTGAAAATGCGCTCGGCGTTGGTTCCCGCCGTCAGTTTCTCGTCGCAATGGGTAACATGGATTGTATTAATCGGTATGTTCATGTTGGGCAGCAATCCCAAAGCAGGCAGTACCATTTTATTAGTCGGTATCTGTTTATTTGCACTGACCACGCTTTTCAGTTTTATCACGTTGCCGGTCGAAATAAACGCAAGTATGAGAGGGTTGGCTTGGCTGAACAAAGCGGGTATCACCACTTCGCGCAACCATGCAGCCGCCGAAGGTGCGTTAAAAGCAGCCGCTTATACTTATGTGGTGGCCGCTGTAGGCTCGTTGGCTACGCTCTTGTATTACGTCATGATTTTTATGGGAGGACGGAGAAACTAATTTTATGGTGCAGCTGAAAATTCTGGGAATAACGTTTAGTCAGGTGCAAGCGGGTGCTTACGCATTGATATTGACGGAAGAAAACGGCAAACGGAGAATTCCGATTATTATCGGAACTCCGGAAGCCCAATCAATTGCGATTTTTCTGGAGGGATTAACTCCTCCCCGCCCCCTGACGCACGATTTGTTTATTACGTTTGCTCAAGCCTTGAACGCCGAATTGAAACAGGTCAATATTTACAAGTACGAAGACGGCGTTTTTTATTCCGAAATTCTTTTTACGAAGGACAACAAAAATATTTACATCGACGCTCGCACTTCAGACGCTATCGCATTGGCAATCCGCAACTACGCTCCGATTTACATCACCGAAGCGATTATGAATGACGTCAGTATTTTAATGACTGATGACGATTTTTTGGAAGAAATCCCGCAACAGTCCGAAAAAAAGGCCGTTTCATTTGAATCCATGACGCCCGAAGAACTGCAACAATCCCTGAACGATGCTATCACCAGCGAAAACTACGAACAGGCATCACACATAAGGGATATAATCAAGAAAAAAAGCGGGGACTAATTATTTTTATTTTACTACTCGATTATCCCGCTTCTTCTTTTCAACGCTTCTGTCGTTGGTTTTTGTCCCCGAAAACGGACGTAAAGTTCCATCGGGTCTTCTGTTCCGCCACGGCTCAAGACGTTTTCGTAGAATGATTTAGCAGCATCTTGGCTGAAAATTCCTGTTTCTTTGAACAACGCAAAGGCATCGGCATCCAACACTTCCGCCCATTTGTAGGAATAATAGCCGGCTGCGTATCCTCCGGAGAAAATATGACTGAATGCCGGAGAAATCATTGCACCATCTACTACCGGGACAATAATTGTGGGCTGAATAGCTTGCAGTTCAAAAGTCCGCAAATCACCTGCAAAAGGTTGTGAGATGGAGTGATAAGCCATATCCAGCATACCGAAACTTAATTGACGCAGACAAGCGTATCCGACATTGAAATTGGCAGCATCGATAATCTTTTTCACCAATTCCTGTGGAATTTTCTCGCCGGTCAAATAATGAACGGCAAACAAATCCAAGTATTCTTTTTCGAGCAGAAAGTTTTCCATAAATTGCGAAGGCAGTTCGACAAAATCGCGATAAACACCTGTGCCCGACATACTTGGATAATTCGTATTCGCCAACATACCGTGCAACGAATGACCAAATTCGTGCAGGAATGTAGTTACCTCGTCAAACGTCAATAGTGCCGGCTTGGTTTCGGTCGAGCGCGTAAAATTCATGACAATCGAAACATGAGGACGCGTCATTTTTCCGTTTTGGATTTTCTCGCCCTGGTATTCCGTCATCCAGGCACCCGGACGTTTTCCCGCACGCGGGTGGAAATCCGTATAAAGCACCGCCAAATATTTACCGTCTTTATCAAACACTTCATAAGCATCTACTTCTTTCTGATAGACAGGAATTTGCGTATTTTTATTAAAGGTAATTCCATACAATCGAGTGGCCAATCCGAACACGCCTTTTTTCACGTTTTCCAACTCAAAATACGGACGAGTCATTTCATCATTCAAATCAAATTTAGAATCTTTCAACTTGTCGGAATAAAAAGACCAATCGTAGGGCATCACCTCAATGGATTTACCTTCTTTTCCAATCGCAAAGCCTTGTACTTCGCGGTATTCCTCACGTGCCGGAGTACGAAATCCATCCAACAATTCGTCGAACAAAGCATACACATTTTCAGAATTTCCCGCCATGCGTTTTTTCAACACATAATCGGCATACGTCTTGTATCCCAGCAAGTTAGCTATCGCCAAGCGCGTATTGATAATTCCCTGAATGTTTTCCAGATTGTCGAACTCGCCACCGATACACTTGGTATTAGAAGCCATATATAAATCTTTCCGCAAATCGCGATTAGTTGAATATTTCATAAACGCAATGTAACTCGGCGCAGACAAGTCGATTACCCAACCCTCTTTGCCTTTTTGCTTCGCTTTTTGAGCAGCAGCGTCGATGACGTCTTGGGGAAGACCGGCCAAATCGGCCTCGTTCGTGAGTGACAGCGTGTAAGCATTGGTCGCTTTCAATACGTTTTGACCGAAATTCAGTGTATAACTGCCTAATTGCGAAGTCAATTCGCGGTATTTATTTTTGTCGGCTTCACTCAAATTGGCACCTTCGCGGACAAATCCTTCGTAAGTATTATCCAATAACCGTGCTTGTTCTTTATTCAAGTTTAAGTTCGCTTTTTGTTCATAAACCACTTTCACTCTTTGAAATAGCGCGTCGTTCAAACTAATATTGTTGGAGTGTCCGGTCAATTTGGGTTGAATGCGCTGGGCGATAGCCATCATTTCGTCGGAACTTTCCGCACTTAACAAATTGAAAAACACGGTGCTTACTTGGGTCAGCCATTCGCCTGAAAATTCCAACGCTTCAATCGTATTTTCAAACGTGGGCGTTACCTTATTTGCAACGATTTTCTGAATTTCCGCGTCGTGCCTTTTCATGGCTTCTTCAAACGCCGGCTCATAGTCGGACAGCTTGATTTTATCGAACGGAACGGTCTCATGAGGCGTATTATACTTACTCAACAGCGGATTTCCGGCTTGTACCATAACTGAAATTATTGTAAAAAATAAAAATGATAAAAGAATTTTTTTCATAAAAAAATGTATTATATAATTTCGCAAAGGTAGACGAAATTGTTTATTTTTGCAAATTATGAAGCACTCTACTTTATATATCCTATTCTTTGCCGGCCGGTTTTTATATTTGTGAAAATGAGGAAGGAAAAAAGTATTTTGTGAAAATGAAAAACGATACGATTTCCGAAGTGATGGATATTCCCCAATTACAAGGTTTATACAGAAGCAAGGTTTATCTTGATTTACAGCAAAATACGCTTTATATTCCAAACAACCGGGAAAAAACGGTTTGCATTTACAACTTAAAAACAAAAACCACACAAAAAATAGAAAACGTTGTTATCGAGTGTTTTATAAAACATTCACAATTGGGCTTACTCGGCATTGGAAAGGAAGGAATATTCAAAATAGAGAATGATAAAGCTATTTTATATATTCCTTTGTCCTTTGAAATGCAAAACAAAATGGCAATAAAAACCCGGAATGGCGATATGTATATCAAAGACTTTTTCAATATTTACCGGATAAGCGGCAAAAAAGTTGAACATTTGCATCACAATTCTTCCATATATCCTACAGTACGAACGAAGCGGAAGTCAGCGGACAGGAAAATATCGGGGGAATTGCAGGGCATACCAATCTGTTTTCCATCTATGAAACCGGAAGTTTCCTCGATAGCGTTTCCAATAAAGGTTCAATTTCAGGAACAAACCATTATGCTGGCGGTATTTCCGGATTGAACAATTCGGGAATAAAAGCGTCCTACAATGCCGGTAATATAACGGTTACAAATTCAACGTATACAGGTGGGCTTACAGGTTATCACGGTGCAGGGCCTGTAATCTCTTCATGGCAAGTATTTACGATATTTCGGGAAGAAAGCGGATGGACAGCCGGCAAGCATCGTTTAGTATTACGCATTGGCCGTCGGGAATCTATCTCGTCACTATTAAAACAGGCAAAGGGGCAAAAACGGTTAAATTCAATTATTGATCCATGTAAATATTATGACTAAATACGCCGTTTTTTGTATTATGGAAAATAATTGACTATTTTTGCATGTCAAATCAATTAATACAAATAGACGACGAATGATAGAACGAATCATTATTTTAGACGGTGCAGACCCCGCCACTTTTTTTGGAGTTAATCACGCTAATATCCAGTTAATCAAATCCTTATATCCCAAGTTACGGATTGTTGCGCGAGGCAATGTGATTAAAGTAATCGGAGATGAAGTGGAGTTAGCCGGCTTTGAAGAGAAGATTCAGGAAATGGAACACTACTGTCAGGAATACAATGTTTTGACGGAGGAAGTGATTGTGCGGATTGCAAAGGGACAGCCGGAAAACGGTGGGCCTATCAAGCAGGACAATTTGATTATTTACGGAATGAACGGCAAACCGATTGTCGCTCGCACGGAAAACCAACAGCGGCTGGTGCAGGAGTTCGACAAAAACGACATGTTGTTTGCCATCGGACCGGCCGGATCGGGAAAAACTTATACAGCCATTGCATTAGCGGTGCGCGCGCTGAAAAATAAGGAAGTACGGAAGATTATTTTAAGCCGTCCGGCGGTAGAAGCGGGCGAAAAGTTGGGATTTCTTCCGGGAGATATGAAAGAAAAAATAGACCCCTATTTGCAGCCCTTGTACGACGCACTGGAAGATATGATTCCTGTCGCAAAATTGAAGGAATATCTTGAAAATAAGGTCATTCAGATTGCCCCGTTGGCGTTTATGCGCGGACGGACGTTGAACGACGCTGTGATCATTCTGGACGAAGCGCAAAACACAACCATTCCGCAGATTAAAATGTTTCTGACCCGTTTGGGCGTGAATGCCAAAATGATTATCACCGGCGATGTGACGCAAATCGATCTGTCGCCGTCACAACAATCGGGATTGGTGCATGCGTTGAAAATACTGAAAAATGTACAGGGAATTGCACAAATTCACTTCGATAAACGCGACATTGTACGGCACAAGCTCGTACAACGCATTGTAGAAGCATACGAAAAAGAACAAACAAAAAAAGAAAAAATATGAAAAATACATTAGTTACCACTCATTTCAAGTTTCCCGGACAAACGGCTGTGTATCACGGTAAAGTGCGAGACGTATATTCCATCGGAAAAGACACGTTGGTGATGATTGCCACCGACCGCATTTCTGCTTTCGACGTAATCCTTCCGCAGGGCATTCCCTACAAAGGACAGGTTTTAAACCAGATTGCCGCCCAATTTTTGGACGCAACTGCCGACATTCTTCCGAATTGGAAGTTGGCCACACCTGACCCGATGGTGACGGTGGGTTTGCGTTGTGAGCCGTTTAAGGTGGAAATGGTGATACGCGGATATTTGACCGGAAGTGCGTGGCGCGAATACAAAGCAGGCGCACGGACGCTCTGCGGAATTGCTTTGCCCGAAGGTATGCGGGAAAATGAAAAATTTCCGTCACCGGTTATCACGCCGACTACCAAAGCGGACGAGGGACACGACGAAAACATATCCAAAGAGGAAATCATTGCGCAAGGCTTGGTGAGTCGCGAAGATTATGAGCAGTTGGAACGCTATACTTACGCTCTGTTCCAGCGTGGAACGGAAATTGCGGCGTCCAAAGGCTTAATTTTGGTAGATACGAAATATGAATTTGGCAAAAAAGACGGCAAAATTTACTTGATTGACGAAATCCATACGCCCGATTCTTCACGTTATTTTTATCAAGAAGGATATCAAGAACGTTTTGAAAAAGGCGAGGAACAAAAACAGCTGTCGAAGGAATTTGTCCGTAAATGGCTGATGGATAACGGATTTCAGGGAAAAGAAGGACAGAAAGTTCCCGAAATGACTCCCGAATATTGCGAAAGCGTTTCGGAACGCTACATCGAATTGTATGAAAAAATCACCGGCAAAAAATTTGTGAAAGCCGACAGCACAGACGTTGTTGGACGCATAGAAAAAAATATATGGAACTATTTGGCTTGATTGGTTATCCGCTGAGTCATTCCTTTTCAAAGGGATTTTTTAATGATAAATTTCTCGCCGAAAAGATTGAGGCAGAATACGTTAATTTTGAAATTCCTTCGATTAAAGAGTTCAAATCGATTATCAAGGACAATCCGGATTTGAAAGGATTGAATGTTACTATTCCGTATAAGGAACAGGTGATTCCGTATTTAGACCGTTTGAGCGAAAATGCACAATTGATCGGTGCGGTGAATGTGATTAAAATTGACCGGACGAAAAGTAAAGTGAAACTCACCGGCTACAATTCGGATATTATCGGCTTCAAGCAATCCATCGATCCGTTGCTCGAAACCTATCACCGGCACGCGCTGGTTTTGGGAACAGGTGGGGCAGCCAAAGCGGTTTTTTTCGGTCTGAAACAATTAGGCATCGAAGCAACGTATGTTTCCCGACAAAAAACCGACCCTTCAATACTGACTTACAACGAATTAACGCCCGAAGTCATGCAGTCGTACACCGTTGTTGTGAATTGCACGCCCGTTGGCATGTTTCCTCACACAAACGAAGCACCGGAAATTCCGTATAAAGAATTGACCGACAAATATTTATTGTATGATTTACTTTACAATCCCAATGAAACCTTGTTTATGAAACGAGGAAAAGAACAGGGTGCAAAAGTAAAAAACGGGCTGGAAATGCTTTTATTGCAAGCATTTGCCGGATGGAATTTCTGGCAAAGTTGACACTCAACATAAAAAAAGCCTTAAACTGTTGTATTTAAGACTTTTACTGTTTTGTGTCCTCGCAGGGGCTCGAACCCTGGACCCATTGATTAAGAGTCAATTGCTCTACCAACTGAGCTACGAAGACATCTCAAAATCGGTCGCAAAGGTACAAATCTCTTACCAAAACTCCAAGCGATGGAAAGAAAATGTTTTTTTACTCATTCGATAATTTATGTATCACCAGTCCCGACCGTAATTTCGGCTCAAACCAAGTCGTTTTTGGCGGCATGATATTGCCGGTGTCGGCAATGTCGATTAATTGTTTCATCGAAACAGGATACAGAGCCAGAGCAGCAAGCATTTCGCCGCTATCCACACGCCGTTTCAATTCTTCCAAACCGCGCAAGCCACCGACGAAATCAATGCGCTTGTCGGTACGCAAGTCTTTCATGCCCAAAATCTTATCCAAAATCAAGTTGGATGAAATCGTCACATCCAGCACGCCGATGGGATCGTTGTCGTCGAATGTTCCGGGCTTGGCATCCAACGAATACCAATGTCCGCCCAAATACAACGAAAAATTGTGCAGGCGTTCAGGATGATAAATCGTTCCACCCTTGTCCGTAATGTGGAAATCAGCCGAAAGCACGTTGAGAAATTCCGCCGGAGTCAGTCCGTTCAAATCCCTCACTACGCGATTATAGTCCATGATTTTCAACTGGTTAGCCGGAAAACAAACCGCCATGAAATAGTTGTATTCCTCTTTTCCCGTATGATGGGGATTTTGCTGCGCCTTTTCCGCACCGACCAAAGCAGCCGCCGCCGAACGATGGTGTCCGTCGGCAATGTATAAAGCAGGCAGTTGAGCGAAAATGTCAGTGATTTTCCAAATAGTTGCGTCGTCGCTGATTACCCAAAAATGATGTCCAATACCGTCGGCCGAAACAAAATCGTATTCGGGTGTGGTTTTCACCACACCCTGAACGATTGTGTCTAATCCGGCATTTTCGGGATACGCAAAAAACACCGGCTCAATATTGGCATTGTTGATACGCACGTGCTTCATGCGGTCTTCCTCTTTGTCCTTCCGCGTCAATTCGTGCTTCTTAATCGTCCCGCTGAGGTAATCGCCGACATACGAACCGACCACCAGACCGTATTGCGTACGGCCATTCATGGTTTGCGCATAAACGTAATAATTTTCTTTTTCGTCCTGCACCAACCAGCCTTTTTGCTGAAATTTTTGAAAATTTTCTACCGCTTTTTCATATACATCGGGAGCATGTTCGTCCTTTCCCGCCGGAAAATCGATTTCCGGTTTAATGATATGATACAGCGATTTTTCATTGCCTTCCGCTTCCTCACGCGCTTCTTCCGAACTCAACACGTCGTAGGGGCGCGACGCCACTTCCATCACAAATTGCTTCGGTGGACGAACTCCCTTAAATGGTTTAATAATTGCCATAAGAATATGATTAACAACGATTTACCAGATAGCTACCCGTTTTTCTTTCGGAACATACATCGTATTTTCCGGTGTTATGTTGAAAGCATCGTACCAAGCGTCAATCTGCGGCAACGCACCATCTACACGCCATTTGCCCAACGAGTGCGGGTCCATTTTCGTCAAACGAAGAATTTCCTCGTTGCGGATATTGCCCGCCCAAACCGTTGCATAAGCCAAGAAGAAACGTTGCGCACCGGTGTATCCGTCAATCGATTTCGGCGCGGGTTTGTCCTTTAATGTATTTTGATAAGCCTGCCACGAAACCTGCAAACCGCCCTGGTCGGCGATATTTTCGCCCAACGTAAAACGACCGTTAGCATGAACGCTGTCCAACACAATGATATTGTTGAAATAATCAATCAACACCTGTGCACGGTTTTCAAAACCCTGAGCATCTTCGGGTGTCCACCAATCTTTTAAATTTCCCTCTTTATCAAACTGACGGCCTTGGTCGTCGAAACCATGCGTCATTTCGTGTCCGATTACCACACCAATGGCACCGTAGTTAATCGCATCGTCCGCGTCGAAATTGAAGAAAGGCGGTTGCAAAATAGCTGCCGGAAAACAAATTTCGTTCGTTGTCGGATTGTAATACGCATTCACCGTTTGCGGCGTCATCAACCATTCGTCCTTATCCACCGGTTGGTTAAACTTACTCAACATATAATCCACATCGAAATGGTTGGAATGCAAAATATTTTCCCAATACGATTCTTTCTTATTGATAGTCAGCGAAGTATAATCGCGCCATTTGTCGGGATAACCGATTTTGATATGGAAAACGCTCAGTTTTTCCTGTGCTTTCGCTTTGGTTTCGTCACTCATCCAGTTTAAGTCAGCAATTCGTTCACCCAGAGCAGTTTGCAAATGATGTACCAAATTCAACATTTTTTCTTTGGCTGCTGCCGGAAAATATTTTTTTACATAAATCTGCCCTACGGCTTCACCCAGACTACCGTTAATTACTTGAACAGACCGTTTCCAACGTTCCTGCTTTACTTCTCTACCCGAAAGCGTTTTTCCGTAAAAGTCGAAAGAAGCATCGGAATATTCGTCGCTCAAATAAGGAGAAGCCGTCGAAATCGCATTCCACGACAAATAATATTTGATGTCTTCCAACGGATAGGTATTTAAAATTTTGCTTACTTCCGTGATAGGTGCTAACTGCGCCACATTCAAGTCTTTAATATCTTTTATGCCCAAAGCGGAAAAATAAGCTGTCCAATCGATGTCGGAAGAAATTTTAACCAATTCGTCAATCGAAATTTTGTGATAATTAGCAATCGGGTCACGCAAGGCTTCGCGGGAAGACGCTACGGTGGCCAGCTGGGTTTCGATTTTCATGACGGCTGTCGAAGCTTTATGCACTTCTTCCGCACTGTAACCCGACAAAGCAAATAGTTTTTCAATCAACTCCACATATTTCACCCGAAGTCCCTGCGAACGTGCGTCATTTTCCAAATAATAATCGCGGTCGCCCATGTGATAACCACCCTGCATGAGGTGGAAAATATTCAGCGAGCTGTTCATGTCGTCGGCATAAACGTAAGACGAAAAGAACGGAGAAATACCGTCGTGATACATATCCGCCAACACAGCCGTTAATTGCGATTTGTCGGAAATCGCAATTAATTTTTCCAGATACGGACGAAGCGGTGCATTGCCTTCCTCATTCAGGCGCGTACTGTCCATCGCCAAAGCATACAAATCACCGATTTTTTGCGCCACACTCCCGGCCGGATTTGTCTTTTGCGAAAGTTCAATAATCAGGTCTTTCACCTGTTCCTGACTTTTTTCGCGCAATGCGTCGAACGTGCCAAAGCGGGCATATTCAGGTTTCAACGGGTTTGAAGCCATCCATCCACCGCACGCATACTGATAAAAATCGTTACCCGGAACAGCCGTCGTGTCCCGATTAGCCAAGTCGTAGCCTTTCACGGCTTCTTTTTTCTCACCACAAGCTGCTAACATCATTGCAAAAATCAATGTTAAATAAAGAAATTTTGTTTTCATTCTTGAATTATATATTTAATGTATTTTAATTGACTACAAAAGTATAAATTATTTCGTTATTTTTTCCAACTCCTCTATCGCTTCCGTCCATTCTTCCATCGCCACCGATACTTTTTTTTGTTCTTCGGCATGTTTCCAAAGCAAATCTACGTTGGACGCGCCTTCGGGAGTGATTAAAATTTCTTCCATCGCTTTGATTTCAGCCTCCAATTTTTCGATTTTTTTCTCGCAATCGGCGACTTTCTTTTCCCACCGGCGGATTTCTTTTTGCTGTTCTTTGCGTTCGGCATAGGATTGGGTACTCGGTACACGGTGCGCGGTACACGATGTTGTATCTGCATTGGACTTCGACCGTGTACCCTGTACCGTGCACCGCACACCATCCAATTCGTTGAGCTGTTCGATTTTTTTCTTTTCCAGAAATTCGTAAATTCCGCCCAAATGTTCTTTCACTTGCTGATTACCAAACTCATACACTTTATCCACCAAACCATCCAGAAACTCACGGTCGTGCGAAACCAAAATCACCGTTCCGTCAAATTCTTTTAAAGCTTCTTTCAAAACATCTTTCGATCGCATATCCAAATGGTTGGTCGGCTCATCGAGAATAAGCAGACTAACCGGCTCGAGCAAAAGTTTAATCATAGCCAAGCGAGTGCGCTCACCGCCCGAAAGCACAGCGACCTTTTTGTCCGATGCCTCTCCGCCGAACATAAACGCACCGAGTATGTCGCGGATTTTCGTGCGGATATCTCCAACAGCTACATAATCAATCGTCTGGAAAACAGTTAGTTGCTCATTCATCAAATCGGCCTGGTTTTGTGCAAAATAACCGATTTTTACGTTGTGTCCTAACTGCAATTTTCCTTCGTAAGGGATTTGCGCCATGATACATTTGACCAATGTCGATTTTCCTTCGCCGTTTTTGCCGACAAAAGCCACTTTATCGCCCCGATTAATCGTGAGTGTGGCGTTTTTGAAAACAATATGTTCGCCGTAACTTTTGGTAACATTTTCCATAATTACCGGATACGAGCCGGAACGCGGTGCAGGCGGGAATTTTAAGCGCAAAGCCGAACGGTCTTCTTCGTCGATTTCCAGCCGTTCCAGTTTTTCCAACTGCTTGATACGGCTTTGTACCTGTACCGCTTTGGTCGCTTTGTAGCGAAAACGCTCGATAAAATCCTCTGTATCTTCAATTTGCTTGCGCTGATTTTCGTAAGCGCGAAGCTGTTGTTCGCGCCGTTCTTTCCGTAATTCCACATATTTGGAATAATTAACACGGTAATCATAAATTTTCCCAAGCGAAATTTCAATCGTACGCTGGGTAACGTTGTCGATAAACGCGCGGTCGTGCGAAACCAAAATCACCGCATTCGCCTGCGTGGAAAGAAAATTTTCGAGCCACTGGATTGATTCAATGTCCAAATGGTTGGTCGGTTCGTCCAGCAACAAAATATCTGGTTTGCGCAAAAGGATTTTCGCAAGCTCAATACGCATACGCCAGCCGCCGCTAAATTCCGAAGTCGGACGTTCAAAATCGTTGCGCGTAAATCCCAAGCCGGTCAGCGTTTTTTCGATTTCTGCCTGCACATTGGCCGAACCTTCAATGGCCAGACGTTCGTTCAAATGCGTAATCTTATCAATCAATGCGTGATACGAATCCGTTTCATAATCTTCGCGTTCGGAAAGAGACTGATTTAACTTTTCAAGTTCGTTTTCCATACGGAGAATCCGGTCGAACGCCAAAGCCGCTTCCTCACGTACCGTCCGTTCGTCGGCTAACTGCATTTGTTGCGGGAGATAACCAATCGTCGTGTCTTTAGGCAGGGAAACGCGCCCTTGGGTCGGCTCTTGCAGTCCGGCAAAAATTTTCAAGAGCGTACTTTTTCCCGCACCGTTTTTACCCACCAATGCGATACGGTCTTTCTTATCTACAACAAAGCCGATTTCGTCCAAAAGGATGAAACCGCCGAACGAAACAGTCAGATTTTCAACGGAGAACATACGTTATAACACTGCTTTCACCCAGGCCTGCGCCATCAGTTGCGCCCCCGCCATTGACGGATGAACACCGTCTGCACCCCAATAGGTTGCGTCGGCTTTCTTCAACGCTTCGTTAAACACCGATTGATAAGGCACAAATGTCAATTTATAATCGTGCGCAATGCGTTTGGCCGCTTCGCGATAAGGAGCAATATTACTTTCCCAAGTATCGTCTAAAGCAGTGCCTCCGTGAATAATAAACGGCTCACACACAACGATTTTAGCCCACGGCAGTTCTTTTTGCGTGCGTGCAACCAACGTCCGGTAATCCGCTTCGTATTCGACGATTGTTCCGGTATAACCGCCTGTTTTTGTGTGCCAATAATCATTTACGCCAATCAAAATGCTGACGATGTTGGGCCTCAAATTGATACAATCTTTCATCCAACGTTCGGCTAATTGGAACACTTTGTTTCCCGAAATGCCCCGGTTGTAAATTTTTAACTTTTTGTCGGCGTTATTTGCCAATAAATTGGCCGCCGCAAAAAGCGCGTAGCCGTATCCTAACTGCGACTGCTTGTTCGGCTCGTTTTCGTCGTCGCGACTCCTACCGCAATCGGTAATGGAATCGCCTTGAAACAATACGATGTCGCCGGAAGAGAAACGCAATTTGTCCGTTTCACTGATAGAATTTGTGCCGGTCAAGGCAGCACTGACGATTTCGGGAAGGGAAATCGCCGCTACGCCGGTCAATGCTGTTTTTTTGAAAAAATTTCTACGATTCATATTAAAATAATTTTTCAGGATATTCGTTTTTATCGACCAATGCTTGAATTTTCGCCACCACCGTCGGACGGTCGTTTGCATAAGTGACGCCAAACCATTTGGAAGGCGTATCTAACACTTTCACTTCCGCTTCTTTGTTCATAATCAAATGGTTAACGACCGAAGGAATGTAAAACTCCGCTTTCAGGTGATCTTGGTTTTTAAGCAGAAAATCGACAAACAACTCGTCGGAATAATCAAAATATTCGGGCGTAAATCCCCACATATTCATCGAAACCGGAGCATTTTCGGGCAGAACAACGAAATCGCCGTTATCGTCCTTATATTTAATTTGTCCGTCGGTGTCGCGAATGATATGCGTACGTTCTACAACAGAAGTTAAAAAATCTTCGCTGTCCGTCGAACAAACGCCCCGCGCCACTGCCCCGCTTTCCGACAGCGTATTGCCCACGCGATAACCCACCATACAATAACTATTCTGCTTATTTTCAACCGATTGCAGATAATCGCCCAGAATTTTAAAACTCTCCCGGCCATAAAAATCGTCAGCATTGATAACGGCAAACGGTTCGCAAATAACTTCTTTACCCATCATCACTGCGTGATTTGTTCCCCACGGTTTTTCGCGCGTTTCGGGCAGTTGAAAACCTTCGGGCAGTTTATCCAGACTTTGAAAAACTATTTCCACCGGAACGACATGCTCGTATTTTTTCAGGATTTTTCCCCGAAAATCCTGTTCAAAATCTTTCCGGATTACAAAAACCACTTTCCCGAATCCGCCTCTGACAGCATCGAAAATGGAATAATCCATAATGGTTTCACCACTCGGCCCAACGCCGTCTAATTGTTTCAAACCTCCATAACGACTGCCCATTCCGGCAGCCAACACCAATAACGTCGGTTTCATATTTTCTGAATTTATTAATAAATGACAAAGGTATATATTTTTTGCCAATCAACAAAAAGGGGCAGACACGCCGGTCTGCCCCTACCTCGGGAATTGAATGTTATGCGAACGTTCCCGATACTGTCATTGCGCGCTTGACGCGCAATCCCCTGCCCATCGTTAAACACCCATTAACGGACATTGAGGGATTGCGGCCTTCGCCGCAATGACAAATTATTTCACAATAATTTTGTGTGTCTGCGCCTCCCCGTTGCCTAATACCGCCTTCACGATGTAAACCCCGGTAGGGGCGTTGTGCGCAACGCCCCTACGCAAATCAATCTGATATACATTATTCTCGATCTTATTCGCTTGTTTTACTTTTCTTCCTTGCATATCGAATAATTCTACCGAATGAATCTTTTCCGGTGAAGAAACGGTTACTGTTTCATTGTCTTGATAAATCGCGATTTTGTTTTCATTCTTTATCTCGCTGATGGCCGTCGGCGATTTGAAACTCAAGGCAAAGCGGTCAATATAAGGTGTTGTATTGTCGCTCTGTGTGAACGTGTAAGAATTGTTTTGCAGCAAATCCTGCGTTTGGCCGGTTTTCTTGTCCAGCAACGTCAGTGCTTCCACCTCTGCATTGATATCGAATGTCAGCGTAACGCGGTTGCCGAAACCACTGC
>BNTW01000012.1 GCA_025996895.1 Bacteroidia bacterium | reverse complement strand
TCCGGTCAATTCGGGGATTTACATGGCCGACCCGTCTGCCAAAGTGTTTAATGGAAAATTGTATATTTATCCTTCGCACGATTGGGAATCGGGCGTTCCCGAAAACGACAATGGCGACCATTTTAACATGCAGGATTATCATGTGTTTTCGCTGGACGACATCGACGGAAAAATCACTGACCACGGCATCATTCTCGATGTTGAGCATATTCCTTGGTCGGGACGCCAACTGTGGGATTCGGACGTGGCCGAAAAAGACGGGAAATATTATCTGTATTTTTCGCTGAAAGACAAAAACGACGTCTTTCACATCGGCGTGGCAATTGCCGGCCGTCCCGAAGGGCCTTTTGTGGCTCAAACTGCGCACATCAAAGGCAGTTATTCGATCGATCCGAGTATATTGAAAGATGACGACGGAACGTATTACATCTATTTCGGCGGATTGTGGGGCGGACAATTGCAACGCTACCGCAATAATAAGGCACAGGAAGCCGGTGCAGAGCCGGCAGACAACGAGCCTGCTTTGTGTCCGAAAATAGCTCGCTTAAGCAGCGACATGCTGGAATTTGCCGAAGAGCCGCACGATGTGGTGATTTTGGACGAAAACGGCAACCCTTTGACGGCCGGCGACCAAGACCGCCGTTTCTTCGAAGCTTCGTGGATACATAAATACAACGGAAAATATTATTTTTCGTATTCTACCGGAAATACGCATTATCTTTGCTACGCAATTGGCGACAATCCCTATGGTCCATTTACCTACAAAGGCGTATTGCTGACGCCGGTAGTCGGCTGGACGACGCATCATTCGATTGTGAAATTTAAGGGGAAATGGTATCTGTTTCATCACGATAGCGTGCCGTCGGGCGGAAAAACATGGTTGCGAAGTATGAAAGTCGTGGAATTGGAATACAATCCCGACGGAACGATAAAAACGATTGCGGGGGAATGAAACAACTCTTATTGATATTTTTTTTCTTTTTGTCTTTGTCGGTTTTTGCTGAAGACGGAAGCCGTTTGTGGTTGCGGTATGAGCCGAAAGATACAGCTGATTTTTTAATCTATTCAAAAAAAGAAACAGCAACTTATTCCATTGCCCAATTTGAAATAAAGCAATATTGGAAAGGAAAACCGGTTGAACTTAAACGTATGAATGCAAAAATTCAGGGTGCTCCTTATCAAAAGGAAGCTTTCAATATTATTAGTAATGAAAAAACAATAAAAATCATTGCTTCTACTGATATTGGTTTGCTTTATGGTGTATATCATCTTCTACGTTTGCAAGAAACAGGACAAGTTGCTGATAATCTGAATATTGCAGAAATTCCTGCTTATAATATTCGCATTTTAAATCATTGGGATAATATCGACGGAACGATTGAGCGCGGTTACGCCGGAAGTTCGCTGTGGAATTGGGACGATTTGCCCGAAAAACTTTCACCGCGTTATACCGAATATGCCCGCGCCAATGCTTCGATTGGCATTAACGGAACGGTTTTAAATAATGTCAATGCCAATCCGAAATTTTTGTCGGACGAATATTTGAAAAAAGCGGCTGTGTTGGCAAACGTTTTTCGTCCGTATGGAATAAAAGTGTATTTGTCAGTCAATTTTTCTTCGCCGGTGATATTGGGAGGATTGCCGACTGCTGATCCGCTCGACGAAGACGTGTGTCGATGGTGGAAGGAAAAAGTGAAAGAAATTTACATGCGCATTCCCGATTTCGGTGGTTTCCTGGTCAAAGCCAATTCCGAAGGCTTGCCCGGCCCGCAAGATTTCGGGCGAACACATGCTGACGGTGCGAATATGCTGGCCGAAGCCCTGCAACCCTACGGCGGAATGGTGATGTGGCGGGCGTTTGTCTATAATCCCTCGTCGCCCGACCGCGCCAAACAAGCCTACGAAGAATTCAGGCCATTGGATGGAAAATTTTTACCCAATGTGATTGTTCAGGTAAAAAACGGGCCGATTGATTTTCAACCGCGCGAGCCGTTTAATCCGCTATTTGGCGCGATGCAAAAAACGCCATTATTGTTGGAGTTTCAGATTACGCAGGAATATTTGGGTGCGGACAAACAGCTGGCTTTTTTAGCTCCTTTATATAAGGAATGTTTGGACGCAGATACTTACGCGCATGGTGCAGGAAGTACAGTTGCCCACTGTGTGAAAGGCATTGCGGGTGTGGCCAACACCGGCAACAACGCGAATTGGACAGGGCATATTTTGGCGCAAGCGAATTGGTACGCCTTTGGACGCTTGGCGTGGAAGCCTGATTTGACTTCCGAACAAATCGCCGACGAATGGCTGAAAATGACTTTCTCGACTGACACCGCGTTTGTCAATCCGGTGAAATCAATATTGCTGGAATCGCGCGAAGCCGTTGTCGATTATATGATGCCGTTGGGCTTGGCGCATTTGTTTGCGTGGGAACACCACTACGGCCCCGACCCGGGACTAAACATTCCCGGTGCGCGTCCCGATTGGATGCCATCGTACTATCATCGCGCCGATTCCATCGGCTTGGGATTTGACCGCACAACGACCGGAAGCAATACGGTTAGCCAATATTTTCCGCCATTAGACAGTATTTACAATCACATTGAAACCTGTCCCGAAGATTTGTTGTTGTGGTTTCATCATGTTCGTTGGGATTATCGCATGAAAAACGGCCAAACGCTGTGGGAAAATCTCTGCCAGCACTACCAAAGAGGCGTGGAAGCCACTTATCGTTTCCAAACGGTTTGGGAAAATACACAACCGTATATTGATCCTGAACGATGGGAAGCCGTCCGGCAAAAATTGAAAATCCAAACACACGACGCGATTGTGTGGCGGGACACGTGTTTGCACTATTTTCAGACGTTTTCCAAACAATCCGTTATACCGTAAAATTATTAGAACTTACAAATATTACTTATCTTTGTCGTTCAAAAACGATGATATGCAACTGCTGACACCGCAACAATGGCCGCATTACGAACTGATTGATTCGGGCGATTATGAAAAACTCGAACGGTTTGGGAAATATGTTTTGCGCCGTCCCGAGCCGCAAGCGGTTTGGCGGAAAGCGTTGCCGAATACGGAATGGGAAAAACAGACCGACGCTTGGTTTAAAAAAGAAAAAGGAAAATCGGGCACGGAAGGCAACGAGCGGGGCGAATGGATTTTGAAACCGTCCATGCCGCAACAGTGGTTTATTTCCTACGCTTACAAAGAAATGGAACTACGTTTCCGCTTAGGATTGACGGCGTTCAAGCACGTCGGAATTTTTCCCGAACAAGCTGAAAATTGGAAGTATATTTATGATGAAGTGATTAACGCTACTCAGAAAATGGTGGGTCAAGCATGCAATGGCATAAAAATATTGAATTTATTTGCCTATACCGGTGGCGCGTCGCTGGCTGCCAAAGCTGCCGGGGCTGATGTGACGCATGTGGATTCTGTGAAGCAGGTTTTGAATTGGTCGCGCGAAAACATGGAAGCATCGGGTTTGAAAAATATCCGCTGGGTGTGTGAAGATGCTTTGAAATTTGTGAAGCGGGAAGTGAAGCGCGGAAACCTCTATCAGGGCATTATTTTAGACCCGCCGGCTTACGGACGCGGTCCCGAAGGAGAAAAGTGGATTTTGGAAGAACACATCGCCGAACTGATGGACGCTTGCAGCCGGTTGCTCGCACCGAAACAATCGTTTTGCATACTTAATCTGTATTCCATGGGCTTTTCCGCGCTGATTGCCGAAAATTTGATAAAAGATTATTTTCCGCAAACAGGCAAAACCGACTTCGGCGAGTTGTTTTTGGCCGACCGCGCCGGACGACGATTACCATTGAGCGTTTTCGGACGAAAAGATTTTGGTCATTCATGGTAGTTCAAAATATTTCACGTACCTTTGTACTCCAAATACAATATCCTATCAACAATACATGGACAAAAAAATTGCTTTAGTATTGGAAAACGGAATGACTTTCGAGGGTTATTCCTTTGGTTATGAAGCCTCTGTGGCAGGCGAGGTTGTTTTCAATACGGCTATGGTCGGCTATCCTGAAAGCCTCACCGACCCCTCTTACGCAGGTCAAATCCTCACAGTTACTTATCCTTTAGTCGGAAATTACGGTGTTCCCGAAGATCGAATTGTTAATGGATTGTCCGAATTCTACGAATCGGAAAAAATTCATGTCAGCGGATTGATTATTTCGGAATATTCGCACGAATACAGCCATTGGAATGCTTGCAAAAGTCTGGGCGACTGGCTAAAAGAACATAAAGTTCCCGGAATTTACGGTATAGATACTCGCGAGCTAACGAAAATCATTCGCGAGCAAGGGTCTTTATTGGGGAGAATAGAGGTGCACGGTGCAGGGTGCACGGTACACGACACAAATCTTGCACAGTGTACCGCGAACAGCGAACCCTTCTTTGATCCGAATTTGGAAAATCTGGTCGCTCGTGTCAGCTGTAAAGAAGTTTTGCAATATGGTAATGGCTTGAAAAAAGTGGTGTTGGTTGATTGCGGGGTGAAACACAATATTATACGGTGTCTGCTAAAAAAAGACGTAACGGTTATCCGCGTACCGTGGGATTATGATTTCAATCAATTGGAATACGACGGTTTGTTTATCAGCAATGGTCCGGGCAACCCATCGTTTTGCACGATTACGGTCGAACATATCCGCGAAGCCATGCGCCGAGGCAAACCGATTACCGGTATCTGCATGGGTAATCAATTATTAGGAATTGCAGCCGGTGCAACCACTTACAAACTGAAATACGGACACCGCAGCCACAACCAGCCGGTGCAGATGGAAGGAACGACCAAATGTTTTATTACTTCGCAGAATCATGGTTATGTAGTTGATACAAAGCAATTAAGTGACGGATGGGAAGTTCTTTTTACGAATATGAACGACGGCTCGAACGAGGGTATCCGCCACAAGACGCAACCCTGGTTTTCGGCACAATTTCATCCGGAAGCGGCTTCAGGGCCAACAGATACCGAGTTCTTGTTTGATATGTTTATTGATAACATGAATGGGTGCGCGGGGCAGGGTGCAGAGTGCATGACCGTGTCCCCAACCGTGCACCATGCACCGTGCACCGTGATTCCCCCAAAGAAGGTACTTCTTTTGGGTTCAGGTGCCCTAAAAATCGGCGAGGCAGGCGAGTTCGATTATTCCGGCTCGCAGGCGTTGAAGGCATTGAAGGAAGAAGGCATTTATACGGTGCTGATTAATCCGAATATTGCAACGGTGCAGACTTCCGAAGGTGTGGCAGACAAAATTTACTTCCTGCCGGTTACGCCGTTTTTTGTAGAAGAAGTGATCAAAAAAGAAAAACCCGACGGCATTTTGTTGTCGTTCGGCGGACAAACCGCGCTGAATTGTGGCGTTGCTCTTTACGAAGCAGGTGTTTTTGAAAAATACAACGTCAAAGTGCTGGGAACGCCGGTACAGTCGATTATTGACACCGAAGACCGCGAATTGTTCGTGAAAAAACTTGACCAAATCAACGTCAAATCCATCAAAAGCGTGGCGGTGGAAAATATTGCAGATGCGCACAAAGCAGCGGAAGAATTGGGTTATCCGATTATTGTCCGTGCGGCTTATGCCTTGGGCGGTCTGGGAAGCGGTTTTTGCAATAATCCCGACGAATTGCAAATTTTGGCTGAGAAGGCGTTTAATTACTCCAATCAGTTGTTGATTGAAAAATCGCTGAAAGGTTGGAAAGAGATTGAATATGAAGTTGTTCGCGACCAATACGACAATTGTATTACGGTCTGCAATATGGAAAATTTCGACCCGCTCGGCATTCATACCGGCGAAAGTATCGTGGTCGCTCCATCACAAACACTTACTAATCAGGAATATCACAAATTGCGCGAGTTGGCAATACGCATTATCCGCCACATCGGCATTGTGGGTGAATGTAATGTGCAATACGCTTTCGATACGGTTTCGGAAGATTACCGCGTGATTGAAGTCAATGCTCGCTTAAGCCGTTCATCGGCGTTAGCCTCGAAAGCGACCGGTTATCCGCTGGCGTTTATCGCTGCTAAATTGGCTTTGGGCTACGGTTTGCAGGATTTAAAAAATTCTGTTACAAAGACTACAACGGCCTTTTTTGAGCCGGCGTTGGATTATATCGTTTGTAAAATTCCGCGTTGGGATTTGGGCAAATTTCATGGCGTATCAAAAGAAATCGGATCAAGCATGAAATCGGTCGGCGAAGTGATGTCTATCGGGCGCAGTTTTGAGGAAGTGATACAGAAGGGATTACGCATGATTGCGCAGGGCATGCACGGTTTCGTTGCCAACAAAGATTTGGAAGTGGCGGACATCGACAAAGCCCTTGCCGAGCCGACCGACAAACGCATTTTTATCATTGCGCAGGCGTTGGAAGCCGATTATTCCATCGAAAAAATCCACGAATTGACGAAAATTGACTTGTGGTTTTTGCAAAAACTGAAATTGATTCACCAGACTTCTAAAGAAATCGGCCAATACAATTCGATCGAAGAATTGCCCGAAGATTTGTTGCGCACGGCGAAGCAAAAAGGGTTTTCCGATTTTCAGATTACAAAATTAGTATACAAAAATTCGGATACGGCGACGGACGAGAAAGCCCGCTTGCGCCGGTTGCGAAAAACCAAAGGAATTGTTCCGGTGGTGAAACAAATTGATACGCTGGCAGCTGAATATCCCGCGCAAACCAATTATTTATACCTGACTTACAACGGAATAGCGAACGATGTACATTATCTCGGTGATAAACGTTCGGTCATTGTGCTTGGCTCGGGCGCGTATCGTATCGGCTCGTCCGTCGAATTTGACTGGTGTTCGGTCAATGCGTTGGAAACCATTCGCAAACGCGGGTGGCGCGGCGTGATGATTAATTACAATCCCGAAACGGTTTCGACCGATTATGATATGTGCGACCGCCTCTATTTCGACGAACTGACTTACGAGCGCGTAATGGATATTATCGAATTGGAAAATCCGCACGGTGTTGTTCTTTCAACCGGCGGACAAATTCCAAACAATTTGGCACTTTCGTTAGACAAAGCCAACGTGCCGATTTTGGGAACGACTGCTACAAATATCGATAATGCTGAAGACCGGCATAAATTTTCGTCGATGCTTGACAGGCTGGGTATAGACCAACCACGCTGGAAAGAATTGTCTTCACTGTCGGACATCAACGCTTTTGTGGAAGAAGTCGGTTTTCCGGTGTTGGTACGACCTTCGTATGTGCTTTCAGGCGCAGCGATGAATGTCTGCTCTAATCAGTCGGAGTTGGAAACTTTCCTGAAATTGGCGGCGAATGTGTCGCAAAAACATCCGGTCGTAGTCAGTGAATTTATACAAAATGCCAAGGAAATCGAAATTGATGCGGTTGCCAATCAAGGTGAAATCATTACTTACGCTATTTCGGAACATATCGAATTTGCGGGTGTCCATTCGGGTGATGCGACTATTCAATTTCCACCGCAACGCATTTATGTTGAAACGGTTAGGAAAATTAAGCGGGTGGCGCGTAGTATTGCACAGGCGTTGCAAATCACGGGTCCGTTCAACATTCAATTTTTGGCGAAAGACAATGATATTAAGGTGATTGAATGTAACTTGCGGGCTTCGCGAAGTTTTCCGTTCGTTTCCAAAGTGCTGAAATTGAATTTTATCGAAATCGCTACGCGCGTCATGCTGGGCGAAACGGTCGAAAAACCCAATAAGAGCGAGTTTGAGCTGGACTATGTGGGTATCAAAGCCTCGCAATTCTCGTTCTCGCGCTTGCAAAAAGCCGACCCGGTGCTGGGCGTCGATATGGCTTCGACCGGTGAAGTGGGCTGTATCGGTGACGATTATTACGAAGCAGTGTTGAAATCCATGCTTTCGGTTGGTATGCGGATACCGAAGAAAAATATTCTGGTTTCGAGTGGAGAACTGAAATCGAAAGTCGATTTATTGGAATCGTGCCGATTGTTGCAACAAAAAGGTTATACGATTTATGCAACGGAAGGAACACACAAATTCCTGACCGACAATCAGGTAGCATCCATTCATGTAGCACAACCGTCGGAAACCGGAAGACCCAACGCTTTGGAAATGATACGCGAGAAGCAAATTGATTTGGTCGTTAATATCCCGAAAAACCTGACCGAAGGCGAATTGTCCAACGGTTATAAAATCCGGCGTGGAGCAATTGATTTCAATATTCCGCTATTCACCAACGCGCGTTTGGCGGCAGCATTTGTCCATGCGTTTTGCGAGATAGATATGAATAAGATACCCATCAAGAGCTGGGACGAATACAAATAAATAGAAGAGATTATGTGTGGCATTGTAGGTTATATCGGAAATCAGGAGGCTTATCCGATTTTGATAAAAGGATTGCATCGGTTGGAATATCGCGGATACGACAGTTCGGGAGTGGCTTTGCTTGACAAGCAAGACCGGTTGAATATTTATAAAGCTAAAGGGCGCGTGTCTGATTTGGAGGATTTTTGCGAAAGCAAAGACATCACCGGAAATATAGGTATTGCGCACACGCGCTGGGCAACGCATGGTGAACCGAGCAACGTGAATGCGCACCCGCACTATTCGCAATCCGAAAATTTGGCGTTAATCCACAACGGAATTATCGAAAATTATGCTGTGCTGAAGGAAGGTTTAATTCAAAAAGGCTATACTTTCCAGAGTGAAACCGATACGGAAGTACTGATTCAACTGATTGAATATGTCAAGGATAGCAATAAAGTCGATTTATGTACGGCGGTACAATTAGCTCTGAAACAAGTGGTTGGCGCGTATGCTATCGCCATTATAGAAAACAATAATCCCGATTTATTGATTGCTGCGCGAAAAAGCAGTCCGCTGGTAGTCGGAATTGGAAAAGACGAGTTTTTTATTGCGTCGGACGCTTCGCCTATCATCGAATACACCAACAAAGTGATTTATCTCGAAGATGAGGAAATCGCTATCGTTCAGCGCAATGAGCCGCCGAAAATCGTCAATCTGAACAATGTGGAAAAAACGCCCGAAATCACCAAGCTCGAAATGAGCCTGAGCGCGTTGGAAAAAGGCG
This sequence comes from Bacteroidia bacterium, assembly GCA_025996895.1. Classification (GTDB taxonomy): domain Bacteria; phylum Bacteroidota; class Bacteroidia; order Bacteroidales; family Azobacteroidaceae; genus Azobacteroides. Next base: position 36,872 of record BNTW01000012.1, on the reverse strand, counting down.
GTTATCCACATTTCATGTTGAAGGAGATTTTTGAACAACCGCGTACATTGCGCGATTGCATGCGCGGACGCATCAATATTGAAAACAATAACGTTACGCTGTCTGGGATTATCGACAATAAAGATAAATTTCTGAATGCCCGCCGTATTCTGATTTTGGCCTGCGGGACTTCGTGGCACGCGGGGTTGATTGGCGAATACCTGTTTGAAGAATTTTGTCGTATTCCGGTCGAAGTGGAATATTCATCGGAATTTCGCTATCGCCATCCGGTCATTTATCCCGACGATGTGGTGATTGCTATCTCGCAATCGGGCGAAACGGCCGACACGTTGGCGGCTATCGAACAGGCGAAAGAAGCCGGCGCGTTTGTCTATGGCATTTGCAACGTGGTCGGATCATCTATTCCGCGCAACACGCATTCCGGCTCTTATACGCACGTTGGTCCCGAAATCGGCGTGGCTTCGACAAAGGCATTCACTGCGCAGGTATTGGTGCTTATTTTGATGGCATTGAATATTGCGAAAGAAAAAAAGACAATTTCGCAGGTACAATACGAAAAAATATTGTCGGAATTAGATAAAATTCCCTCTAAAATTGAATCCATTTTACGGCAAAATGATAAAATCGAGGACTTGTCGAAGATTTTCACTTACGCACACAATTTTATTTACATGGGACGCGGCTATTCCTATCCCATCGCGATGGAAGGTGCGTTGAAACTGAAAGAAATCTCATATATTCATGCCGAAGGTTATCCAGCCGCCGAAATGAAGCACGGACCTATCGCGCTGATTGACCAGGAAATGCCGGTAGTGGTGATTGCTACGCACAACACGACTTACGACAAAACCATCAGCAATATTCAGGAGATTAAGGCGCGTCGCGGGCGTATCTTGGCGATTGTCAATAAATCGGACGACAAAGTGAAAAACATGGCGGACTATATCATCGAAATTCCGGAAACGGAAGAATGTTTAGACCCGCTGTTGTCGATTATTCCGCTACAGCTGCTTAGTTACCACATCGCCGTCAAAAAAGGCAGAGATGTGGATATGCCGCGTAATCTGGCGAAATCGGTAACGGTCGAATAACCGTCAAATCACCACATTCACAATCTTGTTGGGAACGACAATCACCTTCTTGGGTGCTTTGCCTTCCGTCCATTTTTGAGTGCTTTCGTTAGCCAATACGGTTTTTTCGACTTCTTCTTTTGCCGTATCTATCGGGAAATCCAAGGTAAAACGCGCTTTTCCATTGAAAGAAACGGTGTATTTTACATTGCTTTCTTTCAAATATTCCTCGTTGTAATCAGGAAATTTAGCATCGCAAACGGTGGTTTTGTGTCCCAACCGGTGCCACAATTCTTCAGCGATATGAGGGGCGAAAGGCGATAAAACAACGATGAAATCGGCTAAAATTACCCGTTTGTTACATTTCAAAGCTGTCAATTCGTTGGCACAAATCATGAAAGCTGCGACCGAAGTATTAAATGAGAAATTCTCAATATCCTGTCCCACTTTCTTGATTAATTTATGAATAGATTTTAATTCGTCGGCAGTCGGTTGTTCATCGGAAACAACAAATGCATCACCTTGGAAAAACAGATTCCACAGCTTGCGCAAAAAACGCGAAACGCCGTCAATTCCATTCGTATCCCAAGGTTTGGATTGTTCCAAGGGTCCTAAAAACATTTCGTACAAACGTAACGTATCGGCTCCGAATTTTTCCACAATATCATCGGGATTCACGACATTGAACATGGATTTTGACATTTTTTCCACTGCCCAACCGCAAACATATTTACCGTCTTCCAAAATAAATTCGGCCGTTTTATATTCGGGATTCCAATTTTTAAATGCTTCCAAATCAAGAACATCATTGGAAACAAAATTGACATTCACATGAATAGGAGTCACATCATATTGGTCTTTCAATCCGAAAGATACGAATGTATTGGTGTTTTTTATCCGGTAAACGAAATTGGAACGCCCTTGAATCATTCCCTGATTAATCAGTTTTTTAAACGGTTCGTCTTCCACAATTACTCCTCGGTCAAACAAGAATTTATTCCAAAAACGCGAATAAATCAAGTGACCGGTAGCGTGTTCGGTACCACCGATATACAAATCGACATTGCGCCAATAGTCGTTATCCTCTTTACTCACCAAGCGTTCGCTGTTGTGCGGGTCTTCGTAGCGCAAATAATAAGCCGACGACCCGGCAAATCCCGGCATGGTTGCCAACTCAAGCGGATACGTGTTTTCTGCTGTTTTTTTGTTACTGTTCATATTTTTGTAAAGTTAATAAATTTTTTCTAAATGTAGAAATTAATGTGCTACATTTTTTAACCATTCCAACGCACCATCCGTTTTTTGCCATGCTTTTTTTGCCATGATAGCATAATATTTTGCCTCGTTTTCATCGCCCCAACCATAAGAATCCGACACTGTACGTACTTGCGATTTTGATAATAATTTTTTTGCGACATATTTATTGGCTGCAATAGCTGCTTTCAATTTATTATCGGAGGTAGTGCATTTACCTTTTGTTTTAAAGGCGAATAACGCCCGGTTGAAAAGCAAAAATGTACTGTCTTCATCGCTAAATATTTGGTCATATTTTTTGAATTTGTCATCTTCGCCTAATTCAAGCAATGCAGAAAACAATTGATATCTTGCTCCTTGATTATCATTAGGATTCAATTCCAGTAAATTTTCCAGAATAGCTACCGCTTCGGCGATATTATTTCCGGAAAATAAAAACACATCGGCAAGCTGTTGCAAGCAACGCATATAAGGACGAGTTTCGGTAACTCCCCAAAAATGACCTTTATTTTTTTCAAGATACTTTCCTCCAAAAATTCGCTTCCCTACTTCGATTCCTTTTTGAAGAGCAAGAATATGTTTTTCTAAATCCGGAGCATTTTGCGCTAAAAATTCATAAGCTTCAATGCAATCAACATTCAATTTCAGGGCTTTCTCGATATTATTAAAAGCTTCTTCTATTTTGTCTTCGGAAATTAATTCGTAGGCTTCATAAACCAAATCTTCCGCCTGCTGTTGCGGCGTTAGTTGTGTCTTTGGAATGGTTTTCCCACTATTGAATTGATCGACAATTCTTTCCAAATCTGCCTGAGTCAAATTTTCTTGATTTCCGATTAGCCGAGACAGCTCGGTCATCATTCTTTCGTGTTCTTTGTTGTGCATAATTATTGTAATTTGAACTGTTTATATTTATTATCGTTTAAAATCATCATTCTTATTAATGAGGTTAGAGGTGTTGAATATTCATTATCTGTTGCTACTGAGGTTGTTTTGTTGTTTAAATTAGGTGGAAATGAGGTTTCTGTTTTATGAATTAGAGGATAATGATATTTTTCACAACACCGATAACCTGTTTCCCAACCTCATTGTTACCTAATTTAAACAACAAAACAACCTCAGTAGCAGCAGACAATACATTACTGCTCCACCCTAACCTCATTACCTCATTTAGTTTTTGATAATCGACCATAACTCTTAGCTCATATTTTTCTTCAAAGATTGTTTTAACAAACTTGAAATATAGTCAATATCGTCCGAATTATTCATTTTTAATTCATAATCGCCATTGAGATTATGCCCTATATTAGAAACATCTCGTGTTATATTTTGAGGATCTTGTAATTCTCCTCTTTTTAAATTTATTCCAATTTTTATTCCTTTTTTTTGAAGTTCAATATCACATACGTTCGTTTTGTTAAGTTTGAATGCGATATACCACTTTTTTGGTTGAAGAGTTATAGCATCGTTCATATTCAATATACGACCTTTTATTTCTTCATAAAGTTCCTGAGTTTCAGTATCTACTTTTTGCAAATGGTCTTGCTCGGAATATACAACAATCTCTTTACTGACTTTCTCTACCGTTTCATCTGTTCTTGAAATCGTTTTAATACTTTCTTTGGCTGTCGTTTTCTGTATCTGTTCAAAGGATAAAGTGTTATTTTCAAACTTTTTAATTTCCCAAAGTTCAATGGGCAAATCTTTGAAATTGATAGCTTCTCTTTGATAATTCGTAAATGCAGGTGAAACAAAAATCACTTTCGATTGCGACCAATCGACATCGTTTCGTTTCAGTGTTTTGCTCTTGCTTTCATTGTATTCTAAAATAAAATCGGCTTTGTTGTTCAACATCAAAGAAAGATAGGCATAACCTTGGTCTATGACGCTAAATGTTTTATCGCGCTTGTATTCAATAATTACAAATGCCTTTGATTCATTGTCAAACGCCAATGTATCAATGCGAAAATTGTTCAGAGAAAACTCTGATTTTATAAAATCCAGATTCAACAAAACACTTAAATTTGCTTCTGTAAGTTTCTGAATTTCTTTTTCTAACTTAAATGGAACATCTTTAATGTACTCAAGTTTTTTGTCAATTTTATATAACGCCATAATAAACTAGTTTTATAAATATGGATACTTTTTATACTATATTTTTCATCAATGCATCTGCTTTCATCCCCATTTTCGTAAACGCAAAAAGTTTCTTCCCCAAATCTTTCAGCGAAGCGCCAATATGATAAATATCGTTGTCTATCAGCAAAAATCGGTCATGAATATTGGCTCTTTCCGTTATCGTTATCGGCGGATACTGTGCGTTGTGTCTTGTCAAATCAAGTTGTAATTGCGTGGAAATTTTTGCCGTATAGATAGTTGCATCAACTCCGGGATTGCGTTTTGTCAACATTACCAACACACTTTCGTCCACATAATTATCAATTAGAATGATAGTCTTCTTCGCCCTTTTTATTAATTCTGCAACAAACTTATAAGCATCAAATATTTGTCCATCGAAATATACGCCTTCTACCGGTGGCAATGCTGTTTTTACGAAAAAATCTATTTTCTTCTCGGTTTCCGTCATTCGGTATTCCAATCTCTCAAAGCGCTGACTGATAGCATAACCGCGTAAAATATAATCTTTTAATACACCTGTTGCCCATCTTCTGAATAGAGTGGCATTCATAGAATTTACCCGATAGCCAACAGAAAGAATGGCATCCAGATTGTAAAATTTGGTTTGGTATTGTTGTTTGCCGTCATTACCCATGTGTGCAAAAATTGCACATGTGCTATTTTCAAACAATTCTCCGGTAGTAAAAATATTTTTCAAATGCTTGGTTACCACCGTTCTATCTACGCCAAAAAGCAATCCGATTTGCGCTTGCGTCAGCCAAACCGTTTCATTTTCAAGCCGCACCTCCAATTTTACGGAATTATCGGGTTGATAAAGGACTATTTCATTTTTGTCAATCATATTCGTTGATAGCTACTTTTTATCATAATTTCCCCAATATTTCCATCATTGCCCTGCGGTTTTTGTACACCGTTTTATATTGCGCAACCATTTCTGAAACAAGTTTTTCCCCTTTGGGTATCTTTTTCATTAGTCGAAGCAACTGATTGATGTATTCATATTTGTCCCGTCCCAATTTTTTTTCGGCATATTTATCTACTGCTTTCCGAAACAAAATTAATGTTTTTTCGGGAAATTCATTGGCAAACGCTTTATGATATTGTTCGAGGATTTCCGGCGTAGAATGTTTCTCGACATAATTCAGCAGGCGTTCCGCAGCTTTTTCGGCTTTAAATAAGTCGGCTATATTGCTATCAAAGGCATTGCTCCATCTTTTGTTTTGTTCTTCATAGCGTTTGACCAATTCTTCCAATTTGACAGGCCACTCTTCAGTTGTAAAAGTTGATTTGTAAATACGATAATATTTCTCATCAAATCGTTGATTGATAAACTCAAGGGAGATTTTGCGAATAGTCGGAATATCTTTTTCTTTTTGTGCAATCGTTAAAAGATATTCGTTCCAATCCCGAAGATAGTTCGGATTCCTTTTTAATATATAGTCTGAAATCAGCTTTTTTGCTTCCGTATATTTTTTTTCGACAATCCGTTTTTCTATCGTTTTTTTGCAGAACGATTCGATTTGGACATTGCTTTCAATCAATTCTTCGGCTTTATCCGCTTGTTGATTGTTGTTGTAAAAATCAATCATTCGGCGCAAGATTTTTTCTGCTTCATACGAAGTTTTGTCTTTCACTTGCTTTAATAATTTTTTTTGACTGTCGATAAATTCATCGGGATTGACTTGCGGAGCCAAATGTGCCAGCAAATTATTAAATTCATCCAAAAAGCCTCCGGTTTTGTATTTCTTGTCCGTCATTTCCGTTTTGCAATAGTCATACAAGGTTTTTGCATCCATCTTTCCGGTATCTGCTATTTTTTTTAACAGGTCGAAAAACGCATTTTCATATTCCGGATTTACATAGTCAACTATATCATCATCTTGCTGTTGAACCCACGTTGCATATTCTTCGATACATGCCTTGCAGATTAAAACGGCTTCATCGTAATTTTTTTGTTTTATAAAATCCCGGACTTTTTTGTTCCATTCGTCCAAAATTTCCAAATCAAGACCTTCTTCATATTCATAGTAATCTTCCATATCGAAAGATATATTACTCAATGATTTGCATAAAATAGAGCTATAGATATTTTCGTTTGACTTGTTCAATTTTCGGGCAAACTCCAACATAATAGCATTGGTCAAATCTTCGTTATATTTTGCTTTTTGTACAACAAAAGAACGTAATTCGTCCAACGAAACCTTATTTAAAACATCTGCAACCGTTGGCGTTTGTTTCTTTGTTTCCGGCAGTTTTTCGATTTTTCTCAAACGCTCTTTAATCGCATCTTCCACACAACCAATATGTTTACAGGGAGAGTAATCGCTTGGACACGTGCACGAGAAATTTGTTGGCTTTAATTTCTCATCTAAAGTCATCTTAATGGTATAGATGCCATAATTTCCGTGATATTTTGCTTGCCATTTATTTTCCGCAAGTTGTTGAATGTCAAAAATGTCTGTCATAAAATAGAAATTAGTTTGTTGTATTTTTTAATCCTCATTCTTTCGTGTTCTTTGTTGTGCATGATTATTTTTCTTTTGTCGCAAACGGTATATTTCTTTTTGTCGCTCTATTTCTTTTCTTAACTCTTCTTCGGTAGGCAAATAAGCCATATATTTTGTAGTAAAAAGTTGCTGATTTTCATTCAATATAGAATATTTTGCAATCACTTGGTCGGTTTCGGTGCAAAGTAAAATACCGATAGTCGGATTATCATCCGTACCGCGATTCAAATCATCATACATACGCACATACATATCCAATTGTCCAATGTCTTGATGCGTTATTTTATTGGTTTTTAAGTCAATAAGCACAAAACATTTCAGAATATAATTGTAAAACACAAGGTCAATGTAAAAATCAGACGTTTCGGTACGAATGAGTTTCTGCCTGTCCACAAAAGCAAAACCTTTACCTAATTCGAGCAAAAAGTGTTGCATTTGGTCAATGATTGCGTGCTCCAATTCAGATTCCGTGTAGCCTTTATTTTCAGGAAGTCCAAGAAATTCCAATACAGTCGGGTTTTTAATAAAATCCAACGCATCGTTTTGCAAATCTTTTGTTTTTTCTTGCATTTCTGCCACTACCGGCTCTTTAACTTGGGACGAAAGCAGACGCTCGTAATACAAAGTAGAGATATTGCGATCGAGAGTGCGCGAACTCCACATTTGTTCGGCTGTTTCTTTAAGATACCAAATACGGGCTTGTTGATTGGAAACTCGCATAATACGTTGAATCTGTGTCCAATTTAGTTTTTGAAAAATTGGTCGCCAAGATTCCGCGAACAGTGGTAGAGAAATTGTATTTGTCTTATTATCAACACTTTCTAATTCCGCGAGCGGTGCTCGCAGAATTTCAAACTCAGAAAACATTTGATAAAATTGTCTGTATTGTAAAAGACTCCGCTCCGAAAATCCTTTGCCAAATTCTGTTGTGAGAATTTTTGATAAATTTTTAATCAAGAAACTACCATAATCGGCTCGTTCCTTCCCCTGCTGTTCCTGCTCCACAATACGCTTGCCAAGATTCCAATACGTTTCTACCATCACACTATTAATCGCACGATATGCCTTCGATTGTCCATGGTGAATAATCGTCTTGATTTCGTTAATAAACGTTTGTTCGGTTTTTGAAATTTTTGTGTTCATAATTATTAATTATAAGTTGTTATTGTTTTTGTCGCTGTCAGTAGATTTCTTCCAATGCTAACTGTTTCTTTAACCTCATTTTTACCTAATTTTCTCAACAAAATAACCTCAGTAGCAGTCAATGAGTTACCCGACATTCCCACGTCAAAACTACACATTTTTAATCAAATCCACCAATTCGTTGAGCGACAGCTTGGCTGACATATCGCTGCCTTCGAGCAAAGTGTCGGCGAGGTCGCGCTTGGTGGCGTGGAGTTGTATGATTTTTTCCTCGATGGTGTTTTCCGCCACGAGGCGGTAAATGGTTACCGGTCGCTGCTGACCGATGCGGTGGGCGCGGTCGGAGGCTTGGTCTTCTACGGCCGGATTCCACCAGGGGTCGAGGTGAATCACAAAATCGGCAGCAGTGAGATTGAGTCCCAATCCACCGGCTTTGAGGCTGATAAGGAACAGTTCGCCTTCGCCGTTTTGAAACTTCCGTACACTTTCTTCGCGCTGGGGTTGCGGAGTGGAACCATCGAGATATTGATATTTAATTCCTTGTTTATCAAGTTCTTTTCGTACCAATGCGAGGTGCGTAACGAACTGGCTGAACACCAAAGCCCTGTGTTTGTTTTCGCGAAGTTCACCTACAATATCGAGGAAAACGGCCATTTTCGACGACGAAATATCAATCGTGCTATTCACGAGTAAAGGATTACAACTTGCCTGACGGAGTTTGGTAATTTCTGCCAAAACCTGCAAATGTTTCGCACCGGAATGGCTGTCCGAACTGCTGAGATTTTCGAGTGCTTGACGGCGCAGAGCTTCGTAAAACGCCATTTCATCGGCAGAAAGTGTGATTTTTTTTACGATTTCCGTTTTAGGCGGCAGTTCGTCGAGTACAGCCGTTTTTGTTCTTCGTAAAATAAAAGGCGAAATGAGTTTTTTGAGATATTTGTTCGATTTTTCGTTGCTTTCTTTCACAAAAGTTTCGTTGAAATGGGGCAAACTGCCGAGCAATCCCGGATTGATGAAGTTGAACAGATTCCACAATTCACCCAAATGATTTTGAATGGGCGTGCCGGTAAGCGCAATGCGAAAATGCGCTTTGAGTTGCATCGTGGCTTTAGACGTTTTGGTGGCGTAGTTTTTGATTACGTGCGCCTCATCGAGCACGACGGTGGCAAATTCAGGTTCAGCCATCAATTTTTCTTCCGATTGCAAAAGTCCATACGACACGAGCAGTACATCGCCCGCTTCGAGTGAGTTCAGGGTTTCTTTCCGGCTTTTTGTTCCGGCGCCCAAGGTTTTAATCGTCAAGGTGGGAGCAAAACGTTGGATTTCGTTTATCCAGTTGCCAACCACCGACACGGGACAAACCACGAGAGCTGCACCAAGCGGAGCGCGATGGAGCAAGATTGCCAGCGTTTGCACCGTTTTCCCCAAACCCATATCATCTGCCAAACAAGCGCCGCCTTCCCAAGCCGAGAGGCGTGCCAGCCAGCGAAAACCATCTTCTTGATAATTACGAAGTTCGGCTTGCAAATTAGCGGGAACAGGTGTATCGAGCAATCGGGTATTTTCTATGTTTTTCCTGAAATCTTTCCACTGTTTGTCGGCTTTAAGGTCAACATCATCGAAGAAATCGCCCAAGGCGACCGACGCAAATTTATTGAGCCGCAACTGGTCTTTTTCCGTAGTAGTGAACAGCCGCAATTCGTCCAAATGTTTTTTGAGTTCCTTGCTCAAAGCCAGAAATTCACCATCGTCCAGTTCTATAAACTGATTGTGCCCTTTGGCAGTAAGCGTTAGCAATTTTTGCAAGGAAACCACCGTTTTTTCATCAACTTTCAATTCGCCATCCAAGTTAAACCAGTTGATTCCGCTTTTGACGTTCACTTTCAAATTACTGAAATTGGCCGTTCCACGCAGTTTAAACCGTTCGCCTTCGGGCCATTCGGTTACGCAAATATCGGTGTGATTGCGCAGGATATCAAGTAGATAGAGCGAATCGAGCGGTTCATCGAACGACATTAAATCGTCTGAAATATTCAAACTTTCGAGTCCTTGAATTTCATCCAATAAAACAGTTTCGTTGCTCTTTTCGTTTTCAAAATTGCGTTTTACCTGCAACTGCACATCTTTTTCGTTTGAAATCAATGCTTTTCCACCTTTTCCTGCTTTGCAATACGGAGGCCGGTCGCCAAAAGGTTTTACGTAAAGTTCCGCCTTGAGTCCATCGCCAAAAGGCAGTAATTGCACACGAATACGCTCATCGGCAGACACTTCGCGAATGGCCACTTGCGTATTTTCGGTGGCAACCAAATCGGAATAAACGTTCATTCCCTCTGCGCTGAAAGTGCCGAGCAGCGCTACCAATTTTTCTTTGCCATGTTCGGGCACAGTAATAAACTGCTCGTTGATAATTTGCAAAATTTGCTGCTGGCGTGGTGTGAGTTCGTAAATGCGATAGCGCGTATTAGTTTCTTTTTCTACAATAATTTTTTCTGTAAAAATTTTAATATCAGAAGTTAATCGGTATTTTTTCAACTCTTTTTTGATTGAAATAATGGGTTTTGCCTCCACAAATTCGACCGGTGTGTCATCCGTTCCATCCAAAAAAATGTACGGATGCCCGACTAAAGCAGGGAAAACGTCTTTTTTAAATTCGTAGTAGGAATCGTAATAATTATTATAAAAATGCAGCGTTTTTGCAATCCGGAAATCCTGGTCGGTCATCCCTTTAGCATCACCATTAAAGAATGTTTTGAGAGCAATATTTCTGCCACTCGACCAGCCTTTTGCCTGCCGGGTTTGCAGTACGGGCTGAATGTTTTCATTTTTTGGATTAAAATAATACACTACGCGCGAGGTATTTTCGGCAGCTTTTCCGGCGCTTTTGGTTGAAGCGCTTTTTAGCCCCAAAAGCAAATTCAACGATTTTTCCCAATCCTCTTGACGGACAATTTTCGATAAAACCGGGGGATAGTTTAATTTTTCGGAAAGCGATTGATACAAGTTATCAATTTCAGCATCGTTGAACCACGATTTCAGGGCATAAAGCACTTCGTAAGTCAAAATCCAAATTTTGGATTCATAGCCTTTTTGAGCAATGGCAACCAGTTGGCTTGCATGTTTTTTATCCATTTTTTCACCGGCAAGATAGATAATCAAAATTTGGATTAAGGTAAAAAGCGTTGGCTCTCCACTCAAAATTTCTTTTTGAATTTCTTCTATTTTCGCTGAATAATAAGGTTTTTTTTGATTCAATGCAAAGAAAATAACCGAAGAGAAAAAAACTTCATATCCAAAATTTAATTCGTGTTTCTGTATCCAGTTGTATATTTTCTGAAAAACGGGCATAGACACTTGATTATCAATGCAAAATAAAGCAACAAGATAGTAAAATGGCGCATAAACGGAGCTGAAAGCCATGGGAGATTTATACCCGTTTTTTGATTGTAATGTCAATACTTTTTTGAATATTTTTAATGCCTCTTCGGCATTGCCGGTCATTAGTTCTATAATTGCCTGCTTTTCAATAACGCTATAATTTTCCGGAGTTTCATTATTTATTATTTCTGAAAAATTTCCCTGATAAAACGCTTGACTTTTGCGTATGGAAAGAATGATTTTCTCAACATCAATTTTGCAGGAAGTGCTCAAACGTTCTATTTGACTGATTGTTTGTATGGAGGGTACTAAATTGCTCAAATTGTAGTCGCAAATGCTGCCGAGCAGAGATTGCACAATTTCAGGATTTATCAGATGTAGAAATGGCGTGTAACTTTTGTTTTGCAACAAATTTGCGTAACAATCAGCCATTTCGTTTGGAAAATATTTTAAAAAATTCGCCTCGTATTCTGTGTATTGTTTCGGATTATGGCAGAGTGTGTAAAGCAAATTTCGCAACGAAGGCAGATATTTCTTTTCTCTATCAAAATAAAAATAGGTTTCCGGGTCTTTTTTAATAATTTGCTTCCACAACAACTCCATATCGGTAAGTTGCGGGCAAATGTAAATCAAAAAATCCGGATGAATAGAAAAAGACGGACGACTATAAGTGCTCACTAAGGTTACTAATCCAACTTTTGCAGATTTTTCAAGTACTTCCTTTATTATTTTTTGCACCATTGAATATTTTACACGAACTAATCCCTGCAAGTCACTGATATCAATACTTCTTGCATTTAAGGCAAGCATTTTCAACACAAATTGTTCTTGTCCGGTGAGTGATGTATAAAAATTTATTTGAGAGGATGTCATATTTTATTTTCTTGCAAGGTTATAATTCCAATTGTTTTCAACATCGTTTCGTACATTCCGGCTTTCTGTTCCAAGGGCAAGGGATAAGCTCGCGAAGTCGAAGGCATACGAAAGAGCTGCATCGGACGGTTTTCAAACAAAAATTCGATGCTTTTGCCCACAGCCGGCTCTTCTACTTGCAGTTGCGTACGCAACGTGTCCATCGCTTTTTGTCCCGTAACGGCAATGGCTTTGCAATCGGGCAGTTGCTGCAATAATGCACGAATATCGGTTGCCTCTACAATTTCGAGAAACTGATCGGAGGCATTGTCTTTCAAACGGCGTACAATAGTAGCGGTATCGAACAAAGCAATTCCCTTTTCGGTCACAAAATCGACAATCCGCTCTTTGCAAAAAGCTTTGTATGCCGTTTCTACAAAGTAGTTTTTTTCGTTAAAAAAAATCAAACCCATCACACGCCACATATCGTTGTTAAGATTTGGGTAGTAAAAATCCATCGACCAACGCTTTTGTGATGGCGGAAAACTGCCCAACATCAACAATCGTGCGTCCTTCGGAAGGAAGGGCGTAAGCGGGTGGTGTTCTATGGTTTGAAAAATATTCATTTTTTTAGCTTTCAGATTAAATTATTGCAACAAAAAACTTGACTGAATATAAGTAGATTTACTGGCCTCTTCAATGCCACAATTAAAATATGCCTCTATAATTTCGTGTTGCGAAATCCAAGCATTGCCGCCATTGACAGATGATTTGAATGTATATTTAATGCTTTCTAATTTTTGTTTAATTACTTCTTTCTCTGTAGGTAATAAAACTTTAATATAATGTTCGCTTTTGGGGTTGGTTATCTCTGACAACCGCTTTATTCTTCCATTATTTCCATTAATAGTAAAATCAGCATCTTTAGAACACCTTGGTAAGAATTTTATTTTTTTAGGTTGAGGTAATTTTTTCTTCCTTAAATTTACATCAGACTCTCTCTTTGTCCAAACAAAAAAAGTACAAGGAACATGATATATTTCTTTATTAATTTCAAAATTATCTCTACCTAACTCTGCTTCAACTATCAATTTCCAATTTTGAGGAAAAAGTGAATACTGTTGATTGGTAATTTTTGAAAATGTATCGGGTAAAATAAATGCAATGGTCTCTGCTCCTAATATTATAGAATGGTAAATAAATTTTTTTGCAAGAGAAGCCCTTTCGCCAAAGGGGGGGTTTCCTATAAATATTTTTTTATCTCCATCTATTTTATTCAATGCAAAAAAATCTTGCTTTATAATTCCTTCTGTCTCCGGTTCAATATCATAAGCAATGCAATTTTCAATCAAATTAGAAAAAGCACCTGCACCTGCCGCCGGTTCTATTATGGTGTCATAACTCTCAATATCAGGAACTAACAAAATACATTTTTTTGCAACTTCTGATTTTGTGTAAAATTTATCCAAATATATTTTAGGCATAGTATTACCTCCAATCATTAAAAATAGTTATTTCTAAATCTGTTGCACGATAATGTTCTTCAAAGTATTTGAGCAAATCATTATCGGTTTTCATTTTTATTCTTAAAGTCTTTTCTTTAATCGAATTTGTTGCATTCACACTTTTTGTGCCGTGCGTATTCTTACCATGCTCATCGCACATTCTTTGCATTTCATTTTTCGATAAAAAATATAATCTTGATTGGGTTAAATCTTTTTCATCAATATAGCCAAGTAAATAATAATTAACTTCTTGATTTAACCTGATTTGAAGAGCATTGATTTGTTCCTCTTTATTAGTTGTAGAAATTTTATATTCATAATATTTACCATTTTTTTCTCCATCTCCACGACCTTTTTTTGCATTAACAGAAGAATGTCCTAATTTTTTCCTGATAAAATCTTCAATTTTTGATGATTTTGATTGAGCATTCAAAAAAGCGATAGCAAGGAAAAAATCTTTGGCATTATTTATATCATCAAGTGTTGTTGCCCCCTTTTTAATATATTGGATTAAAATATCATTTGCACAATTGGGAGCCTTAATTTTGTGCACTGCTTGGTTTTGCAAATCTTCTAATCTTTCATGAATAGCACTTTTGCGTTTCTTCTTTTCCCGATACACCCAATCCTTAGCCCTCCCCAGCGGCGGCTCTCCCGTCTCCGTCGGCAAAAACTTATCCACTTCCGGCAATTCAATCGGCAAATCTTTGATTGCGACCGTATAAGGCATTCCCTCTTTGTAATAAATCGGGAACGGTTCGCCCCAATATCGTTGGCGGCTGAAAATAGCATCGCGCAAGCGGTAATTGACTTTGACTTTGCCTAAATGGTTTTCTGCAATATATTCTTTCGCTTTTTGAATCGCTTCTTTGACCGTTAATCCATTTAAAAAGCCTGAATTGATCATGATTCCTTCTTTTGCATCAAAACTTTCTTCCGAAACGTCTGCCCCTTCAATCAGCGGAATAATCGGCAGATTGAAATGTTTGGCAAAAGCGTAGTCGCGACTGTCGTGCGCCGGAACTGCCATGATGGCGCCTGTTCCGTATCCTGCCAATACATAATCGGAAATCCAGATGGGAATAGCTTCTCCGTTCACCGGATTGATAGCATACGAGCCGGTAAATACGCCGGTTACGCGCCGGTCGGCAATGCGTTCGCGTTCGGTACGGCGTTTTACGGCATCCAAATAAGCAGCTACTTCTTCTTTTTGTTCCGCGGTAACTACTTGCGAAACATATTCCGATTCGGGTGCCAGCACCATGAAAGTAACGCCGAAAATGGTATCGGCTCTTGTGGTAAAAACCGTGAATTGTAGGGGCAGGGCGCGCCCTGCCCCTACAACGTTAAAATTCAATTCCGCACCTTCCGAGCGTCCTATCCAATTGCGTTGGGTTTCTTTCAGCGATTCCGTCCATTCCAATTTATCTAATCCGTCCAATAAGCGTTGGGAATAGGCTGAAACGCGCAGGCTCCATTGACGCATTTTCCGTTGTTCCACCGGATGGCCTCCTCTAACCGAAACGCCTTCGCTCACTTCGTCATTTGCTAAAACGGTTCCCAATGCGGAACACCAATTCACCATCGTATCCGCTAAATAGGCCAGGCGGTAATTCATCAGGATTTTCTGCTTTTCTTTTTCCGATTTGGCTTTCCAATCGTCAGCGGTAAATGTCATCGGTTCGGTACAAGCCAAGTCCAAGCCTTCGGTGCCGCTTTCTTCAAACGCTTCGATGATATTTTCCATCGGCAAGGCTTTTTTGCAGATATTGCAAAAAACGGAATTAAACATTTTTACGAATGCCCATTGCGTCCACTTATAATATTCCGGGTCGCACGTGCGAATTTCGCGTTCCCAGTCAAACGAAAAACCGATTTTGTCCAACTGTTCGCGGTAGCGCGCAATGTTCTGCTCGGTGGTAATAGCGGGGTGTTGCCCTGTTTGAATGGCGTACTGCTCGGCAGGCAGACCATAGGCATCGTAGCCCATTGGGTGTAGCACATTAAACCCTTTCAGCCGTTTGTAACGCGCATAAATATCGCTTGCAATGTAGCCGAGCGGGTGTCCGACGTGCAAGCCTGCGCCCGAAGGGTAGGGGAACATATCAAGCACATAGTATTTCGGCTTATTTTTGTCTATTTCAACTTGATAAGTTTTGTTTTCTTTCCAAAACTGTTGCCATTTCTTCTCAATTTCGTTGAAATTATAGTCCATAAATTTTTATTAAATTCAAATCGTTATTAATTCATAATCAATCGTTCCCACGCCGATTTCTTCCGCATATTGCAAGCCGGCCAGCCAGTTGGTATTCGGGTGAATCATAGTGAATTTGTCCGTATTCTGCAGATCGCCGTATTGTTTCGTTTGTAAAATAGTGTTGAGATTTGCCCCCGATTTCGTAACCATATCTGCGCAAGCCTTGTCCAAAGCCACAGGGTCGAACGAAGCGGCAATCCCGATGTTCGGAACTATTGCAGCGTCGTTGCAGTTCCAGCAATCACAATTCGGCGAAACATCCATAATGAAATTGATATGGAAATTCGGCTTGTCTTTCAACACGCCTACGACATATTCCGCAATTTTGAAATTCATAATATCCGCCGAATTATCCCAAACCGGCTGTGCTGCATCGAATTGGCAGACCGCCACGCATTGACCGCAACCGACACATTTCGCGTAATTGATTTCCGCTTTTTTCTGTGGATTTAAATGGATAGCATCCGAGGCGCAATATTTTACGCATTGACCACAAGAAGTGCAAAGAGACTGTTCCACAATCGGTTGCGAAGACGAATGCAATTCTAATTTTCCGGTACGTGAAGCCGAGCCCATGCCCAAGTTCTTCAATGCACCGCCGAAACCGGCCTGTTCATGCCCTTTAAAATGATTCATGGAAACAATAATGTCCGCTTCGGCAATGGCTGCACCGATTTTCGCCATTTTGCAATATTTCAAATCAACCGGAATTTCTTTTGCGTCAATCGCTTTCAAACCGTCGGCAATAATCACCGGACAGGGAATAGCTATCGGATTGAAACCATTCTCAAATGCACTTTCGATGTGGTCGATAGCATTCGAACGTCTGCCCAGATACAGCGTGTTGGAGTCTGTCAGGAACGGTTTCGCTTGCTTTGTTAAAAGAAATTTGACTAATTTCGCCGCATAATTGGCACGTATATACGACAAATTTCCCGGCTCGCCGAAATGAATTTTAATTGCCGTAAATTTGTCTTTAAAATCAATTTGTTCAATTCCTGCCTTCTTAATCAGGATTTCGAGCTTGTCTAATAGATTGCGTCCCGGCTTGGTACGCATATCCGTGAAATAAACTTTAGACATAATGTTGTTATTTTATGATGTTTTAATTTGCAAAGTTAGCATAAAATCTTCAATTACACACAAACGTATAAAAATGTCGGACAAAATTTATAGGGGAAAAATACAATAAATAATTAACTAAAATCGAAAAATCTTGCATTTTCCTTGCAAATCCGGCTTATTATTCGTTCTTTTGCAAGATAAAAATCAAGTTTAAAACTTTAGCCGTATGAACATACCGTTAGTCCAAAGCGGGATTCCTACCGACACGAACAATAGCATTTTTCAATTAGCCGCAGACTTTGTCAATCAAACTTCGGAGCATATTTTCTTGACCGGAAAAGCGGGGACAGGGAAAACGACTTTTTTGAAATATATCCGCGCACATACGCACAAAAACGTGATAGTCGCCGCTCCAACGGGTGTAGCTGCGATTAATGCCGGCGGAACGACGTTGCATTCGCTTTTCCAGTTACCGTTAGAGCCGTATATTCCGGGATATTCGACTGTTGGGTCGAAGAAAAATTTCTACCGGTTTTCCAAGCAGAAACTTGATTTGTTGCGACAGTTGGAATTGTTGATTATCGATGAAGTCAGCATGTTGCGTGCCGATATTTTAGACGCTATTGATGTTTCCCTGCGTGCCATTCGGCACAATGGAAAACCCTTTGGAGGCTTACAAATGTTGTATATTGGCGATTTGTTCCAGCTTCCGCCTGTGGCGAAAGAAGACGAATGGAAGTTGCTAAAAGAATATTATCCGAGCACTTTTTTCTTTCATGCGCACGTCATACAGCAGACAAAACCGGTTTATCTGGAATTGAAAAAAGTCTATCGGCAGGGCGACCCGATTTTTGTCGATTTGCTCAACCGGATAAGAAATAATGTGATGACGAATGCCGACATTCAACGTTTGAACGAATTGTATAATCCGCATTTTGTTCCGCAAAACGGAGAAAATTACATTATTCTAACTACGCATAATTACAAAGCCGACCGTATCAACAATGCGCGTTTGGCGGAACTGTCCGGCGAAGAACGTATTTTTTCCGGCGAGGTGAAAGGCGACTTTCCCGAGTTTGCGCTTCCTACGGATATGGAATTGCACCTGAAGACCGGCACACAAATCATGTTTTTGAAAAACGACACCGACGGACATCGCTATTATAATGGAAAAATCGGCATCGTCAGCCACATTGTTGCCGACCAGATTCATGTGTATTTGTCGGATACTAACCAGACGATTATCCTGAAAAAGGAAACATGGGAAAACAAACGCTTTGAGTTAGACAAATCGTCGGGGAAAATAAAAGAGGAAGTGTTGGGATCCTTTTCGCAGTATCCCATTCGGTTAGCGTGGGCAATCACCATTCACAAGAGTCAGGGGCTTACGTTCGATAAGGCGATTATCGACCTCGGCGCGTCGTTCGCTGCCGGACAAGCCTACGTTGCTTTGAGCCGTTGCACTTCGTTGGACGGCGTAGTGCTATATTCCAGAATTCATTCTAATTGCATTCTGACCGACACCAACGCCATCGCGTTCAGCCAAAACGAAAAAGCCGAACAGGAATTGATGTCGTTGTTTCGTCAGGGGAAAAAGAAGTTTTGGGCGGAACGATTATTATTGTATTTCGATTGGAAACCGATGTATGCGATTATCCGCGAAATGGAAAAACTACTTGAAGAAAAAGACGGAGCGGACTATCTGGCGTTCAGGCATTTAATTCCCGATTTCAAACGGAAAATCCGAAAATTGGAAGACATTACATTGCTGTTTCAGCAACAGTTACTTCAAATTATTCAGCAAGAAGAAACCGACAGTGATATTTCATTGTTGAAAGAACGTTGCCGGAAAGCCGTCGAATATTATCGCGAACAAGTTACTGCCGGTCTTCTGAAACCGTTGCGACACAGCATTGAACTGTTTAAACCCGTCAAAAAAGCAAAAACATTTTACAAACATATCTGTCAAATCGAAGCCGATATGGTATTGTTTTTGGAAAACATGAAGAAAGTGCGATACAATAATATTGCTTTAGCGGAATAATACATTTTTTTACATTACGTTTGTCGGCAAAAAAGTATTACCTTTGCAAGGTTGTTCATGATAAAAATCTGAATGCGATGAACATTAAGAAAGCCGAATTTGTAATCAGCAATACGGACGTAAAAAAATGCCCGCAAGACGGAAAACCGGAATATGCTTTTATTGGCCGGTCGAATGTGGGCAAATCCTCGCTTATCAATATGCTGACCGGAAAAAAGGGATTGGCCATGACCTCCTCTACTCCGGGTAAAACGCAGTTAATCAATCACTTTCTGATCAACGACGAATGGTATCTGGTCGATTTGCCGGGATACGGCTATGCGCAACGCGGAAAAGATGGCCGGCAGAAAATTCAGGAAATTATTGACCGGTATTTAGACGAGCGCGAAGCATTGACTTGTCTTTTCGTCCTGCTGGATTGCCGGCACGAGCCGCAAAAAATCGACTTGGAATTTATCCGGTTGTTGGGTGAAAGCGGCATTCCATTTGCCCTTGTTTTCACGAAGACAGATAAAATTTCGCAGTCGAAATTAAAAGAAAATATATCGGTCTATAAGGCTAAATTATTGGAAACGTGGGAGATACTTCCCCCTATTTTTTATACATCTTCCGAACACAAAAAAGGCAGGGAAGAAGTGTTGGAATACATCGAAAAAATTAACAAATCATTAGACGAATATTAATATGAATTGGTTTGAATGTAAAGTTTCTTACGAGAAATTGATGGAGAACGGTATGCAGAAAAAAGTAACCGAGCCGTATTTGGTGGATGCTCTTTCGTTTACCGAAGCGGAGGCGCGTATCATCGAAGAAGTGAAGCACACGGTGAGCGGCGAGTTTTTTGTTACCGACATCAAGCGGGCAAAGATTGCCGAGTTGTTTTTTAACGAAACCGGCGACCGCTACTATAAAATTAAGGTGTTTTTTATTACACTCGACGAAAAAAGTGGTGCAGAAAAGCGGACAGCCGTACAAATGTTGGCTCAGGCTTCCGACTTGAAAGAAGCGATTGCCGTGTTGGACGCCGGAATGAAAGGAACAATGGCCGATTACGTTATTGGCTCTGTCGTAGAAACGGCTATCATGGACGTTTTCCCCTTTTCGCCGGACGCAAAAACTAAACCCGAAGAGTAATGAGCATTGCCTCCCGATTAGATGAACTGAAAAAGGAACTACCGGATGATGTACGACTGACGGCGGTTTCCAAATTTCAGACAATTCCATTGATTGGCGAAGCGTACGCCGCCGGACAACGGATTTTCGGGGAGAGCCGTGTGCAAGAATTAGTGCCGAAACAGGAGCAATTGCCCAAAGACATTGAGTGGCATTTCATCGGGCATTTGCAGCAAAACAAAGTGAAATACATTGCGCCGTTTATCGATACGGTGCAGTCGGTCGACAGTCGGCCGCTGTTGCAGGAATTAAACAAGCAAGCCGAACGTAATAATCGGATAATTAAGGTTTTATTGCAAGTGCATATCGCACAGGAGCCGCAAAAATTCGGTTTTTCGTTCGAGGAAATTACAGCTTTTTTTAAAAATAAACCACACGAAAATCTTCCGCACCTGCGTATTACAGGTTTAATGGGAATGGCTACCCAGACGGAAGACAAACAACAAATTCGAGCGGAATTTTCCGTTTTAGCCACCTTGTTTTTTAAATTGAAAAAAGAATATTTTGCCGAAAATACCGATTTTCGAGATTTATCGATGGGTATGAGCGACGATTATCTGATTGCGATTGAAGAGGGAAGCACGATTGTTCGTATCGGAAGCAAAATTTTCGGTGAAAGGAATTACTAACAATATGAATACTACACTTTTTGAAACAACTTTTGCAGGACTTTCCCTGCCCACACCTATTATTATCGGCAGTTCGGGGCTGACGGATAGTGTGGAGAAAAACAAAGAATTGGAGAAAGCCGGTGCGGGCGCGCTGGTGTTGAAATCGCTGTTTGAAGAGCAGATTTCCAAAGATTCCGCTTCGTTATTGTTGGAAGGAAACGCCAAGCAATCCAACGAATCCATTTTGAATTATTTCAAAACGAACGAAGTAACCCATTATTTGCAATTGATACAGCAGACCAAAGAGTCGTGCCGGATACCGGTGATTGCCAGCATCAATTGCTACAAAGACGATTCGTGGGTGGATTTTGCCCACCAGATTGAAATGGCGGGGGCCGACGCGATCGAGTTAAACCTGCTTGCGCTGAATGCCTGCCTGAATAAGGACGTTCGTTGTTTGGGACAAGATTATATATATATCACCCAAAAAGTGAAAGAAGCCGTGCGCATTCCGGTCATCGTGAAATTCGGTAAATATTTCAGCCACATTGTCAGTCTGGTCGATCAAATGTATGAAGCGGGCGCGTCGGGCGTTGTGCTGTTCAATCGTTTTTATCAGCCTGATATAGACATTCACCATTTGCAAATCACTTCCGGCGATGTATTTAGTACGCCGACCGACATCAGCGATACACTGCGTTGGACAGGTATTGTTTCCGGCCTCTTGCCCCATGTTCCCATTGCTTCAGCGACCGGTGTGCATGATTGGGAAGCGGTGGTCAAGTGTATTCTTTCGGGCGCGTCGGTCGTGCAAATTTGCAGTACGGTGTATCAAAACGGGAACGAAATTATTTCGCAGATGTTGCGCAGTATGGAAGAATGGACGCACAGCATGAATTTCAAATCGCTCAACGAATTTCGCGGAAAATTGAATTATACGCACGAAAATATTTCGCTTTACGAACGCATTCAATTCATGAAATATTACTCTAATCGAGATTAATAGAAAGAATTTGCGATAAATCTTTCTCGTTTGAAAACTATTTTGTATCTTGTGCCGGACAAACGGCAATCAAAATGGAAAAAGAGAAGTTTCATATCGAGTATGTGTTGGAAAAAGTGTCCGTTAATAACTTGTGGCCGCGATTGGCCACTTCATCGGGACTTTCGGAATGGTTTGCGGACAACGTAACGGAGAACGGGAATATTTTCACTTTTTATTGGGACAAATATCCTTCGGAAGCCGAATTAACCGGCATCAATCCGTTTAATTATGTGCGGTTTCACTGGTTGGAAGAAGAACCGGATACTTATTTTGAATTCAGACTGCACAAGGATGAACTGACAGGCATCCTGACACTCGAAATAACCGATTTTTCCGATGATAAAAACGATATCATTACGCTTTGGGACACGCAAATCAAAGTATTGAAAAGAAAATTGGGGATTTGAAAGTCCCCGATTTTTACTTAATCACACTCTATTATATCCAATTTAAATCCCTTTGTTTGCCGGTTTGGCGACTCCCATAAACAGTGGCAAAAACAAAAATGTTCCAACCAGCGATAAGATTAATCCGCCGATTGTTCCGGCTGCCAACGGAAACCAAAAGGCCTCTTTGTTATCCCCTGTCATAAAGGGTATGAAACCTAAAATAGTGGATATAACGGTTAAGAAGAGCGGACGTAGTTTAACATTCCATGCATTAATATAGGCTTGAAGTGGCGAAATTTTCCTTTTCTTCCGAATATTGTTGTATTCGTTGATAAGGTAAATATTAGCATTTACGGAAAGGCCGCACAGCAAGATAAAAGAAGCAAATCCGCCTTGGTCAAAATTTAACCGGAAAAGGTAGAACGTGAGGAAAACACCAATGAACGAAATTGGAATGACAAAAATTACCGACAAGGGCTGGGTCAAGGAATTAAATAAAATGCTGCACATAAAGTAGATAATAACGAAAATCAACAACAACAAGATGTATTGCTTGCTGTTGTCTTTTCCCCAATTCCAGTGGTATTCCTCGTTTTCGATGCTGTAGCCCATAGGAAGTTTTTCTTTAAATTCATCTATATTGCGTTCCAAAACTTTTTTTCCCTGTTCGTAAGCACCGATATATTCATATTGCAGACACAGGCGATATTGCTGGTTTTCTTTAACAATATTTTGCGGAGCTTGTGTCTTTTCCAAAACAGCTAAAGTACCCAATTTATATGTTTTATCCTTTCCGGCTTTTTCCGGAAAATGCTCCAGACTCCAGACATCATACTCTTCCGATTGCCGTGAATGAAGTACAATACGTTCCTGACCCTGTTCTCCCAAAATTTGTCCGGCAGCTATTTCTTTTCCGAAAGTCTGTTTCAGGGAAGCAAATAATTGAATGGGCAATATGTTTTCCTGTGCCAGCCGTTCGCGATTCAAGTTAAATGTAAATTCCTGATAATTATCTTTAAACCAACTGAACTCCGAATGGATGGTTACATCTTTAATTCGCCGGTGTTCCATCAGTTTTGATTTGAATTTCCCTGCCAATTCCGACAGTTCATCGTAATTAAATCCACGCAGAACGACCCGGTATGAGCCGGCCGTTTCCCTGACGTCATTACTGAAACCATCTCCCAATCCGAAAACACCCCAACTGCCGCCGCCCAATTCCAGCGATTTACTAATTAGTTTTGATTTTAAAAGATAGGGAAATCCGCTCCGTTCGCTTTGTTTCGTAAATTGAATACTGATTTCTGCCCGGCGTGCATTCTGAATATTGGTTTGAAATTGCCTGACTTCGGGAAATTGACTGATATAATTTTCCATGCGTTGTATCAGGTTATTCATTTGTGCTATGGTGGATCCGTTAGGCAAGGTCGCCGTCAGGTAAATAGTAGTTTCCTGGCGGTCGGTAAAATAACTTCCTTCAAATACTTTTTGTACGAACAGGCGCAACGTGCCTCCCAGATAGACGTCGGTATGCGGTTTTATCTTTTCCTTGTAAAAATCGGAACCCAATGTCTGATTATATAATTTATCCCATTGACTGTCGCCAGACAATTTTTCAGGTAATAAAAATACCGGCAAGCCGAAAGCCAGAATAAGCAAGATGCAAACCGGAACACGAAACCGCCAAGTAAAGGTATGCGGTACACGGTGCATGACTCGGCGTTTTCGTGTACCGTGCACCCTGCACCGTGTACCCAAATTGAGTTTTTCGATCAGTGCGGGGACAAAAAACAAAGCGACAAACAAGGATACGGCCAGGTTGATGATGATTACTTTGGCAAAATCCTGCAAGTTTAACCGGATTTTTTCGTCCATGAAAAAAATAATGACTAACGATGCAATCGTAGTAAGCGTCGCCGCCAGAATAGCTAAAAATGCTTTCCGGTTGTGCTGACGGATAATCTGATCCGACATCACAATGCTGTTGTCTATTACTAAAGTTAAGGAAATCGTAATTCCGGCCAATGAATAAAGTTGCATTTCCAGTTTGCCGAAATAATAAAATACAACTGCAATGGCAATATTCATAAACAGAGACAAAAATATCAGCAGGGAATATTTGAAACTGCGATAAACAATCACGACAAACAGTAGCAGAATCAGCAAAGTTAATCCGGTGCGGAAATAAATCTTATCTAATTCTTTTTGGATATATTCCGTTGCATCGTAAGCCGTATGAATTTCGTATCCGGCCGGAAAAAGCGGTTGAATTCCGTTCAGCTTATCTTTTATCAAACGACTGAGGGCTAATTGATTGGCCTGATCATCTGCTGTGATGGACAGATAAATAGAATTTAATCCATTAATCCGGTAATAGGATGACGCTTCTTGTTCGGTATGAGAAACGGAAACCAACTGATCCAAAGTAATCAGTTTGCCGTTCATGTTTTTTACGGTTATCTGTTTCGGATCAAACGTATTCAGTCCGCTATTTTCGGGAATCAGTGCGATGCGGGTTTCTTCATTTCCCAAAAATTCCCTGTTCAAATAATTGGAAATCGCCGATTGAATATCCGCAACCGTCAGGCCGGTTATTTCCAATTGTTCGTAATCGTATTCCAATTGCCATTCCATTGGCATGGCTCCGGTTACATCTATGCGATTTACTCCTTCTATCTGCGCCAGTTTGGATTTGATGTTGTTTTCTGCAAATTGTTGAATGAGGATAGGACTTGCCGGAGCGTTCACTGTAAAAACCAAAAACGGACGATTGGCATTTTCGTCCGAACGATTGAGCGAAATCGACGGATAACTCATGCCTTGCGGTAAGTATGGCCAGATTTGCCGGATGACTGAAGACACTTCAAACCGGGCAGCATCCGGATTAGTATGCTTGTCGAAACGAATAGAAATGTTCCCCCAGCCGTTTCCGGAAGTGGAACTGATATTTTCTATTCCTTTTATCCGGCTCAACATCGCTTCCAAGCGGGAGGTCGCTTCCATCTCCACTACACGCGACGCATTTCCAGGCAAATTGAACGAAATGCTTATCTGGGGAAGCGACAGGGAAGGTGAAAGTTTGACGGGCAATAAGGGAATAAGTGCCAACCCGATCAGCGACAGGCAGACAAATATTACGATTATTGAGAACGAAGATTTCATCGAACAGACAAAGGATAATTAACAATAGACAGCGGCTGTTCTCTTTCAAAATCAAACAAAGTCAATTTGCGGATTTTATAATAACTCAACCAATAATTTTTCAAGGCCTGAATATAATTTTTCTTCGCTTCCTTCTGACGGTTTAACGAAAGCGTCAGACTGTTCATATCCGCTTTTCCGATAATAAAACGCTCTTTTGTCATTTGATAAGCCATGTTTGCCAATTCCAATGCCTCTTCCGCACTGCGAATCATGTCTTGCTGGATATTGAAATCATTGACAATCATCACCACTTCCTGTTCCAGATTTAATTCTTTCTGCTGTACGGAAATTTTAATGACATTCAGATTGTTACGCGCCATATTGGCTCTTCCTTTCCGAACGCCCCAATCGACCAGCGGAATGGAAAAGCCTATCGAAACAACGTCTTGCTGCAATGGATGACGATAAGCATCCGAAAAAGTATTGGCTACTTGGTTGAAACCGATACTTACCGAAAAGCTGGCATCAAAAACAGCACTTTTTTGTGTTCGATCCACTTCACGTTCCGCTTCCAACACTTCCTGCTTGTTCCTTAAAAAATCGGGATTATTCTCTTGCGCTTGTTGTAAGGCTGCATCAGCCGAAATATCCAAATCTTTCGGACGGCCGGGAAGTGTCAGGCGGATTTGCGTTTCCTTCTCCATGTTCAGATACGAGGCAAAACTGAACATGGCTCTTTTCAGGCTGATTTCCGCATTTTTCAGCGTGTTTTGTGCATTGACGACGTCCAATTTCAGTGTGAGTAAATCGGCCTGCGAGATAGACGCAATTTGATGCCGCGCCTGCCCGATTTTGTATAAAGTATCGCTGGAAACAACATTGTCTTTTGCCATATCGTATTCGGTTTGCGTCATAGCCAGATTGAAAAAATGTTCGGTAGATGTTTCCGAGATCGTTTCCCGGTCGTATAAATATTGTTTCCGGGCTTTTTCATATTTGAGCGGCTCAATTCTCTTTTCCCACTTGAAACCATTGAAACCGAATAAATTTTGTGAATAACCGATTCGGAAAGGCACTGCCGTAAATTGAGAATATACCTTTTCGCCTAAGTTCCGGATATATCCCAATTCGGAATCAATATAAAATGTCCCCCCTGTGAGATCGAAATTTTGTTTAATCGACAAATTTCCGAAAGAATACAAAGATTGCTGTTGCCGGTAAACATCTAAATTAGCATCAGAATCGTAACGCCGGGTAATATCCCGGTAATATTGCAAGGGTGTCATGGTCAGGTTGAGCGACGGAAGACGGCCGGCTTTGAATGACCGAAATTCCCAATAACTTGCCTGATACAGGTTTTTAGCACTAAATGCCTGCAGCGAACTGTCTGTCGCAATCTCAATGCTGCGGATCAGCGTCAATTCTACCTGTTGTGCAAAGGTACAATGCAACGAACAGCAAGCCATAAACAAAAAAACATATATCTTTTTCATTCGTAATTCGTAATTTGTAATTCGTGAATTTTATATATTCTCCAATACACCAGCGGCACCACAAACAGACTGACGAGCGTTCCGATAAACATTCCGCCGATAGCTGCAATTGCCAAAGGCTTTTCCAGTTCCGATCCCATATCGCTGCTGAACAATAAAGGAAGCATACAGACGATAGATGTCAGGCTGGTCATCAAAATCGCTTTCAATCGCCGGCGGCCGGCTTCGTGAATGGCATCCATCAACAGATAACCTTCCCTGCGCAACTGGTTCATCATATCCACTTTCAAAATACTATCATTGATGATGATGCCGCAAGTAATCACAATGCCGATCGCCGACATCAGGTTTAAGCTGTGTCCCAGCACGATCAACAAACCCAAAGCGGCAGCTATATCTATCGGTATCTCCAGCAACACAATCAATGGTTGTATAAAACTCTCAAATTGTGCAGCCAGGATAAAATACATCAGCAAAATGGAGATTAGCAGGATAACAAACAATTCCCCGATCATTTTCCGGTTGGAGAAAAAATTGCCTGAAAAATCAATTTCCCAACGATTTTCTTTTTCGATATTTTGTTTTGCTGCCTGCATGATTTTTTGAGGCTTATCCGTAGTGTAAAAATTCAAGGGAATGTATTCGCCGTTCTTTCCGGCAACAATTGTTTTTAAATCTTCGGCAGGAGTAACCGACACGAAAACACTAAGCGGAATCTGCAACCTTGTTCCGCTTTCGTTACCTGAAACGTCTATCAGGATATTGTCAATCACTTCGCGTACATTTTGATTTTCGTTTCCCAGCACAATCGGCAGGTATTGCTGATAGGAACGTAGTAAGGCAAATTCATTTTCCCTGAATCCGGTTTTTAATGCCTGATACACTTCATCGTAGGATACCTTATAAAGCAGTAGTTTTTCCCGGTCGATTTGTAAATTCAGCTGTTTTTGAAAAGACACTCCCACCGGCGTTTCACCGGTTGCCTGCTGTATATCTTTTTCCAAACGGCGGATACTTAATGCATCGGGGGCTTCACTGCGGTTTTTGGCATAGTATTCTACCGTTAAATCGGGATCGCCGGTAGTAAAAATCTTTTCAAAAATCGTTCCTGCCGGCGTAAAAGACACGATAGCCTCCGGATATCGGTCGGAAAAATAAGTATTGATAGTTTTCTTAATACCGGGAATATCTTTTTTACGGGGTGTTTTTAAATAGACCTGCGTTTCCGACGATGTTTGTTCCTTGTCCCTGTTCAAGACATACTGTTGTCGGGCAACCAAAGCCAAATGTTCGATGATCTGTTTATCCAAAAAGTCGAGAAGGGCGACGGTACGTTCCTTATTTTCTTCAACATGAATCGTTGAGTTCCATTCGATATTCACCAATAACTCGTTTTGACTGATATCCGGCATTTTTTCTTTGGGAATGATTGTAAATAACCAAAAACACAAAGGAAAAATGGCCAGCATAATGACGGTTGTAAGAATTTTATGAGAGAAAACCCAATGAATGCCGGCGTCATAAAACCAGTCCAAAAGAGAAGATTTCTCTTTTGGGGTGCACGGTACAGGGTGTACGGTGCACCTCGTACCGCTTGCTTTGAAAAAGCAAGCTTGTACAGCACCGGCAACAAGCCAATTCCGATGATGTAGGATACCAGCAAGCCGATTGTTACCGAAAACGCCTGATCGAAGAAGATAGCACCGGCAATACCGCTCAGGAAAATCAGTGGTACAAAAACGACAATCGTAGTAAATACCGAACTCAACATTGGTGTGATGACCTCGTTTGTTCCCTTAACGCAGGCCTCCTCTATCGAAAGTCCTTTTTGATGATACTGGCCGATGTTGTCCGTTACAATAATTGAATTGTCTATCATCATTCCCAAGGCAAGAATCAATCCGGTCAACGAAACCACATTGAGGGATATGTGAAACAGATAGAAGAACAACAGGCTGGTAACCAGCGATATAAACATGCTCAACCCAATAATTAAAGGCGACTTGATGTCGCGCATGAACAAAACCGAAACCAAACAAACGAAAATAAACGCCAATATCAGGTTTTGTTGCAGGTTGGAAATGGTATAATCCAGCAATTCGGTCTGATTTTGGGAAATGCTGAACTCGATTTCCGGATAAGTATGACGGAAACGGTCAATCACGCCGTTCATGGCATTTTGCATATTACTCATATTTTCGTCTGACTGTTTAATAATGGCCAGCGAAACAGCTTGTTTCCCATTGTATAAAGCTATTCCTTTTTCTTTTTCCGGAACAATTTCGATTTGCGCAATGTCTTTCAACTGAAGTATCCGGTCGTTTTTCCGGATATAGATATTTTGAATGTCTTCCAGAGTGCGCAACACCGCCGAAAACTTGATATTGTATTCGTAATAACCGTCGCGCACCATCATGCTGCCCGGCTCGATATTGTTGTGGTTTAACACCGTTTCAATGTCGGAAAGCGTGATTCCGGTGATTACCAGCAATTTTTTGTCGGGAAGTATCACCACTTCTTTATTGACTAATCCGGTCATATCGACCATCGCCACTTGGGGCAATTGCTCGATTTGCCGTTTAATAACGGTTTCGGCAAGTTCGCACAGGTCAAGGAAGCGTAGATCGTCATCTTTCAACGTTAAATTCAAATTGAAAACCGGAATATCGGTCGCGCTGGCTTTGATCACTCGCGGACGGTCGATGTCGCGCGGGATATAATTCATAGCCGCATCTATTTTTTCATTGACTTCGATAAAAGCCAGATCCGTATTCGCTCCATATTGAAAGCTCAGGCGGATAAGCGCATTGCCGTCGCGCGTTTCGGTGCGGATGTCGCGTAATTTCCCGATTTGCAATAACTGTTGCCGTATAGGACTTACTGCCGTATTTTCCAATTCCCTTGCCGACCGGTTTTTACCCGAAACCTGTACGGTAATTTCAGGAATGGCAATATCAGGCAGCAACGACACCGGCACATTCAAATAGGTAACAATACCCAAAATAAACAATGCCGTAAATACCATGCAAACTGCTACCGGACGGGAAATTAGAAACTTTATCATAATTCTCAACTCTAAATTCTCAATTCTTCACTCTCACCGGGCTTTCGTGCGCCAGATTAATATTGCCTTCATAAATCACGCTGTCGCCAACGTTCAGTCCTTCGGTAACGACATATCCGGTAGAATTTTCCAGTCCTGTCTGGACATACACCCATTGGGCTTTACTGTCTTTCAGGGTAAAAACCACTTTTTTGTTTGTGCGGAGTACCAATGCCTCTTTGGGAATCACCAATTGTTTGCCGAGTGAACGCTGAATGCGTATTTTCACATTCATTCCATCGTAGAGTTGATTTTGTGCATTGTTGATCGCTGCTTTTATCCGTACCATACCGTTTTTATCCACCAGCGGATTGATTTCCGTTATACGTCCCTCAAAAAACTCGCTCAATGCAAACGGAGAAACCTGTATTTTATCTACGATACGGATTAAGGCCAATTCGCTTTCCAGTACCATAAAATCCGTTTCGAGATTCCGGTTATCCACAATTGTGCAAAATGGTTGTGCAGCATCCGGCAGATTATAGGGTTTGGTAAACAGATTCGCCACCACGCCGTCGAAAGGAGCATACAAGACGGAATGGTTGTAGTTATACTCGGCCAATTCGTATTGAATAAGGCTTTGGGCAAAATTGCTTTTCACCTTGGCCAATTGCAGCGTTTCCTTCGGAATAGCAGCCGTATCGTTCAACGAATATCCCTGACCAATCAAAACGTCCTGCAACTCCAGACGGGCGCGTTCCAGATTGTCTTTTGCCTGTTCCAGACTGTTTTGCAATTTGAAAGGGTCGAGCATGGCGATTTTTTGACCTTTCACTACCCGGTCGCCATTCTTCACATAAATAGCTGCAACGTTTTCCTGCGTAGCAAACTTCAAATCGGCTTTGTTTCGGGCAGAAACCGTTCCGTTGGCGATCAACTCATGCGAGAAACCGGTGTAGTCCAAGCGCATCGCACGAACTTCGCTGATTTCGTCGGGAAAAACGGTAGAAATATTCTCGTCCGGCGTTTCGCTCTTCCTGGAAGAACAGGAAAACAGTAATAAACAAACAACACAATATATCTTCAATGATAATCTTCTCATATGGACACTATTTTAATTCATTCAAACAACATACAAATCTCTCGCATACGTTGCAATTGCATTGAAATCCTTTTTTATACCACAATATACACAACTTTTTCCACAGAAATACCCGACAAAAACCACGCAGCCTCCTTTGTTTGCAAATTACGTTATTATGATTATCATTCACAACCATTCTTCATATTATTTTTTATTTTTTTTACTTCTTCCCGCATTTCCCTTACAGCCACCGATTGCACTTTCGGCTCTTTTGTCTGAACAATTGCAGCCGTTTCATTCACTTTTTCCGGCAATCCCATTTCAGCATATAACTTGCACAAAAGATACCAGGGATATAAACGATTCGGAAGTATTTGGGTAGCATGAAGAAAGCAGTTTTCCGCTTGGCGGTATTCCTTCAATGACTGATAGTTTCTTCCCAGCACATTGTAGATCATCGGATCGCCGCTTATGCGCGAAGCTTGTTGCAGGATTTGATTGCTTTCGTGATATTGGCCGATATTGGATAACAGACGGCCGTATTCAAAAAGAAAGTTGATATTGTCGTTTAAATACGGATACAATGCAACATAATCTTTTTTAGCCGGTTCGTAGGCTTTTGCCTGATACAGTATTTGTGACAAATTCCATTTTTTGTAAGCCTTATAGGTGGGATAACGATTGTAGAGACAAAGAACCGTGAGTAAGCAACCGAGTAATATAACCCCTAAATCCCCTAAAGGGGACTTGGTTGGGTGCGGTTTAAAAGCCCCCTTCAGGGGGTTGGGGGTCATTGCCGCCAACAGAAAAACCAGCACAATTGCAAACGGCAGGACACTGAACGGATACGACATGCCCGCAAAAACCAACAGCGATACCAAAGAAGCAAGCATACTCCATTGTTTTCGCTTATAAGCCGTATAGATTGTTTTTATCAGGATTGCCAAAAACAACAGGAACGGAATAATGCCCCATTCAATACAGATTTGCAAATACTCGTTAAAGCCGTATTCAGGACTTCCGGCCACCAGTTTTTCCTGTTCGGAGGCTTGGCCGGAAGCAAAATAAAGTGCCTGTTCCGATGCATAAATTCCCGGAAAGTTCCCTAAACCCACTCCGAAAGGATGTTTCGGAATGGCTTGCAAAGATACTTTCCACATCAAGGCGCGGCCGTCAGCAGAATCTTTCTTCAGATGATACATTCCAAGCAAGGCAACGATAATCACTGCCGTTCCGGCAATGATTATCGATACACGGTGCAAGGTGAACGGTACACGATGCCGGTATTTTGACAATATGACAAT
This sequence comes from Bacteroidia bacterium, assembly GCA_025996895.1. Lineage (GTDB taxonomy): Bacteria > Bacteroidota > Bacteroidia > Bacteroidales > Azobacteroidaceae > Azobacteroides. Next base: position 4,378 of record BNTW01000012.1, on the reverse strand, counting down.
TATGCTTCCGGCGACGGATGCCAACCAGGAGGCACGGCTCATGGTTGCAGGCAAAACCAGTAATATCGCAATACACGTAACAGTCGCTATCCACTTTTCTACCAAATACCACCCATCGTGCACTCTGTACCGCTTACCGTGCACCAAAAGATTCAGCGCGAGGGGAAACACGACTGCCAAATATCCGGCATAAGGTCCCGGATTAAAAAACGAGCCGGTCGTCTTAAACAAATTGTGTTGCGAATAAGAAAAACCGTATAATTGACGCAAGCCCCAAACGGCCTCCACCAAACCGGTGATGACTAAAAACAATAACAGAACCGGCAAATACCGTTTGTTTTGAGATAGAAAAATACGGAAATAAAAATACAGGACAAGTAAGAGAAGAAGTAAAATAAATTTGGTTGTGATGGTTTCGTTGTGATAATAACCGACGGCTAATCCCGAAAAGCAAAAAACAATAATCAAGCCGTCTGAAATAGAGAAACGAAATGCCCCCAACTCCCTAAGGGGGGCTATAACGACGGTAAGCAACCCGACAAATGCAATTAATCCCATAGCGGCATAAAACCAAAAATATTTTCCGGTAATCACGCCATAAGCCAGATGATTATCCATTACGAAAACCGTACTGAACACCAACAGCAACGGCAACACTGTCAGGACGGGCTTTATTTTACTGCTTTGAAAAATCTTTTCCATCGGTATTTTCCTGTATGCATATCTTTTGACTTCCAAATCAGTATTGCTTTCCCGACGATATGATCTTCGGGCAGCAAACCCCAGTAGCGCGAATCGCGCGAATCAAACACATGGTCGCCGGCCATAAAATAATAATTCTGTTGAAAAACGTAGGATTGTAAATCGTCCGGGACTTCTTTGCCGGTTTCATACTGTATCAAGTTACAATACAAAAGCCTGTTCTTTTCGTCGATCCGGATTGTATCTCCCTTTTGGGGAACATATAATGGCCCGAATGATTTTACGTTCCAGTTATAAGCCGAATCGAATGGAAAACACCGAAAAATTTCCGGCGGCATTTCCGTTTCCGGACAGTGGGAAAACGCCGATTGGGCTTCACGATTTCCTGCAATTTCACGATTGGAGTTTACTTCATACAGTCCGTTTTCAATCCGGAAAGTATCGCCCGGAATAGCTACACAACGCTTAACGTAATAGATGTTCAAATCCAAATGCAGATTTCCGCCGCCTTCATACGGAAAGTTAAACACCAATACATCGTTGCGCCTGATTTTTCTTATACCTTGCAGCCGTTTGATTTCGGGTGCTTCATTTTCTTGCCGTGAGAAGAAATTCGGAATCATGCGAGGCCCCGGAATCTGCTTATTCACAAGAATATAATCTCCCGGACTGATTACAGGCTCCATGGAAGAGGTAGGAATCTTAAAAGAAGCGATAAAAAATATTCGCAGAGCGATTGCCAATAAAATCGCAATAAAAAAGACAGTTAAATAATAGAGAATATTTTTTATCGACTTCTTCATAAAATCCGCTATTCTATTACTCTGCCACTAATCGTTAATTTCAATGGCGATGCTTCCATGTTTCCAAACACTTCGATGGTTTTATTGAAATGTCCGGTTTCTTCGGGAGTCATTTCGGCCGTTATTTTCGCCCTTTGACCTTTTTCTATCAGCTGTTTATCCCACGACACATTGGTGCAACCGCAGGAAGCCGAAACCTGACTGATCACCAATGGCCGGTCGCCGGTATTTTCAATTGAAAAAACCACCGCATTTTTGCTGCCTTTTCGGATTGTTCCGTAATCGTAAGTCCATTTATCCGGCTGAACAGTAGTTACCGGTTGTTGCTCCTGCTTTTCACCGGAAATTTGGGTTTTATACAATTCCCAAACTTTCGGATTTAGCGTAGGATTTCCAATCAACACCACTTTGTTGTCTTTGTCCAATAAAAAACATTGGTATTCCATTTGAGAAGGAAAATGATTTAATTGGTCAATTTGGTTTTCCATATCAATAAATACAGGATAATCAAAGTTTTCTCTCCTAAATAAGTATGATAATTCTTGTTCATTTTTCGGATGAAAGTAAAACAGAATAGACAATTTGTTTGGCATCAAACTGTCTATTTCCTGTATCAAATTTTTCCACACAGATAATTTTAATTTACAATTAGTACATCCTGTTGAGTCTGTATATACAAGTATCTTGTAGGGAGTTTGAAATAATACGGAAGAAACAGTGCCTTCATTCAGTACTGAGGGTAATATATTATCCGGCAATTGAACCGTGCGACCCATCCACTCTGTTACGATTTTTCTTGCGTAATCCTCTTTCTTATTTTGTTTGCATGCCGTAAAACTTACTACGATTATTGCTAAGAAAAGATTTAATGATAGCTTGCTCATATCAATTATTATTTTAATTCATTTATACAAAGTACAAAATTTTCATCCGCAACATATTGTTTTACATTTTCAGGTAAATTCGTAGTTTCAATATTTTCATATTTACCTGGATAAATAAATGATATGATTCTATTATCATAAAAACCCGCAATATTGCTTATGTCACCACTAATGACTTCTTTACCTATAAATAATTCTTTATTTTTTCGGTCAATAATGAAAGGTTTCGTTTTTAATTCGTCTCGCAATGTACCTAAAATATATTTATCATCAATAACCGTAAAATTTTTCAGACAACAATAATTTTTATATTTTTCATTATTTCCTTCAATATCTTTTTTATCTTCATTCGGAACATTTTTTTTGCCAAAATCAAATAAATAAGCTTTAGCCAAAACACCATTCTTCGAAAATTGATATACAAAATTATCTATCGGTTTGTTATATAAGATATTGTCTCCTGTACTTACGAATGCATAATCCGATATCCAATAAGAATCATCGTGATATTCGTCATATTTCATATAAGATTGTTCCGTTTTCATATCAGTATCCGTTATCACTATTTTTTTATTTACATTCTTTCCTTTATTCCATGACGAAAGACCGAATAATAATTTATTATTAGGTAAACAATGAATAATATCAGCCTCAAATGGCATTTGTTTTCGAGAAACAAATTGGAGATTTTTATCAAAGACAAATAATCTATCTGCGCCTGTAGTTCCATCAATGAAGTAAATATCCCCTGCATCGTTTACATCGAAATCGCTTATCTGCAAATATTCTTCAGGGCCTTGCCCTATTTGCCCCACTTTTCCTATGCCAACACCCATAGAATCAAATACAACCAATTTCTTTAGTCTTTGATCCAGAATATAAATAATATTATTGACAATTTTTACTTTATCAATGCCTTGGAATAGAATATCATCATTGGAATTATCTAACAGAATATATTTTGTGTCTTTTATGATACTTTCAGAGATTATTCCATTGATCTTTTTAAACGACCAAAAATCAATCGTTTCAGTTTCTATATCCAATGGAATTTGTTCTTTCCGTGAATTACAACTAATGAATAATAATAAACCAGACAAAAATATAAATATTTTTTTGTTATGCATAATGTTTGTAATTTTATATGAAATTGATTCTTTTTTATTGATAACACTTTGTTAGAAAAATCATAGAGAAGGTTATTTAATAACCTTCTCTAATTTAATTAGATTATTGACATCCGGAGAAATCCTTACAATTTATACTGTTTGTTGACAAACAATTAGTTGTTGTTTCTGATTTTGGGCCTCCACAAGGAGTTGGACCTTCCCCATAAGCTAATACTTCTACATTTGTCAAAGCTAAGCCTGACAAATTCTCTCTTTCTTTGCTTACATTTATATTTAATGCAGCTACTGCTGCTATTGCTAATACGGCGATTCCGCCAAAAAATTTCTTTTTCATATTTTAAAAAGAATTAGATTGTTAATAAATAATTTATAAATGTTTGGTTGTGTCTATCCTTTCAACAACCTTAAAACCGCGTGGGTTTCAAATTAATTCATTACTTTTGCAGCCTCCTTTCTTTTTTGAGAGGAAAATCGGGGCGGGTGGATTGTCAAACTATCACGAGAGCAACAATTTTCCGCCCTTTTTTTCTTATGATTATTCATGTTTCTATTCATTACCAAAATACTTGCTTCTCATTTTCATAAGTAAATACTCGCTCCTCTTGCCCCCGCGTTGTGTTTCGCAGCCAAAACAGGGCATTCGAAGGTGCACCGTTATAATACAGTACTCCCGTTTTTTCTCCTGTCTGTTTTCCTAAGAAAACCAATCCATTTTCGGAAAAATAAAACAATTCATACACATCACCTTCCCGAATATTGTTATCGTCTGTGCGAAATAAATATTCTATATCCGTTACTCTTGCCGGCTCCGGCAGTTTCAAGCCCACCCAAGCCCAATCCGGTAAAGGCGAATCATAAT
>BNTW01000011.1 GCA_025996895.1 Bacteroidia bacterium | reverse complement strand
AAATGCAGATAAAACCCGAACGCCGAGAACGCCCGCCCTATACGCCGGAATCATTGATAAAAACTGGGACGTTGAACATGCCTTTATAAAATCTTATGCGAAACAATAATTATATGACACTATCAAATTTTTTTATTTGCCATTTATACTGTGAGAAAAAATCCGATCTTCTCGAAGATAAAAAAAGCAAAAAAATAACAGGGAACAAAGTCTAAGGTTAGCCATTTTGTACCGGGTCAGTTTGCTCCGGTGAGGGGGGCAGTTTAAATCGGTGGAGTGGGTCAGTTTCGGTGGGTGGAGTGGGTCAGTTTAAATTGGTCTAGAGGGGTCTATTTGCTTCGGTTTTTCCAAATAACCTCTAAACTTCTAATAATCAAAAATATAATGCTGTTTTTGTTGGTTGGTTAAATTATTATTTTAAAAAGACCCACACACAAATTAAATACAGGGAACGGAAAAGGGATGGCCAAAACTATTAACATTTTTTCAACCGACAATCGCACGGGCAGCTTTTTCCGATGCGCCCGGTGCCCCTAAATGGTCGATAACTTCCTGATAACCAATTTGTAGCGTTTCGCGATAATTTTCGTCGTTCAATAATTTATCCAATTCTGCACGGATTTGCCCGACGGAGAAATATTGGCCGAACAATTCCTGCACAACCGTTTTTCCGGCAATCAAATTGACTAATGAGATGTATTTGACTTTAAAAAAATGTTTCCAAACGAACGTAACAAGGTGTTTGACAGGCGTTTGATAGCAAACTACCTGCGGAATGCGCAACAAAGCCGTTTCGAGCGTGGCCGTTCCCGACGTAACTAATGCCGCCCGCGATTGTTGCAACAGTTGATAAGTCTGCCCGAAAACAATGGAAACCTTTTGATTTTCAGTGAATTGTTTGTAATATTCCGGCTCAATGCCCGGCGCGCCTGCAATGACCAACTGATAATCGGGAAACGCGCCGGCTGCTTCCAACATCACCGGCAAATTGTCCTTAATTTCCTGCCGGCGACTTCCGGCCAGCAAAGCAATTATTGGCTTCTGTTCCAAGTGATTAACTTCCGTATATTCCGCTATTTCATCGACAGTCGGATTGCCCACATATTCAACCGCGTAATCGTAATTGTTGTAAAAATCCACTTCAAAAGGAAAAATACAAAGCATTTTGTCGATGTATTTTTTTATGTCGCGGATACGATACGTTTTCCACGCCCAAATCTTTGGCGAAATATAATAGACGGTACGCGGTGCGCGGTGCACCGCTTTAGCAATTTTCAAATTAAATCCGGGATAATCAATCAAGATCACCACATCGGGCTGAAAATCGGCAATGGATTTTTTGCACAGTTTCAGGTTACGGAAAATAGTGCGCAGATGCAGTAAGACAGGAATAAATCCCATGTAGGCCAAATCGCGGTAATGTTTCACCAGTGTTCCGCCGACTGCCTGCATGAGGTCGCCGCCGAAATAGCGAAATTCCGCCGATTTGTCCAACGTTTTCAGCGACCGCATGAGATTAGACGCATGCAAATCGCCGGAAGCCTCGCCCGCTACCAAAAAATATTTCATATTGTTTCCCAGCTTTTTATCTTTTCTAACGCATGGTGAGCGGTCATATCCACCTGAAGCGGAACGACAGCCGCATAACCGTTGTTCAATGCCCACTCGTCGTTGCATTCGTTTTCGGCGTCTTCATTCACAAACTCGCCGGTCAACCAATACACGGGTTTTCCGTTCGCATCTTGCGATTTTTGAAATTCTTTTGCCCAGTAGCCTTTGGTTTGGCAGGCCACTTTCAAGCCTTTTACGTTCGGAACGTCGGGAACATTCAAATTCAGACAAACCCCTTTCGGCAGGCCGCCGGTTAAAATTTTTTCCGCAACGATTTTTCCGTATTTTACGGCTTGCGAAAAATCGGCGTCCGGCGAATGGTCGCACAACGAAATACCCAGCGACGGAATGCCCAAAATACAACCTTCCAACGTGGCCCCGATTGTTCCCGAATAAATTACGCAAACGGCTGAGTTAGAGCCATGATTGATACCCGAAATCAACAAATCGGGTTTGCGGTGCAATATTTCGTTAATACCTAATTTTACACAATCGACCGGCGTTCCGCTACAACTGTAGAACGTAAAATCTTCTTCTTTACGCACCAAATTCAACCGTATTGGATTGACTGAGCTAATTGCGCTCGACATGCCCGAACGTGCGCCGTCAGGTGCAATCACCACTACTTCCCCCAGCGGGCGAATACCTTTAATTAATTCATTAATTCCTTTTGCATGAACGCCGTCATCGTTGGTAATGAAGATGAGCGGCTTGTTTTTTTGCGACATAGACTAATTTTTTTCGATGGGCAAAGATACATAAAATCGGCGAAAGTTATTAACATTTTTGTGAAGTTATCAACAGGAAGGTCAATGTTTATGCCGGTATAAGAAGAAGCAATCAAGAATTTTACTACTTTTGCGTCGAATTTCACAAATACACTCTTTTTTATGGGAAAGATTATTGCGTTGGCAAATCAAAAGGGGGGAGTTGGAAAAACAACGACTACCATCAATCTGGCTGCTTCTTTGGCCGCTTTAGACCAAAAGGTCTTGTGTGTAGATGCCGACCCGCAGGCCAATGCTTCTTCCGGTTTGGGTGTCGATATTCGGAAAATCGACTATTCGATCTACGAATGTATCATTGATAAAGTAGATACGGCGGAAGCCATTATCCCGACCGAAGTTCCCAATTTGTATATCCTGCCGTCGCATATTGATTTGGTGGGCGCGGAGATCGAAATGCTGAATTTTGAAAACCGCGAAAAGGTTTTAAAGGAGATTTTGGTTAAAATCAAAGACCAATACGATTATATTTTGATTGACTGCTCGCCGTCGCTCGGTTTGATTACGGTCAATTCGTTGACGGCTGCCGATTCGGTGATTATTCCGGTGCAATGCGAATATTTTGCATTGGAAGGAATTAGTAAGTTACTGAATACCATTAAGATCATCAAATCAAAATTAAATCCGAATTTGGATATTGAAGGATTTTTGCTGACGATGTATGATGCGCGTCTGCGTCTGGCTAACCAAATTTACGACGAAGTAAAAAAACATTTCGGCGATATGGTTTTTACAACGGTTATCCAGCGCAACATTAAGTTGAGTGAAGCCCCCAGCTACGGACAACCGGTATTATTGTACGATGCCGATTCCAAAGGCTCGCAAAACCACATGCAGTTGGCACAGGAAATTATTGAAAAAAACGCTTCAAAAGACAAGTAACATGGCAAAGCAAACGAAATCGGCCTTAGGAAAAGGCTTAAGCGCATTGATTACGATGGATGACCTGAACACCGGCGGCTCGTCGTCGATTAACGAAATAGAGTTGTCGAAAATCATACCCAATCCCGATCAGCCCCGCACCGTTTTCGACGAGGAAGCGTTGGAAGAATTGGCGGTTTCTATTCAATCGCTGGGCTTGGTACAGCCGATCACTTTGCGCGAAATCGGGCATGACCGGTATCAGATTATTTCGGGCGAACGCCGTTACCGCGCTTCCAAAAAGGCCGGTTTGAAGACCGTCCCTGCATACGTGCGCAAGGTGAGCGATGAGAATATTATGGAAATGGCACTCATCGAAAACATTCAGCGCGAAGACCTGAACGCCATCGAAATTGCGCTCGCTTTCCAGACGTTGATTGATTCCTATCGGTTGACACAGGAAAAATTAAGCGAACGTATCGGCAAGAAACGTGCGACGATTGCCAATTTTCTACGTCTGTTGAAACTTCCGGCCGAAATTCAAATGGGACTGAAAGACAAGAAGATAGACATGGGACATGCCAAACTTGTACTTTCGTTAGACGACCCTTCCACGCAACTGATGGTCTATGAGCAAATTATTGAATATGGCTATTCGGTACGGAAAACAGAGGAAATTGTGCAAGCCCTGAACGAAGAAAATCCGGCGAAAGCCCTTGCAAAAAAACAGCCGAAATCCCCCAACGAATATGGCGACTTGAAAAACCATCTTTCCGCTTTTTTCAAAACGAAAGTGTCGTTTTCGATTAACGACCTGGGTGCGGGCAAAATCACTATTCCCTTTTCGTCGCCCGAAGATTTGGAAAGACTGATACAGATGCTGGACAGGATTGATAGATAAGACAGTGCCTGCGAAACTTCAACTCTGGCAACGGACAATTTTTGGCACACTTTTTGCCATATCCTTTTTCGTAACAATTTGTGATGCGAACAATTCTTAAAAAAAAGTGTGATTTATGTTGTAAAACATATCAAATTATTTTAAAAAATGCAAAATAATATACTACACACACACATTACTCACCTGGCGGTTTAACATAAATTCACATGCCACGCGGTCTGTAACGCGTCTTTTTTCTCACGCGCGTAATATACAAAATTTATTTTTAATACGCAATATTTCCGGCCTCCGTCATTGCGAAGGCGGCAGTTGTTCTGTCATTGCGGGCTTGACCCGCAATCCCCTGTTTCCCCCCAGCCCCCTAAAGGGGGAGAAAAATCCCTTGCAAAATTGTGCGCTGCCACTCCCTCCCCTTCAGGGGAGGGCTGGGGTGGGGTTTTCTCAACTCATAACTTATAATTCATAACTTATAATTCATAACTCACAAAAGTATGCGAACAATTATTTATCTAATCTTGTTTTTGTTGTTTCCCGCCGGGGTTTTTGCCCAATGGGAAATGGAGCAACGCCTGCCGTTTGAGGCAAGCACGATGTGGGACAATGGTTTGGCGTCCCAAAATGTCTTTTTGTGGCAGAGCGATTTTCTTTATAGCGACATGTATGCTGATTTCAGCAGCTCGCTGTTTAATCCTTCGGGTGATTTTCTGACCAATGTCTTCGGAAGTTCTTATTTGGAAACCGGTCTTTCCACCGACGACGGGCATCGCGACCATTTGGCCATTTCGTCTGTTCCACTCGGTAATGGCGGTTTATTCTTGCTGATTATTTCCGTGCTTTATTTCTCTATTTTATTAACTAAAAAACACTTCGTAAAAATGAAAATAATAATGCACCCCTCTAAATCTCCCCTAAAGGGGAGACTTTGGCTGACGCACAACATTGAAAATTCGCAGACTCTCAAAGCCCCCTTCAGGGGGTTGGGGGGTGTGCTACTCCTGTTTTTCCTGCTTTTGTGCGGAACCAATGTGCAGGCGCAACCGCCTTTAAAATCTGTTTCGGACAATTTTTTCATCAATCCCGGCGTTCGGGATACCGTCGATATTCTTGGAAACGACGAACTGGGAGCTTGCACCAAAGCAGGTATTGATATTAATCTGATAGATGGAACCAATACGGTTGTTTTCCCGCCTGCAACTACACTCACTACCGTAAAAAACGGAACTGTTTCGATTACAGTAGATAAAGAGATTGATTATACGCCTTTTGCAGGTTTTGTCGGTCAGGACACATTAAAATATACCATCACCTGCCAGGGAAAAACCTCAACGGATACGGCTCTGATTTTAATCAATGTAGCCAACCGTTATTGATGCTTGTTCGATTGACCCAACGACAATGCAGTGGGGAATTAGCCCAAATTGGTCATCATCAAGCATTGTGTCGCGAATGGTTTCTACCGTAATTGGCGATTTAGATGACGATGGTATTCCTGAAATTGTTTGTGTTAGAGATCAAGGAACTACTAATGTTACCAGCGGAACAAATGCTACAATGTCTACCGGTTTATTAGTTTATGACGGACAAACACATGCTCTAAAGGCAAATATAACCATGCCGTCTTATCTGTCTCTTTATGATGCTTCAGCATACGGTCTGGTTAAAACTTTCGGTAGAAAAGGGTTAATAATTGTCGCCACGGTTGATGATACATTACGGGCTTATGATATTACATCGCCTACTCCTGATGTACCTTATTGGACGTCGGATGAAAAGTATGGTAATAGTCCGAATACCTATCTTGATTTTGGCGTTAATATTGGATTTGCGGATTTTAACCACGACGGATACCCTGAAATTTATGTCCGTAATAAAATTTTTGATGCCGAAACAGGGAAATTATTAAAGACAGCAACAGGAGGCACAAATACAGGTTCTTCTTACGCGCATTGGACACACAATTCCACACACTGGATGCTATCTTCACCCACAGTTGCCGATGTAACCGGAGATGGCAATCTAAACCTGATATTGGGAAATGAGATTTATGATGTAAATATTGTTAGCCGGACGGATACTACACAAAATTCTGTTACGATGGTAAAAACCATTACTCCGCCTGACGGAATTATAGCAGATGGACATGCTGAAGCGGTTGATTTTGACAATGACGGCCATTTGGATATTCTAATTACTAATCGGAATACTTGGACAAATAGCGGTACGGTTTCTATGTATGTTTGGGACGTTTTTCGCAATACGGTTAGTGCTAATCCGTTGAAAATAAATGTTATTAACTCTGGAAAGAATATTCCGTTGATTGCTGATGTGGATAATGACAGACAATTGGAAATTGTCTTGCAGTGTGCTAATCAGGTCAATTCACCTTTTATAGGTGTTCCTGCCAAAAGCTTTATTTGTTATAAATACAATACCGTTACTCAAAGTTTCTCGTATTTATGGGCGATTACTCCCAACGAAGATTCTTTTTCCAATGGGATTACTTTGTTTGACTTTAATCAGGACGGAACAAATGAAATATTGTTTACCGACCAAGCCAATATTCGGATTTACAATGCAAATCAAACCGGAAATATGACCAATAATTATTTAGTTTCTTTGGGATATGGCGGAACAACAGTTATGCAAATTCCGCTTATTGCCGATGTGGATAATGATGGTGCAAGTGAAATTATAATTAGCTCTAACGGGACTGTAACCATTTTCAAATCCTTATACGAACCGTGGGCACCTTCCCGTCCTGTTTGGAATCAGTATATGTATAATCCGGTCTATATTAACGATGATTTGACCGTTCCGGCCTATCCGCTCAATCCGGCGACGCCTTTTGTTACCAAAAACGACAGCATTGTTTATCCGTTCAACAATTTTCTGCAACAGGCGACATTATTAAATTCCGAAGGCATTCCCTTTTCTTACGGATCGGATATTACTTTCGATACCAGCAGAGGCACAAGCCTTACCGGTGTCGATTATACGTCTTCCGGAAACGATTACATTGCAAACGTATGGATTACCAACGAAGGCGATGCTACATTCACAAGCCCCTTAACAGTAAGTGCTTATATCATGCAGGCAGGCGTATTTGTTCGAGTATTCACCGGCGAATTTACCGTCAATATTCCGGTAAATAATTCAACCGTATTGCCGACAATAACCTTTACTATTCCCGGCGTGGCTTCGCTTGGAATAACGAATCCGGATACCCAGATACAACTCCGATTGAATGAATTGGATAATACGTTCATCAAAGATGAGTGTAGATACTCAAACAATTTCTTTCCTTCGGGCATGTACGGCGCACCCAATCAGGTAATCTGTGAAGGAAACGATGAACGGTTGGATTTTTATCCGCAGAACAGTAATTTCACTTACGTTTGGTATGACAATACACTGACTGCTCCTGTCGGTACAGGCGATTATTTGGATATAACGAAAGACGGTACAGCCGTCCAATCGTATTATGTCCGTGTTTATGAAAACGGTGCTTGGGTAAATGAATTTGAAAGCACCCATGGCGATCAGGTGGGTTATTATCAGGTGGACGCCTACCTGTATTCCGACAGTCTAATTTGGACAGGAAATGGTGGCACACCGGATTGGCACAATCCGCAAAACTGGTTAAATCCGAATACGTCCAGTCCCTCGTATGCTTATCCACAGGCATGGATACCTCGTCCCTGTACGCATGTACTTATTCCCGACGGTCTTGATGTTTATCCCAATCTGGATTTGAGTAACACCAGCAGGACAATTTATGCCCAGAGTTGGTGCGACCATATTCATTTTGAATTTGGGGGCGAAGTGGCAAGAACCGATTCTTTGCATTATACCAAAGCATGGATTCAGTACAATTTCGGGTATTTTGACGCAAGCGGAACAAGCACCGATAATCCGGGATATGAAACAACTAAACCGACTTCGCTCATGGAACGCGACCAGTGGTACGCACTCTCTGCACCATTAAATAAGATTGTTACCGGCGACTTCTCGTTGGGCGGAAAACCGCACACTTGGCAAAAACGCTTTGTTCGTTCTGATGCACAAACCGGTACATTTACCGGCAATTTCGACTGGCCGGATGATACTATCTTGCCCAACAACGAAGCCGAATTGAACGAAGACCTCGGTTATGCCATCGCCCTGTTGGTGGCCGACCACAATCCGGGTTATAACGGTGAAGACTGGTCAGGCGGTTATCAAGCCGGATTAGATACCTTGAAAGGAATTATCACTATTCCCTATTTTGAAGGCCCGTATGACGAAAACGATTTCGACAACAGCTCAAGTCATATTCACCCGCACAGAGTACATAAATATGACACAGGAAGCAAAACAAGCTATTTCAAAGAATACTGGTATTATGTTCCGGATGTTCCGCTGACCGACCACCCGCAAGGAAGCATCCAACGCGAGAACGAAGCCTATCGCTTTATCTTCGACGGTAAGATGGAACAAATCCCGAATGGAGCACTGGCAGGCAAAAACGCTTTCAAGATAACTGTTCCCACAGGAAAAGAAATCATGCTGGGAAATCCGTTTATGTCTTCGTTTAAATTCAATAATTTTTATCTGGCAAACAGTGCGGCGATTAACAATTATTTCCGCCTTTACAACGGTACATTTAATACCTACGAATATAATGTTGGAAGCGCAAGCATAACCGATACGATTGCTGTTTTGCAAGCATTCTTTATCACAACAACCGGAACTCCGGGCAGTACTGTCGATTTGTATTTCCCGTTTGAAACGACATCGATAACAAGAGAAACAGGCAAAGCGCATGATGATTACTTTAAATCACCGAAAGCAAACAACGATGTGATTTATGTAACGGCGACAAGCCAAGCAAACAAAAACAAAACAACTTCGGCAACGCTTGCATTAAATGAGGAAGGACAAAATGTCTATCAGTTGTTTTATGAAGCAGCCAACACGATTCCGCAAGTGTATTTCACTGACGAAAGCGGGCAAAAGAATGCCGTGCAATATTCCACAGAAAACGAAAATCAAGCAACAACGACTATTCCGCTGGGGCTTCGCAGTGGTTTCGGCAACCGCGTTACACTGACTTTTGACATTAATGCGGATGTGGAAGCACTCACACTCTTGGATAAAAAGACCGGTCAAACACAGGATTTGTTGCAAAACAATTCCTACACTTTCACGCAAAGCGACAACACAACGCCCTATATCGACCGTTTCGAGGTAAGTTTCAAATCACCGATGGCCATCAGCGAGATAAAGAGCGAAAATAAAATCGCGATTTATCAAGACAATGAAATAGTAACCGTTTCTTCGTCGGAAAAGATCAATTCGGTGGAATTATTCGATATGCAAGGACGGAAAGTAAAGCAAGCGGATAAAATCGAGAATAATGTATATCAGATGAATTTGCGTAGGGGCGTTGCGCGCAACGCCCCTACCGGGGTTTACATCGTGAAAGTGGTGTCAGGCAACGGGGAAACGCAGACGCACAAAATTATTGTGAAATAATGTTGTCATTGCGGCGAAGGCCGCAATCCCTCGCCCATCGTTAAACAGTCATTAACGGACATGAGGGGATTGCGCGTCAAGCGCGCAATAACAAGACAGAACGACAATCGGGAACGTTCGCATAACATTCAAATTCCCGATGTAGGGGCGTTGCGCGCAACGCCCTTACATTTTTAGCATTATTTTTGTTTTTGCCCTATCAAAAGTTCCTGTAAAAATAGTATCTTTGCTCCTGTTTGATTACGCATATACATTTTGAAGCAGGTTAGTTTATTCATTATCGCGTTTTTAGTTGGGTTTCCTGTCTGTTTGCGGGCACAGGACACGCTTTTTGTTGCCGATACCATCGAAAAAATGGCTATCGACTCAACGGCATTTAAACCTAATCCGACAAAAGCGGTGTTATATTCGGCGATTTTTCCCGGATTGGGGCAGATATACAATCGGAAATATTGGAAATTGCCGTTCATCTATGGCGGATTTTTGGGCTGTGCGTATGCGATTTCGTGGAATAACACCCAATTCACCGGCTACCGGCAGGCGTATATGGATTTTATTGACGATAAACCGGATACCAATTCGTGGCTGGCGTATAAATATTACAACTACGACGATGACCCGGCGAAATGGAGTGAACAGGAACGGAAATCGTTTGCGAATGCGCTAAAAAATAAAAAGGATTATTTCCGGAGATACAAGGAGTTGAGCATTATTATTACCGCAGGCGTGTATGCCATCTGTATGATTGATGCGTATGTTGATGCCGAGTTGTTCGATTTCGATATTTCGCCGGATTTAAGTTTGCATTTAAATCCGGTTCTTTTTGACCGGACGGCCGGCAGTGCCCGTGCGTTGGGGTTGCAGTGCAGTATTACGTTTTGAAATTTAGATAATATATAATATGAAACGGATTTTTTTAGTATTATTTTTATTGTCGGGAACAATCAATCTTTTTTCACAAAGTGTTGATTCTTCGAGAGATATTGCAGACACGAGTGTGTTGCAGAGTGATGGCGACGATATGTTGTTTGTACCGGAAAGCTGGGACATCAGTTTAGACAGTTTGCAAAATTCGTGGTATATCCAGCACTGCACCCGGAAAAGCAACCATCCGGGTTATGAAGACTGCGTGCCAGTGAGCGATGCGGTGTATGTCGAACGTTTGTCGAAGCTGGATAATCTGATTGAACTTCCTTATAATGAAGTCGTTCGCCGATGCATCGAGTTGTATGTTGTTCGCAAGCGGTATATGGTGGAATATATGCTTGGCTTGGAAAATTTGTATTTCCCCATGATTGAGGAAGCATTAGACGCAAACGGATTACCACTTGAACTGAAATATTTGGCGATTGTGGAATCCGCATTAAATCCGACGGCTTTGTCGCGGGCAGGTGCATCGGGTTTGTGGCAATTTATGCTGGCAACCGGCAAACAATATGGGCTGGAAATCAACACGTTAGTTGATGAACGGCGCGACCCGCTGAAAGCCACTTATGCCGCTTGTGCCTATTTTAAAGATATGTATAAACTCTACGGCGATTGGCATTTGGTGATTGCTTCCTACAACTGCGGGGCGGGAAATGTGAATAAGGCCATACGGCGCGCGGGCGGAAAAACGGATTATTGGGCGATTTATCCCTATCTTCCGCGCGAAACCCGCTTATATGTACCGCTCTTTATTGCAGCGACTTATGCAATGAACTATTATGCTAACCACCAATTGTATCCGGTGGCGACGACTTTGCCGGTGGCGACCGACACGGTCATGATCAATCAGGCCATTCATTTCGACCAAATTGCTGAAATGCTGAATATAGACAAGGACTTGCTGCGCAGTTTAAATCCGCAATACAAACGCGACATTATTCCGGGCAATTCCAAGCCCCGTGCGATGCGTTTGCCGACACTTCAAACCTACGCTTTTGTGGAAAAAGAAGATTCCATAGCCAAATACCGGCGTGACGAATTATTTACCAACCGCACGTATGTCGGTGAAAATCAGAGCAGTAGTAGTAGTTCGGAACGAATTACCCATAAAGTAAGAAAAGGTGAAAGCCTGAGCAAGATAGGAAGCCGGTATGGTGTAACGGTGGCAGAACTCCGCCGTTGGAACAAATTGAAATCCAACAAGGTAGCGGCCGGAAGGCGGTTAATCATTTATCAGGATAACGGGCGGATATAAAATGAAAGAAACGGAAGACGAAAGGGTACAAAAGGCTTATGAGGCGTTGTTGGACAGCTACGAACGTTCCAACCACCGCAAGAAATTTGAAATCATCAACAAGGCTTTCAAGTTTGCCGACCAGGCGCACAAAGGCGTAAAAAGGCGGTCGGGCGAGCCATACATCATGCACCCGTTGGCTGTGGCGTTGATTGTGAGCGAAGAAATGGGACTTGGCTCGACTTCCATTGCTGCCGCGTTACTTCACGACGTTGTTGAAGATACCGATTATACAGTTGAAGATATTCGCAATCTTTTTGGTGATAAAATTGCTCAAATTGTCGATGGACTGACCAAAATTTCCGGCGGCATTTTTGCTGAGGCGGCTTCGGCGCAGGCAGAAAACATGCGCAAATTGTTGCTCACCATGTCGGACGATATTCGCGTGATTTTGATAAAAATCGCCGACCGCCTCCACAATATGCGTACGCTCGGCTCACTTCTTCCGGCCAAACAATACAAAATCGCGGGTGAAACAATGTATCTCTATGCTCCGATGGCTCACCGCTTGGGACTTTTTTCGATTAAAAGCGAACTGGAAGATTTGAGTTTCAAATACGAACACCCGGAAGAATACAAGCATATCGAACAGAAACTCGCGACGACGGCTACCAACCGTGGGCGCATTTACGAACATTTTGCCTCTCCACTGGAAATTAGCCTCACCCAAATGGGTTATACTTACAAAATACAAGAGCGTGTCAAGTCGATTTATTCGATTTGGAATAAAATGCAGTCCAAGAATGTAGATTTTGAAGATATTTACGATATTTTTGCCGTTCGCATTGTCTTTGTGCCGAAACCCAATATGGACGTAAAAAAACAATGCTGGGAAATTTATTCGGCGATTACCGATTTGTATAAACTGCGTCCCGACCGTATTCGCGATTGGATTAGTCACCCGAAAGCGAATGGATATCAAGCACTACACCTGACGGTTATGGGACCTGACGGACAATGGATTGAAGTGCAAATCCGAAGTTCGAAAATGGACGAAATTGCCGAAAAAGGCCTCGCGGCGCATTGGAAATACAAGGAAAATCAGGAACGGGGAATGGACGGCGAAATCCAAGAACCGACCGAACTCGACCATTGGCTGGAACGTATTCAAGATGTTTTGGAAGCCCCCAGCCCCAACGCAATGGATTTTCTGGATACGATTAAACTCAACTTGTATAGTTCCGAAATTTTCGTTTTTACGCCCAAAGGTGAGATTAAAACGTTGCCACAACACGCTACGGCTCTGGACTTTGCCTACGAAATCCACTCGAACGTAGGCGATCATTGTATCGGCGCGAAAGTCAATCACAAGTTAGTTCCGTTGAGCCACAATTTGTTGAGCGGTGACCAGGTCGAAATCTTGACTTCGCGCTCGCAACAGCCCAAAGAAGAATGGTTGCATTTTGTTACGACGGCGAAAGCGAAAACTAAAATTGAATCGTCGCTTAAAAAACAGCGGAGGGAAGAAGTTAAAAAAGGCGAACAGCTGCTCAATGAAACCCTGCAAAAAGCCGGTATTGAGGTAACGATACAAGTGCTGGACAAGATAGTCGCATTTTATGGTTATTCGAAAAAGGAAGATTTATTTTATGCTGTCGCTCACAAACAAATTGAATTGCCGGAAAATCCGCAAAAAATATTGAAAGGGAAAACCGATAATATTTTTATGCGCTACGTCAAGCAAGCGTTTAATGTGGGAAGTTCGTCTAAAGAAGATACGGCAAAAAAAACGGCGGAAGAACTGAAACCGGAAGAAGATGTAAGTAAAATCGACAAGAAAAAAACCTATATATTAAAGGAGGAAGATTTTCAGAAAAATTTTATTACACAATCGTGCTGTAATCCCATTCCGGGCGATGATGTGTTTGGTTTTATCCGCGACGATCACCGTTTGGAAATCCATAAACTCTCGTGCCAACCGGCACTTACACTCAAATCCCGCTATGGCGACCGGATTATTTCGTGCGATTGGGCGGGACATAAAACCTTCTCTTTTTCCGGAACCATTGAGGTAAAAGGGATTGACCGTATGGGCGTGTTGAACGATATTACTCAAGTGATTACCAACGACTTATCGGTAAATATGCGGAAGTTGACGATTGAATCCAAAGACGGTTTGTTTGAAGGACGGATCGAAGTAGCCATTCACGATGTTGACGACATCAATCAATTATCATCACGGTTGCAGAAAATCAAAGGAGTGAAAAACGTTACACGAGTATTGGATTAATCAATTCATAATCACATACTTATTTATTCCGGTGTTTGATTTCCGAACAAGATAAGATTTAAGTGGATATTTTCCGCCTTTTTCCGGCAAGCCTTTACCGAAATCCAAATTATATACTCCTTTACACTTCGGACAAACTGCTTGTCCGGCATCGCCGGGAACAACGCGAATGTTTTTGTCAATGGACGGCTCGTTGGGACAAGCCAAATCGTAAGCATACAAATTAATCGATAAATCCTCGCCGTATCCGTTAATCACGACCACACCACCAAAACCCACTTTTCGTGCCAAGCCTTGCGGTTGGATAAAAGATTTGGTTGCCAAAGTAGGAACCAAATCGCTGTCTTGATTATACAAATCCAATGTGATTTCCACCAGACTGGCCGGTATCGGCGAGTAATATTCTTCGTCGCAAGCCGGCAATATAAAAAGCAATAAGAATACTGTCATTGCGGGCTCGACCCGCAATCCCAAAATAACCGTTAATGAGTGTTTAACGATGGGCAGAAGATTGCGGGTCAAGCCCGCAATGACAAGACTATTGAATGAGTTTTTGTACTGCTTCATTGACTTTTTCAAAATTAAACTCCCGTACGATTTGTGCTTTCATTTCGGCGATTTGTTCGTTGCAAAGATTGCCGATACTGCCCTCGTGGGTGTGCGAAACTTTTTTGTCGGAAGTGAAATGCCCCGCTTCGATTTCCAAACCAACCTGCTTGTAAGCGTCCCGAAAAGGCGTGCCTTGCCGAACTAATTCATTCACTTTTTCGACGCTGAACAACAGCGAATATTTGTCGTCGTCCAGAATATGTTCATTCACTTTCACCGATTGCATCATGAGCGAAACCATTTCAATACAATCCGATAGCTCGCCGAACGCCGGAAGAAAAATTTCTTTCGTTATCTGCAAGTCGCGGAAATATCCCGAAGGTAAATTATTGGTAATCAGCGTAATTTGTTGCGGAATACTCTGAATTTGATTGCATTTGGCGCGTGTCAATTCAAACACATCGGGATTTTTCTTGTGCGGCATAATGCTTGAACCGGTCGTAAATTCGTCCGGCAAGCGGATAAATCCGAAATTCTGACTGCTGAACAAACAAGCATCGTACGACAGTTTGGAAAGCGTACCGGCAATTCCGGCCAGCGCGAAACCGACCGTTCGTTCCATCTTGCCACGTCCCATTTGCGCATAAACCACATTATAATTCATTGTATCAAAGCCCAATAAGTCGGTTGTCAGCTGGCGGTTGAGCGGAAACGACGAACCATAGCCCGCAGCCGAGCCAAGCGGATTGCGGTTACAGATTTTATAAGCAGCTTGCAAAAGTTGCAAATCGTCCGTCAAACTTTCGGCATACGCCCCAAACCACAGCCCGAACGAAGACGGCATCGCAATCTGCAAATGCGTATAACCCGGAAGCAAAATCTCTTTGTAACGGTTACTTTGCGTAATCAATAAATCAATCAATTCGGAAATTTGGCCGACCAATCGTTGAATGGCTTCGCGCGTAAATAATTTCAAATCCAGCAGCACCTGGTCGTTGCGCGACCGTCCGCTGTGGATTTTCTTGCCTACTTCGCCCAATTCACGGGTAAGCAGTAATTCGACCTGCGAATGAACGTCTTCGACACCTTCTTCAATTATAAATTTTCCGGAAACGGCAGCAACATAGCGTTTTTTTAGGGCGTTCAGTAATTTATCCAACTCATTGGCCGTCAATAATCCGATACTTTCGAGCATGGTGATGTGCGCCATCGATCCCAAAATATCGGCGGAAGCCAGATATAAATCCATTTCGCGGTCTTTGCCGACCGTAAACTTTTCGACGGCTTTATCTACTTCTATATTCTTCTGCCAGAGCTTCATTATACTTGGTCGTAGGGTACGGCAGCCAAAATATCCGCAATCTTGTTCATTCCGTCCTGCAACGGTTTCGATAACATTGGCTTCAAAAACGGATTTAAATTGGCCTTAATGGTCAGTTTCATTTTTGTTTCGTTTTCATGCAAGCCGGCCAACTGTATCCACATGTTGACTTCAATCGGAGACTCGTCGGCGGCAAACTTGATCGTTTTCGGTGCGTCGCGTTCCACGATGGAAAATCGCACCTTGCCGATCGGCTGGGTCGAAAACGAGCAGGAATCTTTATCGAAAGTAAAATTCGTAATCTTGTCGTAAGAAATTTTATCTTTAATCCGTTCCAGATTTTCCAAATTGGAAAGTACCCGATACACCTGTTCCTGATTATAGGGAAGCGTTTTTATTTCGCTGGTTAATTCGGTCATCATGCTGTTTTTATTTAGTATGCCAATTGGCCGGATCTTTCCGCCATTCCTGTAACGTTTTAATTTCCGACTCTTCAATATAATCGATTTTCAGTGCCTCGTCTAAAATCGCATCGTAGTTGCAAAGTGTCGTCAATTTCACTTTGGCTTCCTTAAATTTTTCTTCGGCAACCGGAAATCCGTAAGTGAAAATCGCCGCCATGCCCGACACATGACAGCCGGCATTGCGTATCGCTTCCACTGCTTTCAGACTGCTTCCGCCTGTCGAAATCAAGTCTTCAATCACCACCACTTTTGATCCCGGTTTCAAATCGCCTTCGATAAGGTTTTCCAAACCGTGGTCTTTGGGCGTCGACCGAATATACACAAACGGCAGATTTAATTCTTCCGCTACCATCGCACCCTGCGCAATCGCGCCTGTCGCTACTCCCGCAATCGCATCGACATCATCGTGCTTCTCGAGGATGATGCGCGCCAACTGCAACTTGATAAAATTACGAATAGCCGGATACGAAAGCGTCTTCCGGTTGTCGCAATATATGGGTGATTTCCAGCCGGAAGCCCATATAAACGGATTTGCCGGTTGAAGTTTGACCGCTCTGATTTTGAGTAGCTTTTTTGCTAAAATTTGTTCCAGTGTTTTCATTAATAGAATTTTAGTATATATTTTATATTATACACGTGATTAGACGACAAAAGTAATGATTTGAAACGAGATTTGCATTAAGATGGGATTACTTTTTTATTAAAATTTTTCATATCGGATATTTTAACACATTTTTTGCCGCAAATGAACGATTTTTTAAATAAAACAGTAACTTTGCAGGCACAAATAATAAAGATGTTTAACAAAAAAACAAAACAATCATGGCAAACAAATCTTATGCACAAATTTGGAAGCATTTGGCCGATAAATACGACTCGGAAGGTGCTGCGGTAGAAAAAATTCTGGAAGAAAAATCGCTTCACGTAATTTTGACACGCTATTTCTCCCATCTATCGGAAACTGAGAAAACCAGCTTGACCAACGAATTGCACGAAGCAGAAGAAAAAGCAGGTATTCCCAAAGAGGAAAGATTGTAAAACGTAAGGGCGCGATAAATCGCGCCTTTTTTATTGATACTTAGTTAAAAGACGTTATATTCCACTGCTTTTTAAACTTTGGCATAAAATTTATATCTAATCATTGAACGCTTCCGTTATTTTTTACTATATTTGTAATACGAAAGCGATGGAAATTAAAGTCTAATATAAAGTAAATGAAGGAGATGATTACGATGAAAACAGTAAAAATTTTTGCATGGTTTGTTATGCTGTTTTTTGCTTTCTCTGCAACCGCTCAAAATAATGACTTTGGAGATGATATTTATTCTCCCAGAGATAAAAAGGCTGAGCCTAAAGCCGAACAAGTAAAAACAACAACGGTGACGAGAACGGTGAAAAAAGAAGAGCCGGTCATATTGGAAGCAACGGTCGCTTCGGAAAGGGATGTAGATGAATACAACCGGCGTTACACTTCCGATGAGGCGTATATCGACGAAAATGTGACCGATACGGTGGTGGAATATGTCGATGGCGATGTAACTCAACGAATTGTGCGGTTTCACGACCCCACTAAAATTACGATTACCGGAGCCGATAATGTGAATATCCGCTACAACGACGATGGTTACGAAATCGTTTTTGACGAAGCGGATGATCGTCCTTATGTAAATTATGGTTACTACGGTGGTTTTTATCCCTGGTATAATACTTGGTATAGCCCCTGGTATTACAGTCGTTGGTACAGTCCTTGGTACTATGGTGGCTGGTACGACCCTTGGTATAGCCCTTGGTATTATGGTGGATACTATGGCGGATATCACGGCTGGTATGGCCACTATCACCCGCACTATTATTATGGTGGAAATTATTACGGAAATAGAAATCCGGTTTCTTATGGGTCTCGTGTATCTTCCGGTTCCCGCACGTCTTCGCGAAGCGGAAACTATACAGACGGATATGGCACACGGTCTTCCTCGTCGCGGGAAGGAACCACCGTGCGCAGTTCTTCGGGACGGCAGAGTTCGAGCAGTGTTTCCTCACCAAGCACTCGAACAAGAGTAAATGACAGTTCTTCGTCCGGCAGTTCGCGGTCGAGCAGTACCTACACACCATCCACACCTACGCGCAGTAGTTCCGGTAGCAACAGTCGCTCGTCGAGCAGTGATAGCTATTCGTCGGGAAGCAGTAGCCGGTCGTCGAGCAGTGGAAGTTACTCAGGCGGAAGCAGTAGTCGATCGTCGTCAGGCGGTGGAAGCTATTCGGGCGGTGGCGGAAGCCGGTCGTCGAGTGGCGGAGGTAGAAGATAATTTAAGAATTTTAAAATCAATAAAATATGAAACGTAATCTATTATTTATAATAGCACTGTTTGTTTGTGCCTGTACGTTTGCACAGGGAGAAATTGATGCCTTGCGCATGTCGCGGAACGATTTGTCGGGAAGTGCGCGCGGGCAGGCGATGGCCGGTGCCTTCGGCGCGCTGGGTGGAGATATTACCGGAGTAGCCGTTAATCCGGCGGGTATAGGCGTATATCGTTCTTCTGAAGTGCTTGCTACTCTGGGATTTACATCGAACAATATCCAAACAAATTTGAACGGAACATCGAACAAGCAGGATAAATTCAAATTTGCTTTCGACAATATTTCCTACATCGGCTCGCTGCCGACGGGAAATGATAATATGCCGGTGATTAATATCGGATTTACTTACAACAATCTGAAAAATTTTGACCGGAATTACATAGCCGGCGGAAAGGGCATAGCCTCTTCTTTGACGGATTATATTTCGGATATTACTCGAAATTATGTGGAAGGCGGCAATAGACCTATAAATGGAGATGTACCTTGGCTGAGCCAAATGGCGTGGAAGACTTGTCTGCTTGATAATCACGATAAAAGTGTCTTACACGAAGGAGAATTGGTTGATCCGCATTTAGAAGTACGCGAACGAGGTCATATCGACAGTTATGATTTTTCCATCGGCTCAAATTTGGGTAATTCATTTTATTGGGGCGCAACGCTTTCAATGACCGATATTTATTATACTATGGATTCCTGGTATGACGAAACATTTCAAGATGGAGGTGGTTTTATGTTAGATAATTACCTGCAAACGGAAGGTTACGGCCTTCAGTTGGGTTTGGGCTTAATTTGGCGTCCGACCGATGTGCTTCGTATGGGTGTGTCCTTTCATTCGCCTACGTGGTATTCCATGACGGATTATTATCAAGGAACAATGGACGCAGATGTTCCCGATGACAAAGGAAAACGCCCTGATCCGTATTCTGTACCCGAAGAAACAGGTAATTTTAACTACCGTTTCCAATCGCCTTATAGCTTGAATTACAGTATTGCGGGCGTTTTCGGCGGGAAGGCGATTGTCAGCTTGGATTATGAAATAAAAGATTATACTTCGATGGGGTTTCACGACGAGTCGGGTTATGCCATGAACGAGCAGAACGATTATATTAAGGAAGATTTTAAAGTGACTTCTACCGTGAGAGCGGGTTTTGAATATCGTTTTACATCGCAATTTTCAGCACGTTTGGGCTATGCGTATATGCAAAATCCTTACGAAAAAAGTTTTAAAAACAACGAAAAAGAAGTCATGGTGGTCGGGACAATTCCACATTATACGCTCGAAGGCGACAAGCACTATTTTACGGCCGGTATCGGATACCGTTTTACACCGAATTTTTATATGGACTTGGCTTTCGTGTATAAAACACAAGAAGACGATTTGTATTTTTATCCACTTATCGCCGAAAAAGTTTCGTTTAAAAACAATTTGTATAAAGGTTTATTGACTGCGGGTTATCGTTTTTAACCCACAGTCCTTGAATTTTTTCGTGAAAAATTTGCAACTTATCTAAAAAATACTTTACTTTGTCACGAAATTGAATCGTTTAATCTATAAAAAGATTCGCCTATAGACGCTACATTACTCTAAACCATTAAGACAGAAGTAATGATTCATTTAAAACAAATGACCGACGAGGAATTAGTCGGTGCTTATGCTGAAGGCAACAATGCTGCGTTTGATATTCTTTTGAATAGACACAAAAGCAATATTTATTCTTATATTTATTATATTGTACGCAACCGGGAAATAGCGGAAGATATTTTTCAGGAAACGTTTGTGAAGGCGATTGTTACCATCAAGCAGGGACGTTATACCGATAATGGAAAGTTCCGCGCGTGGATTAACCGCATTGCGCATAATTTGATTATCGACACCTACCGGCAGGAAAAGAACGAGCAGACGATTTCAAACGATGAGTCGGAAATCGATTTGCTGAACAATCCCAAACTGTCAGACGGCACGATTGAAGATGAAATGGTGCAGGAACAAATTTTTTCGGACGTAAAAAAACTGATTAATTACCTGCCCGATAACCAGAAAGAAGTGTTGGTGCTTCGGTATTATCAGGATTTGAGTTTTAAGGAAATAGCTGATATTACGGGAGTTAGCATTAATACGGCGTTGGGACGTATGCGTTATGCTATCCTGAATATCCGGCGCATGGCCGAAGAAAAGAAAATGATTCTTACACTCGATTAATATTTTTATTAACTCATGCAATAATATAGTATAGGCATTCGTTTTATACATAGAAAAATAAATATGCCTATGTATCAAAAATTTACTCAACACAGAAATGAATGTTATAACCTGATAGACGCCGGCGAAAATGTGGAGTTATTAAATCCGAGCCGCGAGACGGTGAATTTCGTCCGGTGTTTTGCATACGCCTATCACGTAGAAAACAAGTTGCCCCGCAAACTTTCGGGATTTATCTTAAATTGAGGCGCGTATGTCGTATATACTCGCCCCTTCTTTATTGTCGGCCGATTTCCTTCATTTGGAAAACGAAATCGAACGAATTAACAGCAGTCAGGCCGATTGGCTCCACTTGGACGTCATGGACGGTGTTTTTGTGCCGAATATTTCGATAGGTTTTCCGGTGATAAAACATTTGGCACGGATTTCCACTAAACCGCTGGACGCCCATTTAATGATTGTTGAGCCTCAAAAATTTATTCCGCAATTCCGCGACATGGGCGTAAGCACATTAAGCATTCATTATGAAGTCTGCAATCACCTGCATGCCGTCATCATGAAAATCAAAGAAGCCGGAATGAAAGCGAGCGTCGTACTGAATCCGCACACGCCGGTCGAAGTGCTGACCGATATTCTCGACGAGCTGGATATGGTGCTGTTGATGTCGGTCGATCCGGGTTTCAGCGGACAAAAATTTATTCCGCGCTCGTACGATAAAGTGCGCCGTCTGAGAGAAATGATTGACCGCCGGAAACTGAAAACGCTGATCGAAGTCGATGGTGGAATGAATGCCGAACGCGGAAAACGCATGCTCGAAGCCGGAGCGAACGTTTTGGTTGCCGGAAATTATCTTTTCAACACGCCCGGCCTTGTTCAGGCGATAAACCAAATGAAACAAGAATTGATGTAGCCCCGATTGTTTAACTTTTCCGCCTTAACCATGCCTCTGTCTCCTTTTCTACGAATGGTCTTGTTCTTTATTCTGGGAATTATTCTTCAGACACAGACAGATATTGCTGTTTGGTTTTTGCCGGTTTCGACGGTGGCCGTTGTGGTTTTGTTCCTTTCTTTTTTGCCGAAAATCAATCGGATCTACGATTTTCGTTATTTATTCGGTTTGGGCTTGGCTTTGCTAACCATTGTTTCCGGTGCTTTTCTGACACAGCAAGCGTGGGAAAAATCGGATTGGTCACCCGGTTTGGAAACGGATTTTTACAAAGGCTGCGTGATGGAAGAGCCTGTGCGGAAACCAAAGACTTACCGTTGTAAAGTCCGGATCACGTCCGCAGAAAAAACGGTTTATATTTATCTTCCTATCGACAGTTTGTCCGAACAACTTGTCGCCGGCGATTATTTGGTTTTTTATGCGGATTTTCAATCGCCCCTGCCTTATTTGCGAAAACAGTCGATTTCGGCTACAGCGTTTGTCCGTCAGAGTGATTGGCAGTTGGAAAAAGAACAAAAAACCTCATTTTCCGTTTTATTACAAGCCCTATCCGTTCGACGAATGTTGTTGAAGCATTTGCAAATCATTGTTCCTGATCCGGATGCCTATTCTCTCGCGGCCGCGCTGATGTTCGGTTATCGCGACAGTATCGACGAGGATTTGCGTCAAGCCTTCAACCGGATTGGGGCTGCACATATTTTGGCCATCAGCGGAACACATTTTTCCATTTTGTTCGGAATGCTCTATGGTCTGTTGTCTTTTATCGGAAACTCACGAAGGGGGAAATTTTTTAAACATCTCTTGCTTCTCCCGCTGATTTGGGGCTTTGCCTTTCTGACCGGATTCTCACCGTCGGTCATCCGCGCCGCCCTGATGATGAGTATTTGGATTGCCGGCGACCTGTTTTCCTATCACTCGTTCAGTTTAAACACCGTTGCTGTCGCTGCCTTTTTCATGTTGTTGTTCAATCCGTTATACCTGTTCGATGCCGGTTTTCAATTGAGTTTTTCAGCGGTCATAGCTATCATCCTTTTTTATCTGCCTTTAGCGAAAATCTACGAAAGCCGGAATCCATTAATCAAATACCTCTGGGAATTGATTGCTGTTTCCATTGCTGCGCAAACCGGTGTTCTTCCGCTCACGCTTTACTATTTTCGCCGTTTCCCTGTCTTATTTTTGATCACTAATTTATTGCTCATTCCATTGACCACCATTCTCTTATTGCTTATTCCGTTCTCCCTGTTGTTGTATTTTATATTTGGTGAATGGACGATAATGATGTGGCCTTTAAATCAAACATTGGAGTTGTTTATCGGAATTGTGCGGGAGCTGGACAGAATTGGGTAGGTATTATCTTCTCCAAAATTCCGGTGTGAATAATATCAATATTGTAAAGATTTCCAGACGGCCGACAATCATGAGGAAGGATAAATACCATTTGGCGAAGATGGGAATAGAGACAAAGGTAACTTCCAGCGTGCCGAAACCGGGGCCGACATTGCTCATTGCCGTAACGCAAGCACCTAAGGATTCAACAAATGGAATACCGACAAAGGTCAGGACACCGCAACTGACAAAAATAATGGAAATGTAAAGAAAAGCGAAGGCCAGCAAGCGTTGAACGACGGAAAATGATATGGCTTTACCGTTCAATCGCACCGGAATAATCGCACGCGGGTGTAGCAGGCGTTGAAATTCGCTCATCGTACTTTTGACTAACCCGACGGCACGTACCACTTTCAATCCGCCGCTGGTTGAGCCGGCACAACCGCAGACAATCATCAGGAACAAGAATACAATCAGATAAAACGCACCCCAATACGAAAAGCCTTCGGTCGAAAAACCGGTCGTCGTGATAATCGAAACCACCTGAAAAAATGCGGTGCGGAACGAGTGCAGGAAACCATGGTGTTTTTGAAAAAACAATCCGACAGCAATCAGAAAAGTTGAAATGAGGATAATGGCCAGAAACCAACGCAATTCTTCGTCCTGAAAAAACTGCTTGATTTTTGCTTTGAAAAATAAAAAATAGAGCAACGTAAAATTAATGGCACCGAGCATCATAAAAATAATGACTACCGACTCGGTATAAACGGAATTCCAGTAGGAAATACTTGCGTCTTTGGTCGAAAAGCCACCGGTAGAAATGGTTGTAAAGCCATGACAGACAGCATCATACCAACCCATCGGCCCCAACGAAAGAAGAACTACCACAATGAGCGTGAAGAGTATATACATGCCCCACAGTCGTTTAGCCATTTGCGATACGCGCGGACGAAATTTATCGTGCGTCAATCCCGTCGATTCGGCATCGAATAATTGGGCAGCTTCCCCACCCAGCAACGGCAACAAAGCCAGAGAAAAAACGATAATTCCCATACCACCCAGCCATTGCAGCAGGCTGCGCCAAAATAAAATGCCTTTGGGAGCTATATCAATGTCCGTCAAAATGGTTGCACCGGTAGTTGTAAGTCCCGAAGCGGATTCGAAAAATGCGTCCGTAAAATCGGGCGTTACTCCACTGAAATAGAAAGGGAAAGCCCCGAAAAAGGAAAATAAAATCCAGCTCAACGCAACGGTGATGTAGCCTTCTTTTTTCCCGATAAAAGTGATTTTGCTACGGACACCCATCGAAAGCACGCAGACCCACCCGAAGACAAAAGCTATTCCGGCAGATAATAACATCGACGGCACATCTGAGCCATGATAATAGTAAGCTACGCCGGCAGAGAGAAACAGAAACAAGGCCTCTATTAAAATGATATAACCGACCGTTATGACCACAAATTTCCAATGAATGCCGGGGCCTTGCATACTAATCAATTAAAATAATCTTCGATTTTGCGCATCGCGGTGTTCAAGCAGAAAACCAACACATGGTCGCCTGCCTCAATCTGCGTGTCGCCAGTGATAATTTCCACTTTCGTGCCCTGAATGCGTCCGCCCAGCGTGATGTCTTTCGGCAACCGTAAGTCTTTCACCGGTTTTTTCGTGATTTTGGAATTAGCACGGGCAACTAATTCCGCCACGTCGGCGTTGGCAAAAGCCAAACATTTCACGGTTGAAACATCAGCCTGCAACAGGAAACGGTAAATGTGGCTCGATGCAATCAGTTTTTTATTGATAATCGAACCGATGTCTAATTTTTCCGCCATCTGGATATAATCCAGATTTTCAACTTGCGCAATAGTTTTAGGCACGCCGAAATTTTTAGCAGCCACACAGGCCAAAATGTTCGTTTCCGAATTGTCTGTCAAAGCAATAAAAGCATCGCAATTTTTGATGTTTTCCTGTATCAGCAAATCGGTGTTTCGGCCGTCGCCGTTAATCACCATAACATTATTATCGACTTTTTCCGCCAATCGATAACTCTTTTCCTTATTGATTTCCAATAACTTAATATCGACGTTAGGCATGCGTTCGCACACACGCAGGGCAATCCGGCTTCCACCCATAATGGTGATTTTCCGTACGTGAATATTTTCCTTTCCGGCAAACGACTTGACACGGTCGATGTGTTCTTTGGTCGTAGTAAAATACACAATGTCGCCCGAAAGAATCTGGTCTGTGCCGCGCGGAATAATCGTTTCCCGGTTTCGTTTGATGGCTACAATGTGGTAAATCCGTTCTTCGTTGCCCAATTCATACAAATATTTATTTACAATTGCAGCGTTATCGCGCACTTTTGTACCGAGCAAAATGAGTTTTCCGTTGGCAATGTCCCACCATTGGCGTGTCCAAGGCTGTTTTAGCGCACTGATAATTTCTTTCGCTGCCAGTGTTTCGGGACAAATCAGGGAATCCACGCCCAATTGGGCAAAAAATTCCGTGTTTCGTTCCTGCAAATATTCGTCATTATCAATCCGTGCAATGGTCTTCTTCGCACCCAAATTATGCGACAGCAGGCAAGCGGTGATATTCGTTGATTCTTCAGGAGTTACGGCAATAAACATATCCGCATCCTTCACTCCGGCCGATTTCAAATCCTGAATGGAAGTCGGATTTCCCTGCACCGTCATAATCTCAAAACTGCTCGGAAAATTCAGTTTTTCATCATTCTGGTCCATCAGAATAATATCCTGGTCTTCCTTTGAAAGCAGTTTTGACAAATGTGTGCCTACTTCACCCGCTCCGACAATAAGAATTTTCATTTTTATGTATTTATCAACTCGTTGGCAATACTGTCCGCGTCTATTCCACAAAATTTATGTAATTCGGGAATAGAGCCGTGCGGAATAAATTTATCGGGAATACCCATACGTTTGATTTCGGGCGAATAGCCGTTTTCAACCATAAATTCCATGATGGCTGTTCCCAATCCGCCTTGGATGGTTCCGTTTTCGACCGTAATCACGCGCCGGTAGTTTTTGCCGACTTCGTGCAACAATTCCTTGTCTATCGGTTTCAGATAAATTATATCGTAATGCGCAACATTCATCCCGGTTTTTTCCGCTTTCTTAATCGCCTCTGTTACAACACTTCCAATCGTCCCGATACTGATGACTGCAACATCTTTTCCGTCTTTGAGTTTCCGTCCTTTGCCGACAGGCAAAATTTCAAACGGACGTTCCCAATCCTTTAATTCGCCTTTCCCGCGCGGATAGCGGATTGCAAAAACGCCCTGATGCGGTTGGGAAGCAGTGTACATCAAATTGCGCAAGTCGATTTCGTTCAACGGAGAAGCAATCGTGATGTTCGGAATACAGCGTAAATAAGCCAAATCCAGCGCGCCGTGATGTGTTGCACCGTCTTCGCCAACCAATCCGGCGCGGTCTAAACAAAGCACCATATCCAGGTTTTGCAAAGCGGCGTCGTGAATGATATTATCATACGCGCGTTGCATGAACGACGAATAAATGTTGCAGAAAGGCAAAAAGCCTTCTTTCGCCAATCCGGCGGAAAACGTAACGGCGTGTCCTTCGGCAATTCCCACATCAAACGTTCGGTCGGGCATTTCCTTCATTAAAAACGACATCGAACAGCCGGTCGGCATAGCGGGTGTAATTCCCACAATTTTGTCGTTTTGCTTTGCCAATTCCACCAATGTATGGCCAAAAACGTCCTGATACAATTGGCGATCGTCTTTAGACGGAGAAAGAATGCGTTTACCGGTTTCGGGATTGAATTTTCCCGGTGCATGCCACAGCGTTGCGTCATTTTCGGCCGGCTCAAACCCTTTCCCTTTTTTCGTGTGAATATGCAGCAATTTCGGTCCTTTCATTTCCTTGATGTCTTCCAACACTTTGACCAACCCCTTAATGTCGTGGCCGTCGATAGGCCCGAAATAACGAATGTTAAATCCTTCAAACGCATTGTGTTGCTTCGTCAAAAGAGCTTTCAAGCTGTTGTTGAAACGCAGGATAAATCCTTTGCCCTTATCCTGAATCAAACCGTGTTTCCGGAAAAATTTATAAATTTTGAAACGGATATTATTATAGAGTTGCGAAGTCGTAATGCGGACTAACGACTGGCTCAATCCGCCCACCGGCCGGTCGATGGCCATGTTGTTGTCGTTCAAGATAATCAGCAAATCATTTGGGGCAGACGATGCATTGTTTAGGCCTTCAAAAGCCAGACCGCCCGTCATTGAGCCGTCGCCGATGACCGCAACGATTTTCCGGTTTTCCTTTTTGAGCTGGGAAGCAATCGCCATTCCCAACGCAGCCGAAATCGAATTGGAAGCATGTCCGGCAATGAAAGCATCGTATTCACTTTCCTGCGGATTGGGAAACCCGCTGATTCCACCGAATTTCCGAAGTGTTTTGAAAGCGTCGCGCCGGCCGGTCAATATCTTGTGTCCGTAGGCCTGATGACCGACGTCCCAAACAATTTTATCGTAGGGCGTATTCATGACATAATGCAAAGCGACAGTCAATTCGACACTTCCCAAACTCGCCCCGAAATGCCCCGGATTTTCAGCCAATACATTAATGATATACTGCCTCAATTCCCGGCAAACCTGTTCCAATTGTTCCGGTTTCAACTTCCGCAAATCGGCCGGACTATCTATTTTTGATAATAGTTTAAATTCCGAAGTTTCAGACATAATTAAAAATATTCCACAAAATCAGCATACATTGATATCATCCACTCGTTCCTGATGACGTCCGCCTTCAAACGGTGTATGCAGAAAAACATCTACCATTTTTTGCGCCAAATCCAACGACAGGAAACGTCCGGGCAAAGCCAGCACATTGGCATCGTTATGCGCACGTGCCAAATAGGTGATTTGTTCGTCCCAGCACAATGCCGAACGGACAGCCTTATGACGATTGAGCGTGATATTGATACCGTTTCCGCTTCCACAAATGCCGATACCACGATTGACTTCTTCTTTTTCAATCGCTTCGGCCAATTTATGCCCATAATTGGCATAATTTGAGCTTTCGGTGGTGTAGGTACCGTAGTCGATGTACGGAATTCCGGCTTTATCCAGCAATACGCGAATAAATTCTTTCAACTCATAACCGGCATGGTCGGCCGCCAGCCCAATCCGAAGATTATCAATATTTTCCATATTTTTTTATAATATTGATTTTACTTGTTTATAAACATTCTCGGCGGTGAAACCCAACTTTTCATCCAACACTTTATAAGGTGCGGAAAATCCGAATGATTCCAATCCCCAGATTTTGCCGTTCGAGCCGACTAATCCTAAGAGATTGACCGGCAAACCGGCTGTCAATCCGAAAATTTTCTTACCCGGAATAATTACATTGTCCTGATATTCTTGCGGTTGGCTTCTAAACAATCCTTCGGAAGGAACGGACACAATCCGCACTTTCACGCCGTCTTTGCGCAACAACGCCGCGCCTTCGACTAATGTGGCCACTTCCGATCCGGAAGCCAGCAAAATAACATCGGCATAACCGTCGCATTCCACAATGTATGCACCTTTGGCCGATTGCAAGGCATCTTCGTAGCGATTGCCTTTCGTCGGAAGATCGGTAATATTCTGACGCGACAAAATCAGAGCCGTCGGCGTGTGCGTGTTTTCCATCGCCAATTTCCAGGCGACAGTTGTTTCTTGCACATCGGCGGGACGAAGCACCAACATCGAATTGTTGCCCTTATGATTTTTCAGCTTTTCCATCAAGCGGATTTGCGCTTCTTGTTCCACCGGCTCGTGCGTTGGGCCGTCTTCACCCACGCGGAAAGCGTCGTGCGTCCAGATAAATTTCACCGGAAGTTCCATTAATGCCGCCATACGCACCGCAGGCTTCATATAATCGGAGAACACAAAGAACGTTCCGCAAGCGGGAATAACCCCACCGTACAACGCCATTCCGATACACAGGCAGGCCATGGTCAATTCGGAAACACCGGCTTGCAAAAACGCGCCCGAAAAATCGTTTCGGGTCATTGCTTTTGTCTCTTTCAAAAATCCATCCGTCTTGTCGGAGTTGGACAAGTCGGCCGAAGACACGATCATATTTTCCACGTGTTTGGCCAAATACGACAAAATCGTTGCCGAAGCCGCACGGGTTGCTTGTCCGGGTTTTTGCTGTATCGCTGTCCATTCGATTTTAGGCGATTTTTCGTATAGCCAGGTATGTAATTTCGCTGCCGTTTCGGGATTTGCTTTTGCCCAAGCGTTTTCGTCCGCTATCTTTTGTGCTACGATTTTCTGCAATTCGGCTTTACGTTTAGCGTATAATTCCGCCGTTTCGGGAAAAATTTGAAATGGCTCGCCGGGATTTCCGCCCAAGTTTTTGATACTTTCCTTAAAACAAGCGCCCGATTCACCCAAAGGCATACCATGTGTGGCACATTTTCCTTCAAACGAACTGCCGTCGGTCGTGCGCGCACCTTTGCCCATCACGGTTTTGCCAATAATCAGCGTCGGCCGTTCGGTTTCCTTTTGTGCGTTCTGCAATGCTTTACGGATTTGAAGCGCGTCGTTGCCGTCGATAGTTACGACTTTCCACCCCCATGCTTCATATTTCATTCCTACATTCTCGCTGCTGACTGCATCAACCGAAGTAGAAAGTTGTATATCGTTCGAATCGTAAAACATAATCAAGTTGTTCAATCCCAAATGTCCCGCAATACGTCCTGCACCCTGCGAAATTTCTTCCTGCACGCCACCGTCCGAAATGTACGCATAAATTTTTTGGCCGGTCGTCCGTTTTGTTTTTGCTTGCAAAAATTTAGCGGCAATGGCAGCCCCAACAGCAAACGTATGTCCCTGTCCCAGAGGCCCCGACGTGTTTTCAATACCGTGTAAAACGTCCAACTCAGGATGTCCGGGGGTAATACTGCCCCACTGCCGGAACTGTTTCAAATCGTCTAACGTAAATTTGTCAGCCAGTGTTAAAACGGAATACAACATGGACGACATGTGTCCCGGATCTAAGAAAAAACGGTCGCGTCCCGGCCAGGTTGCATTTTCCGGATCATATATTAAAAATTCGCTGTACAATACATTGATAAAATCGGCACCGCCCATTGCGCCGCCCGGATGCCCTGATTTGGCCTTTTCCACCATAGATGCAGCCAGAATGCGTATATTATCGGCTGCTCGATTTAATTGTTCTACGTCGTTCATGTGTTTTTTCTTTAATGATTATTTTATTTCTGCAAAAGTATAAAAAATTTCCGTACAATCCAATGGGTAACGATTAAGCCGTTAAATACCATTTCTGCAAATTACGACAAAACCCGACTAACCCAAATCATCAATCAAACCAATCACCCTAAAATCAAAGTTCAGACACCGGTAAAGTCCTGCCTTTTAGGCAATCCTGACGGGCGTCGTTTTTGTTGTTTACAATACGCTTTACCCTGTTCTCGGTATCCTGCGGATACGGCTGATGGCGGGCTTCAGCAGTTACCGGAGTTACCTGCGCGTGAAAAACAGAGAGGATAGGATGAGTGTGTTGAAAGAGTAAAGTAAAAAAAATATCGAAATTGTTTGAGAAAACAAAAAATCTGTCTATTTTTGTCGAAGGAGAGAAAATATGAATAAAATAAAATTTGCGGTTGCCGGCTGCGGACATATTGGAAAACGCCACATTGAAATGATTCAGCGAAATCCGAAGGCCGAAGTGGTTGCCGTTTGTGATATTTTGCCTCGTGAAACATTACATCTTCCTGCTTCGACTACCTCCTACCCTTTTTTCAATTCGTTGGATCATTTATTCCGTTCAAATATATCATTTGATGTGCTGAATATCTGTACGCCCAACGGATTGCATGCCTCTATGGCAGTCGAAGGATTGGAAACCGGACATAATGTCGTGATTGAGAAGCCGATGGCCTTAAACACAGCCGATGCGGAACGGATTTTATTCACTGCCGAAAAACAGGAGAAAAAGGTTTTTTGTGTCATGCAAAACCGCTATTCGCCTCCCAGCGTGTGGATAAAAGAGATTATCGAAAGTCGAAAATTGGGGAAAATATTTATGGTGCAGATTAATTGCTATTGGAATCGCGACGAAAATTATTATCATGCCGGCGGTTGGCATGGAACACAGGATTTGGACGGCGGAACGTTATTTACGCAGTTTTCCCATTTTATTGATTTAATGTATTGGTTATTCGGTGATATACAGAACATTAAGGCCCGGTTTGAAGATTTTAATCATCACACTTTGACCGATTTTGAAGACTCCGGCACGATTTCTTTTGAGTTTATTAACGAAGGAATAGGCATTTTTAATTACTCTACTTCGGTGTTTGGCAAGAATTTTGAGAGTTCTGTTACGATTATCGGCGAAAAAGGGACGATTAAAATCGGCGGGCAATACATGAACGAAGTCGAGTATTGCCACGTAGAAGATTATATAATGCCCGAATTGCCTCCCACTAATCCGGGAAATGACTACGGTGCTTATAAAGGCTCGGCGCAAAATCACCATTATGTGATTGATAATGTGGTAAATGTATTAAAAAATAAAGCGGGAGAGAAAATAACGACAAATGCCTACGAAGGCTATAAAGTAGTCGATATTATTGAACGCATGTACAAAGAAAACAGACAAAAATAATATATGGAGAAAACAGAAGCAGAGCAGTGGACGACCGTCATCGAACCGAAAAGCGGTCTGTTCAATATCGATTTTAAGGAATTAATCCGGTACAGGGATTTGTATTCGATGTTTGTAACACGCAACATCATCACACAATACAAACAGACCGTTTTAGGGCCGTTGTGGTTTTTTATCAATCCGATATTAACGACAATTATGTACATGGTCGTTTTCGGTGGAATTGCCGGGATCTCAACCGACGGATTACCTCAGCCGTTGTTTTATTTGGCAGGGATTTGCTTGTGGAATTATTTCTCATCGTGTTTAAACCAGACTTCTTCTACTTTTTTGGCGAATCAGGGGATTTTCGGGAAAGTGTATTTTCCGCGGTTGATAATGCCGTTGAGTACCGTAACTTCTTCGTTAATTACTTTGGGAATCCAATTTATTTTGTTTATATTTGTATATGTTTTTTATGTGATAAAAGGAGCGGCGATAGCTCCGAACATTTATATTTTGTTAATTCCGTTGTTGATTGTGATGTTAGCGGGTTTAGCATTGGGTTTTGGAATCATTATATCGTCCATGACGACCAAATACAGGGATCTATCGAATCTTTTTGCCTTTGTCGTCCAGTTGTGGATGTATGTAACGCCGGTCATTTACCCGTTGAGTGTGATGTCGCCTAAAAAACAGTGGATAGCGGCGCTGAATCCGGTAACATCAATCATGGAAACGTTCCGGTATGCCACTTTGGGAACGGGAACATTTAATTGGGGACAATTAGGGTACAGTTTCGGGTTTATGTGTTTAGTGCTGGCCGTAGGGATCGTGATGTTTAATAAGGTGCAGCGGAGTTTTATGGATACGGTGTGAAATGTAAATAGTAATTTTGCCATTATGTTTGTAAAGGATAATAAAAGGATGCAACCGGCTTTTTCAACCAATCTTTTTTGGGATATTGATTTATCCGATTTAGATATGGATAAACATCAGGCTTTCATAGTCGGGCGAGTGTTGGATTATGGCAAGTGGAGCGATGTGATACTTGTTCGCAATTATTATGGCATGGATAAATTAAAAGAAATTGCACTGGGAATAAGAAGTATGTTTCCCGAATCGTTAGCATTTGTTTCAACAATTACACATACACCGGAAAATCAATTTAGATGTTACGAACTACTACAGTCGAAGGACTCACATTGGTACTTTTGAAACGGCTGCAACAAGAACCGTTATTAAAAGATTTACGCTTAGTTGGAGGAACAGCATTAGCCCTACAATTAGGACATCGACATTCTGTTGATTTGGATTTCTTTGGTAAAATAGAGGAAGATGGAGTGCAAATTGCAAATCAATTAAAAAAGAATGGCTTTGAAGTAGAACTCAAGTATGACACGAAAAAGAACATAAAGGTATTTCTTATAGATGGCGTAAAAGTTGACATGGTAAATTATCCTTTCGAATGGATAGATAAACCGATTGAAGAAGAAGGTGTTCGGATGGTAAGTCTAAAAGATATTGCAGCGATGAAATTGTCAGCAATCACGAATCGGGGCACCAAAAAAGATTTTATAGATGTATATACTTTGCTGCAGCATTTTTCGCTGAAAGAGATGTTGGATTTTTATGAAAAAAATATCCTGAAGGTTCAACATT
The DNA here is from genome assembly GCA_025996895.1 of Bacteroidia bacterium. Classification (GTDB taxonomy): domain Bacteria; phylum Bacteroidota; class Bacteroidia; order Bacteroidales; family Azobacteroidaceae; genus Azobacteroides. The sequence goes on along the minus strand of BNTW01000011.1, from coordinate 13,793 downwards.
CAATGTAATACGGAGTTTGTGCTATTTTACAGATGCAGAAATCAATCCCATGCCGAAAATGTATATCGAGGTCGATTGGGAAGAAGTAAAATCTACTATACAAGCAGTTGTAAGCAATAAATTAAATAACGAATGAGTAATACAGCAATAACATTTGAAAATATAAGCAAACAGTACCGTTTGGGATTAGTCTCTACCCAAACGTTGAGCCACGATTTGAACCGGTGGTGGCAAACATCTGTTTTGAAGAAAGAAGACCCTTATTTGAAAATAGGAGAAGTGAATGATCGTGCAACAAAGGGCTACAGCGATTATGTGTGGGCGTTGCGGGATATTAATCTTGAAGTGCAGCAAGGCGATGTGTTGGGTATTATTGGAAAAAATGGTTCTGGAAAATCGACGTTGTTAAAAATTTTGTCTAAGGTAACAACGCCTACAACCGGTTTTATCAAAGCTAAAGGACGTATAGCTTCTTTATTGGAAGTAGGTACCGGATTTCATCCGGAAATGACCGGGCGGGAAAATATCTATATGAACGGTGCAGTCTTAGGCATGACAAAAACGGAAATAAACCGCAAATTAGATGAAATCATTGATTTTTCAGGTGTGGAACGGTATTTGGATACGCCGGTGAAACGTTATTCGTCAGGTATGACGGTGCGGTTAGGGTTTGCTATTGCGGCGCATTTGGATCCTGAGATTCTTGTTGTGGATGAGGTGTTGGCTGTGGGTGATGCGGAGTTTCAGAAGAAGGCGATAGGGAAGATGCAGGATGTATCTCGTGGCGAGGGGAGGACTGTGTTGTTTGTGAGTCATAATATGCCGAGCGTAAAAAAACTATGCAAAACAGGTATTTTATTAAAAGATGGAAGTGTAGAATATGCAGGACAAATTAACGATGTAATCAATACATATATTGGAAGTAATTATTCGGAAAATTCAAAAATTTATTTTGATGACTTGTTTTTTGCCCCTGGAAATGAGAATATTAGAATAAAATTGGTCGAAGTATCTCCTGCTACGGGTAAAGAAATAACTGTAGATTCAGGGGTGAATTTAAAATTACAATTTTATAATGATAAACCTAATATTATATTGGATGCCGGTTTTAGAATCTTAACAGCAGATGATATTCTCTTATTTGCTTGTGGAAAGCTAATATCACCAAATAGCGACTCGCAAAAGGGATTATACGAAGTAGAAGTTCAAATACCTCCATTTTTTTTGAATGGCGGAAAATATAAAATTAATTTGAACTTTGGCGAAAGTCAAAGATATGTATTATTTTCAATGGAAAATGTTTTAAATTTTGAAGTAGAACATACTTCTACTGGTAGAGGTAACAATTTTTCTCCTGCACAAGGTCTTTTAAGACCGAATTTTCCGGTTAAATGTAATTTTATTAAAAACAAATGAAACCCTACATCATAGAATTTAATCAAATCGGTTCATCAGCATTGGGCTATATTACTGTTGCCGAAAAACTGAAAAATATACCGTTCGACATTAAGCGTGTTTATTGGACATATTTCACGCCAAACGATGTACAACGAGGTGGGCACGCTCATTACGAATTGCAACAAGTGATTTTTGCAGTGTCGGGGCAAATTTGGTTTAATACGGAAGATGTGGATGGTAATAAACAAAAGTATCTGTTGGATATGCCCAACAAAGGACTTTATATGCCAAAAATGACGTGGAGGGACATAAAATTTTCGCATTCTGCAGTTTTGCTTTGTCTTGCATCGGAATTGTATGACGAAAAGGATTATATTCGTGATTATCAGCAATTTGTAAAATGTAAGAAAAATGAGTAAAATATTAATTGCAGGTGCAGGTGGTGCACCGTCCGAAGGTGTAATAAATTCTTTGCTTCGATGCGAGAAAAAAGAAACAATATACGGTATAGGCAGTGAGCCAACTGATTTGGTCTTGTCTGCTGCACACAAAAAGTATTATGTACCTTATGCTGATACGGTTGAATATCCAGAAAGACTGGTAAAAATTTTGGACGTAGTTCAACCGGATTTGATACATTTCCAAAATGATTTGGAAATATGGCATGCCTCACAATTGCGCGATATGATTCATTCCAAAGACGTAAAAACGTTTATGCCGACTCACGAGGTGATTGATACCTGCGTAAATAAATACAAAACCTACCTGAAATGGAAACAAGCAGGTGTAAAAGTGTCTGAAAATCTTATGATTAATAATGAAAAAGATTTGCAGGAAGCATTTCGGGAATTAGCCGACAAAGATGGTAGAATTTGGTTGCGGGCATCATCTATCGGAGGAGGTGGAAAAGGTGCGTTACCCACAAATGATTATATTTTTGCTAAGGGTTGGATTGACCGTTTCAACGGTTGGGGCGATTTTGTCGCCGCACAAATGCTGACTAAAGATACGGTAACTTGGTTGTCGATATGGTACGAAGGTAAATTAGTTGTTGCCCAAACTCGAATCCGGAAAGGATGGACACATGGCAACCGAACTTTATCCGGTGTTACAGGGGTAACAAAAGTGGGACAAACCTACTCTTCCACAAAAGTTGACGATATTGCGCAAGCGGCAATATTTGCTGTAGATAACAAGCCACACGGAATTTATGGCGTAGATATGGCTTATGATAATGAGGGTGTTCCGAATCCTACGGAAATAAATATTTCGCGTTTTTTTACAACCGTACTGTTTTTTACCGAAGCAGGATTGAATATGCCGAAAATATTTAAGGATATTGCTTTGTATGGCGAATTCCCCAAATTAAAGAAAACAATCAATCCCTTGCCTGATGGTTTGTTGTGGTTAAGAGGAATGGATACGAAACCACGTTTAATGAAAACAGAAGAGATTCATAGAGAAATTATAATAATAAATTAAATAAAAATTGAGGAGAGTATAATTATGAGAAATATTAAACAACACATTCCAAAAACAATAAAGAAAATGTATCGCGCCATACATACATACATACATACATACATAAAGAAAGAAAGAAAAACATCTCAAACAAAAATAGCAGAAAAAGTAATATTGTTTCTTGAAACAGAAAAACGAAAAAACGGCATAGATAAGGACAAACAGAATATTCTTGATTTTCTTAAAAAACACAAGAATAAAATGTCTGCAAAAAAATATTATGAATTAATATATCCATACAATTATACTAAAAAATATAATACAGACAAATATCCTATTTATAGAGATGAAAACAATTACTATATTATCCATAATAATCATAAATTATTTTTTAGTAGTGAGTATGATGAGGGTAGAGTTCGCTTGTGGTATAAAATGATGTTGATGGAACAAGATGTTGACTCGCCTCACAAATACGAAAGTGAGGGTTATGAAGTGTTGGAAGGTGATATTATTGCGGAAGTTGGAACGGCGGAAGGCATGTGGACACTTTCTTCAATAGAAAAAGTAAAAAAAGCATATTTGTTTGAAAGAGATGAAAAATGGTGTATTGCTCTCAGAAAAACATTTGAACCATTTAAAGATAAGGTAGTTATTATCAACAAATTTGTTTCAGATATTTCTAATGACAATAGTACAAGCATAGATAACTTTTTAAATGGGACAGAACTAAATTTTATAAAAGCCGATATAGATGGTAATGAAATCAAATTGGTAAAAGGCGCAAAAGACACGATGAATAATAATAATAATCTACGATTATGTCTTTGTACGTATCATTGGCAAAACGATGCAGATGAATTAGAAAATTATCTTAAAGAAAATAGTTATCAGACGGAATTTTCAAGGGGATATATGATATATTCATCTGATGGACAATATATTCCGCCATATTTAAGACATGGAATAATACGAGCAAAAAAACAAAATATTCTATGATAGATTTACAGGGAAAATCATTAAAAATGCGGCGCAAAATAATACGACTCGCATATCTTGGCGGTACGGGACATATTGCATCTTCGTTATCATCATTAGATATAATTGTAGCTTTGTATTGCAGTAAGGTATTAGTTTTTGATGCTAAAAATCCATTAATGTCTGCCAGAGATAGATTTATACTCAGTAAAGGACACGCAGCAATGGCATTGTATAATGTTTTATGCGAAGAAGGTTTTTTCTCTTGGAACGAATTAAAAACTTTTTGCAAACCAGGTACTATTTTTGGCGGAGAGCCAACACATATTATATCCGGCGTTGAATGTGCTACAGGAGCTTTGGGACACGGCTTGTCCTTTGGCGTGGGGATGGCTTTATCGGCAAAAATCAGGAAACAATCACATCTCACTTATGTATTGACAGGCGATGGTGAATGTCAGGAAGGCAGCATTTGGGAAGCGGCAATGTCTATCGCTCAAAATAATCTGAACAATTTAATCTGGATTATTGACAGAAATAATTTACAGGCGACAGGACGGATAAACAAAATAACTGATATTGACCCATTGGAGGTAAAATTGAAAAGTTTTGGATTTAATGTTGTGATTATTGACGGACACAATTATGATGAATTAGTGAACACTTTTAATGACACAAAAAAGCAATTAGAGAAACCTTTAGTTATAATTGCCAATACAATTAAAGGACAAGGAATTTCTTTGTTGGAAGATAAAGATGATAATCATTATAAAATTCCAAATTTAACGGAATATAAAATTATAGTTGATGAACTTGGTTTAACGTGGGAGGAGTTTGAAAGATTATGAGAAACGCATACGAAAACAGCATTTACTGCTTGATGAATACAAACGACAGAATAGTTCTACTCGTTGCCGACAGCGGAACAGGTAAATATTCTGATATAGTACAACAGTATCCGGACAGAGTAATAGATTTTGGTATTGCAGAATGTAATATGGTGGCTGCCGCCGCAGGTTTTGCAAAAGAAGGGTGGATACCTGTCGTATATGCAAACAATAGTTTTTTAGTATACAGAGCATACGAATTTATTCGTAATGATGTTTGTTTTCAAAATTTAAATGTGAAATTTGTCGGTTTGGCAGCAGGTGTTATTGCAAATACATTAGGACCAACACATCACACGTTAGAAGATATTGCTGCTTTGCGTGTATTGCCTAATCTAACATTACTATCTCCTGCAAGCCCTAAAGAAGTGTCTGTAGTTTTGGAAAAGGCGATTGAATTTGATGGACCAGTTTATATTCGCCTTGGCAAAGCATTTGAGCGAGAAATATATGAAACCGAATCACCTTTTGAAATAGGGGAAAACACAATTATTTCACAAGGGAATGATTTAACGATTATAGCAACAGGTTCAATTATTACTGATGCTATAGAAGCAGCCAAAGATTTGAAAATGGGAGGAATAACATCTGAAATTATCAATGTTTCGACACTGAAACCATTTAGTAGTAAAGAAATAATTGAATCTGCAATAAAAACAGGGAAAGTAATTACGATAGAAGAACATAGTATTATTGGAGGTTTGGGTGGCGCAGTGAGTGAAGTTTTATGTGAAGCCGGTATTTCAGTTGTTTTTGAAAGGATGGGATTCAAAGATGTGTTCTGCAACGATTATGGTTGGCATCAAGACTTAAAACGGATGTATGGCTTGTCTCCACAGCATATCTTTGACACTTGTAAAAAAGTTTATAGCAAAAGAAAATGATGAAAACCATTTTATTTGACTTGGATGGTACATTGATAGATGCTCGAAAGAGGCTTTACGACCTTTTTCAGTATCTTGTTCCGCTTTCGCGCTTGACATTTGAGGAATATTGGGATTTAAAACGAAATAAAATCAATCATCATACAATTCTAACTACACAATTTGGTTATTCAGAGTTTGATTATACTGCATTTGAAAAGAATTGGTTGAATTTGATAGAAACAGAAGAATATCTAAAAAAGGATATGATATTTGACGGAGTTATAGAAACACTTGAAAAATTAAAATATAAAATATATTTGCTCACAGCTCGTCAAAGCGTCCCGATGCTGCATTGGCAACTCAAGAAACTGAAACTGTTTGATTTTTTTGATGATATTTTGGTAACGGAACATAAAATATCAAAAGTAGATTTATTAAAAAAAATCAAATTAAGTTCAGACGATTTTTTCGTTGGTGATACAGGATTAGATATTCTCGCAGGAAAAGAAATAGGATTAAAAACAATTGCGGTTGCTTATGGTTTTGTGGCAAAAGAGAAGCTTGAGGAATATCAACCCGATTTTATTGTTAATGATTTTAATGAGATAAAAAAAATAATTCGATGAAAGAAATTAAACTATTAGATTGTACATTGCGTGAAGCCCCCATTGGGTTTATCGGTGATGATAATATAAGGAAATTTATCGGCTATCTTGAGAAAGCCAATATTGATATCATCGAATGTGCTTTTTTATCAACCCTATACAATACTTACCACGAAGGGAGTACGCATTTTACGCACGTAGAGCAAATAGAAAAATTTTTGGCAAATAAAAAACCAAATACCATATATACCGCGTGTTTCAATCAAAGCGAGTTTGATTATGACAGTTTGCCTGAATATAATGGAAAATCTGTTGATGGTCTGCGCTTTGTATTGGAAAAAAGCAAATTAAATGCAGCAATCCAGAGAATTAAAGAAATAAAAGATAAAGGTTATAAGATTTTTGTACAACACAGGGATACGATTGATTATGAAGACTATGAAATATTGAAAGTGCTAGAAAAAATAAATAACTTACAACCTTATGCTTATTCTATTGTTGATACTTATGGCTCTACATACGCAGAAGATTTAGAGCATATTATTAGTATTGTACAGCCAAATTTGAGTACTGATATCCGTTGGGGATTTCATTCGCATAATAATTTGACATTGGCGAATGCTAATGCACAGGGATTTATAAGAACGGCATCAAAAACTCACAATATTTTTATTGACGGGTCAATCTTAGGTTGTGGAATTGGTGCAGGTAATGCTTACACAGAATTGTTGGCGCAATACCTTAATACCAAATATCAGGGACAATACAAAATGGGTACATTATTTGATATAATTGATACTTTAATGCCATACTTTAAATCAAAATGTAGTTGGGGGTACACTATGCCGAATTTAATATCAGGCATTACAGGGTCGGTAACTACACACGCCTCTTGTATACACGATAATTATCACCTTTCATCAAAATCTTTGTTAGATGTAATGAAAGGAGATATGGACGACTCGAAAAGAAAAGTTTGCAACAATGATTTTGCCTTGCGACACTATCTTGATTACTGCAAAAAAAATAATATTGTGGCAATAAGACGGGAACAGGAGGCTGTTCAACCAAAAACAATTAAATCAAGAATAAAACGAAAAGCGAAAAAACATTTTCCATTATTATTCAAAGTTTTGTCAAAAACTAAATCTGTAATTAAAAAAATAAGAGATGATAAAATTCCTTGATTTACAAAAAGAATTAACATAATTGAAGACTTTTATGTAATAAATACACTGTATTGCACAAAAAAGCATTATCTTTGTGCATTAAAAATAAAATTATGCTCAAAAACGTAATATTACAGCAAAAGGAAGAACGCGACAATCTGCTGAAGCAGGATTATCAAAAGCGTTGTGTGCAGGCAGAGAATAAAGATTTTTTGGCATCGGGACTAATAAAACTGATTACAGGACCGCGGCGGGCAGGAAAATCGGTGTTTGCGCTGCAAATGCTTTCTACTCAAAATTTTGCTTATCTGAATTTCGATGATGATTTGTTGCTGAAAAACTTTGACGAAAACCTTGTTTGGCAGTATTTACTCGAAGTTTATCCCAATTTTAAGTATCTTCTGTTAGATGAAATTCAAAATCTGGCTGCTTGGGATGTTTGGATAAGCAAACTTTACAGGCGCGGCGTAAATTTAACAATTACCGGCTCAAACGCCAATCTTTTGTCTTCTGAAATGGCTACCGTGCTGACAGGCAGATATTTGCAGATAGAAATATTACCATTCAGTTTTCAGGAATTTGTTGAATACAAACAAGTAAATACAAACGCGGTTACGCCAACCGAAAAGGCAGAACTGATGCAGCAGGCAGACGATTTTTTGCAATATGGCGGTTTCCCGGAAACGCTTTTGTCAAGAAATATTTTGCGCAATTATTTAAGTTCACTTTTTGATTCAATTTTATTGAAAGATATTACAAAACGGTATAAAGTGCGCAATACAAGTGAGTTATATAATTTAGCAAATTACTTGTTGGCAAATTTTTGTAATCCATTTTCAATTAACGATTTGGTAAATGAATTGGATTTAGGCAGCGTACATACGGCAAAAAAATTCTGCAATTATTTGGCAGAGCCGTATTTGTTTTTCTACCTGCCGCGCTACAATTCCAAATTGAAACTGATGCAAAAAGCACCGCAAAAAGTGTATGTTGTTGATGCCGGTTTTATTACGGCTCGCGCATTTGAACTGTCAAAAAATTTGGGGCGTTTACTTGAGAATCTTGTTTTTATTGAACTTGTAAGACGTGGATTTTCAACGCAAAACACGCTTTTTTACTATCGTACCCGAAACGATAAAGAGATCGATTTTGTGTGCCGCAAGGCGCACAAAGTTACGGAATTGATACAGGTTGCTTACGAGATTTCCAATCCAAAAACTTTGAAACGTGAAATTTCGGCATTAACCGAAGCGGCAGGTGAATTACACTGTAATAATCTGCTGTTGCTCACTTGGGACGAAGAAAATACAATAATAGAAAACAATCTGACAATCAGAATCTTGCCTGTTTGGAAATGGTTGTTAAATAATAAATTGAGATGATAAAATTCCTTGATTTACAAAAAATCAATCTTGCCCATCAACAAGAAATCGAAGAGCGAATATTAAAAACATTTCGTTCGGGTTGGTATCTTTTAGGAGAGGAAGTGAAAAATTTTGAACAAAATCTGTCGAAATTTATCGGCAGCAAAAATGTTATCGGCGTAGCCAATGGTTTGGACGCGTTGAGACTGATTTTCCGTGCATATATCGAAATGGGTGTTATGCAGCGCGGCGATGAAGTGATTGTGCCTGCAAATACTTATATCGCTTCTATTTTAGCAATATCCGACAATGGACTAAAACCGGTATTGGTTGAACCGGATATTGCCACTTATAATATTGATATAGAAAAAATAGAAGAAAAAATTACTTCTAAAACCAGAGCCATCCTGATTGTGCATTTGTATGGACGTGCTGTTTGGTCGGAGAAATTAACCGATTTGGCAAAAAAATACAATTTGAAAATAGTAGAAGACAATGCACAGGCAATCGGTTCTACATGTAATAAAAGACGTACAGGAAATTTGGGCGATGCAGCAGGTTTTAGTTTTTATCCGGGTAAAAATCTTGGCGCGTTGGGCGATGGTGGTGCAGTAGCCACCAACGATGACGAATTGGCAAAGGTAGTGCGTACATTAGCAAACTATGGTTCAAGCCAAAAATATGTATTTGACTATATTGGTTACAATTCTCGTTTGGACGAAATTCAGGCAGCCGTTCTTGATGTAAAACTTAAATATATTGATGATGAAAATGCCAAAAGGCGGAATATAGCCAAACGTTATATAGCCGAAATAAAAAATCCGAAAATCATTCTTCCGCAAATGCCTGAAAACGAACAGGAACACGTTTTTCATTTGTTTGTTGTAAGAACAGAGAAACGTGATGAATTTCAGAATTATTTGACAGAAAACGGCGTACAAACTGTTATTCATTATCCAATTCCGCCGCATAAACAGGCGTGTTATAGAGAGTGGAACAATTTAAGTTTTCCGATTACTGAGAAAATTCACAAAGAAGTATTATCTTTGCCGATGAGTCCGGTGATGACAGGAGATGAAGTAAATAGAGTAATTGGAATTGTGAATTTATGGAAATAAAAGAACAAAATATGCCTTTGGTAAGTATAATTGCAACTTGCTATAATCAAGCGCGTTTTGTTGAAGAATCACTGGATAGTATCAAAAATCAAACCTATTCAAATATAGAAATAATAATTACCGATGATTGTTCCACAGATAATTCTGTAGAAATAATTGAGAATTGGATAAAGAAAAACAATCATTTGAATTGTTATTTTATTAAAAATGAAAAAAATATTGGAGTTAGTAATACTCTGAATAAAGCATTAAAAGTAATTAGCGGCAAATATCTGCAATTATTAGCATTAGACGATGTGATTTTACCACAAAAAATAGAAAATCAAGTAATGATTTTTGAAAGTTTGGATGAATCTTATGCTTTGGTTTATGGAGATATGATGAGCATAGACGAAATCGGAAATACCATCGTAGATGATTCATATTTCAAAGCTTCTTTTAGTTGTTATTCGGGTAATATATTTCACGAAATAATCAAGGTTTTCTTCTTTTATAATCAGACTGCTCTAATTAAGATAGAGGCTATTAAAAAAATTGGTTTTCAATTTGATAAGCATTACATTTCAGAGGATTGGTTGTTTCAACTTAGGCTTTCTAAATATTTTAAGATGTACGGTACGAAAGATATCGTTACAAAATATCGTATTGTACAAACATCTATTACCAGGCAAAATTGGACAGAAGAAAAAAAGTTTTATAACGTTGTTATGCCATCATATTTTACAATGTTCTATTTTATTCTTCGTTATGAAAAAAGAAATACACAATCGTGGATACTTATTTGGAATAACTTACAAAATTATCTTACTTCACTTGTTGCTTCTCATAGTTTAAGTAGAATAAAACTCATACGATTTTCGGTTCTTTTATTTTGTAAATCCCGGACAATAGCAGATTTTATGATGTGTTTAAGTATTATTATATACGGAGATTTGTGTTTATACCAATCATATATAAAATTCAAGAATAGTATATTACATAAAAAAGCAATCTAAAATAATAGTATATACTGCTATTATAAGATAAAAATGTATTTAATCATAGCATTTGCAATGATAATAAAATAAAATTCATTACCTTTGTGCAGTTTAAAGGCGGTAATATGGATTGGAATGAAATGAGCAACACTGCCATCATAAAAGAATTAGGCAGACGAATAAAAGGGTATCGGTTCAGTCCAGTGGTGTTACTGAAATTGAAAGGGAAAACACCCAAAAGAATAAGAACATCGAAAAGAGTTGATAATTAATAATGCCTATTAAAGGTATTTATGATGGATTTTTCACGAAAGAGAAAATAGAACAAAAAAATATTTGTCATCAAGCTATGTTTTTCAATCTTCTTGTGAGTTAAATATGAATTTTTTACTGCTTATCTTGTGAAATTAAAATAAATATGTATCTTTGCATAATTAAAACGGCAATTTTATGCTCAATATACTAAATTCGGCCTATATAAAAACTGATTCGGAAATCTTGTCTGAAATAGGAAAACACTTGAAACAGAGAAGAATAAACGACAATCTCACGCAGCAGGAATTGGCTGACAATATTGGCATTTCCAAAGATCAGCTTTCAAAAATTGAACGCACCGGTAAAACATCATTGGCGACATTGATTGCTATTTCCCGAAAATTCAATCTGTTGGAACAAATTTTAGACGTTTATAAAATACCCGAACTTACGCCAATGCAGAAATATGAAATAGAGCAAAAAATCGGCAAAATAAAAACAACTCGCGCAAGAGTCAAAAAATGAACAGTTTAAGAGTAAAATATCAGGGGCAACTTGTCGGTGTTTGCGATTATGACGAAACAGCCGATAAAATCTATTTTCAATACCACCCCGATTTTCTGAAAACGGGCATATTGCTTTCACCTCTGCTTTTGCCTTTGGAAAACAAGGTTTTTGAATTTGATAAACGTACTTACAATTTTGAAACTTTCAAAGGATTGCCGCCGATGCTTGCCGACAGTTTGCCCGACGATTTTGGAAATAAAATGTTTTTGGAATGGTTGCAACAAAGCAATGTTTCTCAACAAATGCTAAATTCATTGGAAAAACTTTGTTATGTAGGCAATCGCGGAATGGGTGCGTTGGAATATGAGCCTGCAATCAAGGAAAAACTGCATGATGCACGCATTGATATATCCGATTTATTGGAAGTTGCCAATAAAATTTACTTCAAACGGGATAACGAAAGTGTGCCGCTCAACGATTACCATCAATCTCTTTCTACACTATTGCGTATTGGTTCGTCTGTTGGTGGTGCAAGGGCAAAAGCACTGATTGCCATTAATGAAAAAACACAGGAAATCAAAGCCGGCGATATTTTGCATAAAGGCAATTTCAAATATTATCTTATCAAGTTCGATGGGCTGAAAAACGGACAAGAAATAGAGTCGAATGAATACGGAGTTTTAGAATTTATTTATTACAAAATGGCTGTTGATTGCGGGATAGAGATGACCGAGTGTCAACTTTTTAGGGAAAACGGAAGAAGTCATTTTATGACTGAAAGATTTGACCGGCCAAATGGCGAAAAAGTTCATATTCAGTCGCTTTGTGCATTGACAGGTGTTGATTTTCGACAACCGTATCTAATTGATTATGAAGATATTTTTAGAATTTTGAATCTGCTGCAAACCGATTATAAGGACAAGGAGCAACTTTTCAGAAGAATGGTTTTCAATGTAGTTGCGTTTAACCACGACGACCACACTAAAAACTTTACGTTCATTTACCAAAACAACAAATGGAAACTTGCACCTGCCTACGATTTGATTTTCTCTTACGACCCGAATAGTTATTGGTTGAGAAAGCACAATATCAAAGTGAACGGGAAAACAGAAAATATTATCCATAAAGATCTATTGACAATCGCTGAAAAAGTTGGAATAAAAAACGCTGAAAAAATTTCGAAAGATGTTCTAAATGTAGTTTCAGAATTTGTTTCTTATGCGGAAAGATATAATTACAGTAAAGAAAAAATGCAAATAATAGATAAAGTATTGCCTAATAGAACAATAATAAAAAAATAATTGATGAATAACAGAATGATGCCATTCTTTTCAATTATAATACCAACATACAATTCTGAAAAAACATTACAGAAATGTTTGGAAAGTATTGTTAATCAAAATTTCAAAATCTTTGAAATTTTGATAATGGACGGATTATCCACAGACAGCACTTTAGAAATCGTGAAATATTTTAATGATGACAGAATAAAAATCTTTTCCGAAAAAGATGAAGGTATTTATGATGCGATGAACAAAGGAATTGATAGAGCAAATGGTGAATGGTTGTATTTTTTGGGGAGTGATGATGTTTTATACGATGCTGAAGTATTGTCAGATATTAGTTCATTTATAAAAGAAGATGATGGAGTTTCTTTTATATATGGTAATGTAGTAATGAAGAAGTCAAATGATATTTATGCCGGTGAGTTTGATAGAGTCAAGTTATTTTATCAAAATATATCTCATCAGGCTATTTTTTATAAAAAAGATATATTTGCATTGATTGGTTTATTTGATTTAAAATATAAAGTGTGGGCGGATTGGGACTTGAATTTAAGATGCTTTTTGCATCCTAATATTTTAGTTAGATATATTGATCGCATTATTGCTAATTATGATGATATAAGTGGTTTTAGTGCTATTGTTAAGACTGATGATGTGCTTATTAAAGAAAGAGCTGTATTTTATATCGAAGAAACGAGAATTAAATGGCAACAGTCAAGGGAATATAGAATTGGAACTATAGTGGTGAAAATTTTGAGATTTATAAAGAAGCCATATAATTTTATAAAGAGCATTTAGTAGTTTTGCGTTAACTTTTAACATTTCATTGTAATTAATTGATATACAATTACATACAGGCGTTCTTTGATTTTTCGATTTGATTTGAAAATTCGTAAATTAGTGGTAAAACTGCTAATTTTAT
>BNTW01000010.1 GCA_025996895.1 Bacteroidia bacterium | reverse complement strand
CCTTTTTTCAAGGATTTGGTATCCACTTGGCGACCAAACCACAAGAATTGCAACATAATGTTGTTTCCGCGCAAGCTACTGCCGCTGCCGTTACTGGTACCGGGTATATTCGGCGCATCCGTCACGATGTAATTAACGTTTGCACCTATTTTGATGCGTTTTGTCAATTCGTAATCGCCACTGTATGAGAAATTTGTTTTCTTAATACGTGTATTCGGCGCAGTACCTGTCTGATCTTGATAGTGAGTTCCCAACCGGTAGTTGTATTTATCACCGGCATTGGCAATAGAAATGCCGTAATCCTGCGTAACGCCGGTTTCAAAAAAGTCTTTCACATTGTTAGGATGTGCCACCCAAGGAGTTGCTTGGCGTACGCCATTAACAATCGGGCTATCGAATTGTGGAATAAGCCGTCCGTCAAGGCGAGGCCCCCAACTTTCATCATAACCGTCGTTTACACCGCCGCCTTTACCATCTACAAAGCTAAACTCACCTTCGGTTCCTTGGCCAAATTCATTTTGATATTTTGCCAGGTTTACTATATTCGCAAAGGATACACCGGCAGTTACATTGATGCCTAAACCTTTTTGTACGGTTCCTTTTTTGGTTGTAATCAAAATCACACCATGTGCAGCTCGTGAACCGTATAAAGCGGCTGCATTCGGTCCTTTCAATATATTGAGAGATTCAATATCATCGGGATTTAAGTCGGCAACCGCATTGCGGAAGTCGCGGTACTGGTCTCCCACATTCAATTGAGAGTTGTCAATAGGCACACCGTCCACCACAAAAAGCGGTTGGTTGTTGCCTGCAATAGATGTTTCACCACGAATGATGATACGAGATCCTCCAATATCGCCCGAACCGTTGGTGATGCGCACACCTGCCGCCTTTCCGGCGAGAGCGTTCACAATATTCGTAGAGGTATTTCCATTCAGTTCATCCCCTTTAACATTTTGTGTAGCATAACCTAACGATTTTTTCTCTTTACTGATTCCCAATGCGGTAACCACCACCTCATTTAATAAATTAACATCTTCGGTGAGAGCAACTTCAATAGGTTCATTTTCGTAAACATCAATCTCTTGCGTTTTGTAACCGATAAAACGCACCGTTAAAGACAGCGGAAACGACCGGTTTGTTCTAAACTCAAAATGACCGTCATAGTCTGTAACTGCTCCTTCGGTGGCTGATTTTACATCAACCGAAGCCCCGATAATAGGCTCTTGTGTCTTTGCATCAATTACTCTTCCGCTTATGACTGTTTGCGCATAAGCGTTAATCGAAAAAATAAAAGACACGAATAAAAGATAAAATTGTTTTTTCATTTTGCTATTTGTGAAAATATTATGTTGATTTATTTTTTTGTCGATACAATCTTTTTTAATTATATGTCAACAAACGGGTTTCTATCCGTTCTTTTTGTTGATTCAACGTTTTTTCATCCAAATTTAGAAATCCGTATTGGTGATTATAAGTTTGTCCTTCCGACAATACCCATTGAAGAAAATTTTTCACTTGTAAATCCACCTGATTTTGAAAAACAAAACCGATTTCTTCCACCGGAATGAGTTCGATCCCTTTTTCTTCCAATAGACCAATCAGCTTGTCCAAATTCGATTCCGCCAGCACTTCATTGTATTCTTTCTTCAAATCTAACGGAAGCAGCGCGATTTCCTTTTTCAATTGACGGGAATTTAAATCGTAGATATAATTTAAGTTATTGAAACTGACTCCGGTATTATCTTTTTGAACCGCATTGATCAGATAAATATCATCACCCGATATTTTTTTACCTTTCAGATTAGACGGCTCATAGCCGAAATGGAGGGCAAACGGTTGTGTGACGGAAGACGAATTATAGCCTGAATAAACCGTCGCATTGTATTTGTCTTTCGCCGGTTCATAATCATCATCCAAAACATCTTTCTCAAAAAATAATTCTTTTAACCGTTTGGAATTCAACTTTTTCTTATTCAAATCGTTCAGCAACACATTGTTTTTACCGGCAATCGGCAAAATGGCATACCGGCCTACCGAAGAATAAAATTGATTCGAATACGCATTTTCTTTTTGTACGTCGGATATCAAAAGTTGAATATCAATTTCCTCTGCTTCCGTATCCTTATCCGCAATCACAATGCGGGCATCCGGATTTACTTTGGCATATTCGGAAATCCACTGTTCTACCAAAGGAAGCGCAAACTTCACACTTTTAATACGAATCACCTCTTGCGTATCGTTTCCATCCGATGCTTTTGCAGTGATAACTGCGAAAAATAACAACGAGAGATATAAACATCTTTTCATAACTAAACCTATTTAATAAATTAATAAAATGGAGATGCAAAGTTAAGGACTGTTTATTTTCCGGAAAATACCGTAAATACGGTATATTTCGACAGGTAAAAGTTTTTTCGTACCTTTGCCGTAAATTTGATTGTAGCATGGAAAAAATCATTATTCTGGATTTTGGCTCGCAGACGACGCAGTTGATTGGACGGCGGTTGCGCGAATTAAATATGTATTGTGAGATTGTGCCGTACAATAAATTTCCCGCAGAAGACAAGTCGGTTATCGGTGTAATTTTGTCGGGAAGTCCTTTTTCGGTGAATGACCCCGAAGCATTTAAACCGGATTTATCCGCAATACGAGGCAAATATCCGATACTTGGTATATGCTACGGTGCGCAATATCTGGCGTACAGTTCGGGTGGAAAAGTGAAAAAAGGCGACTCGCGCGAATATGGACGCGCCCTGCTGACGCCGACGGACAAAGCCGGCCGGTTAATGAAAAATATCTCCGGCAATTCACAGGTATGGATGTCGCACGGTGATACGATTACGGTTATTCCCGAACATTTTACGATTATTGCCAATACGAAAGATGTGCCTTGCGCCGCTTACCGCATTGAAGGCGAAAAAACGTATGCGGTGCAGTTTCACCCCGAAGTTTTTCACACGGAAATCGGAATGACGGTATTGGAGAATTTTCTTGAAATTTGCAATGCGAAAAAAGATTGGACGCCTGCTAACTTTATCGAATCGACCGTACAACGTTTGAAAGAGCAATTAGGAAACGACAAAGTGATTTTAGCGTTGTCGGGTGGGGTAGATTCGTCGGTGAGTGCGGTATTGCTGAACAAAGCTATCGGCAAAAATCTGACCTGTATTTTCGTGGATAACGGCTTGCTTCGGAAAAATGAGTTTGAAAAAGTATTGAAAGATTACGCGCATTTGGGTTTAAACGTGTTGGGCATCGACGCCAAAGATTATTTTTATCAGGCGTTGTCAGGTGTGAAAGAGCCGGAAAAGAAGCGGAAAATTATCGGCAAAGGGTTTATTGATATTTTCGACCGGGAAGCACAAAAACTTGAAAACATTAAATGGCTGGCGCAGGGAACGATTTATCCTGATATTATCGAGTCGCTTTCGATTACCGGAACGACCATTAAATCACATCACAACGTTGGCGGACTGCCCGAAAAAATGAACTTGAAACTAGTTGAGCCGCTTCGGTTGCTATTCAAAGACGAAGTGCGGAAAGTCGGTCGAGAGTTGGGCATGAAAGAGCATTTGATTAAACGCCATCCGTTTCCCGGTCCGGGTTTGGGTGTCCGTATTCTGGGCGATATTACGCCCGAAAAGGTGCGAATTTTACAGGAAGCCGACGATATTTTTATTCAGGGCTTGCGCGATTGGAATTTGTACGACGACGTTTGGCAAGCAGGCGTAGTTTTGTTGCCGGTGCAATCCGTAGGCGTGATGGGAGACGAACGCACGTATGAAAATGCGGTCGCTTTGCGCGCGGTTACTTCGATGGACGCTATGACTGCCGATTGGGCGCATCTGCCTTACGACTTTTTAGCGAAAATATCGAACGAAATTATTAATAAAGTACGCGGAGTCAATCGCGTGGTGTATGATATTAGTTCCAAACCGCCTGCCACAATCGAGTGGGAATGAAAACAGGTCATTTTTTTCCGTTATTTCCAAAATCGCATGGAAATGATTGGGCATAACAACAAAAAAGTAATAACTTTGTATTCATTATATAAACAGAAACATTGATTTATCCGGAAGCGGCCCCTGTTTCTCATGCTCCGGCATTGCGCAACAGCGAAAACACGCCACAACTGCACTGGACGGTAGATGTACATCGTTATTCAAACAATATGACCCTCACATATATTGTGTTGGACGATGATGTGGAATGGCAAGGCGACCGGCTTGAAATCGGCACATTTTCCGGAAATGAGTGTAGAGGCAGTGTTTTATTGCAACACTATCCCCAAATTGAAGGGCATCCTTTTACGGCAATCCATCGAATCCATTACCGATAGAGGCTTCTATAACCGGAATAAAAAACATTGTCGACAAAACAGATGTGGTTATATATCCCAATCCTGTTGAAAACGAGTTGTTTATAAATTCGGGACAACCCATTGAAAAGGTAGAAATTTCAGATATTTCCGGTCGCACCGTAAGACTTTCCATATTTTGGAAATATGGAAAGTCTAATACCATCGACGTTTCGCATTTGCCGAAAGACGTGTATTTTGCAAAAATCTTTGTCGGCAATCAAAGCATTACGAAGAAGATAATCAAAGAATAAACAAATTATCAAATAAATTTTGTTTTGTTAATTATATTGACTTGATTTCCATCACTTTTTGTTTAAATTCCTCGTTGGAAGCCAGGGCTTTGTTCTTGATTTTGGTTTTGTAGGCATAAATCGTATTGACGGAATAACACAGGAATTGGGCTATTTTTTCGTTATCGTTGATACCCAGCCGGATAAGGGAGTAAATGCGCAAATCGGGTTTCAGCAATTCGTTGAATTTAGCTGTAAAATCGGAAAATAATTTCAAAAAGAAACGATTTTTTGCTCTTTCAATCAAACTCCGGCCGTTTGGAGAGGTAATAATTCAGCTAATCATAAACCAACCCATTTGATGTTGGTTGTTTAATTTTTTTAGTTGCTGTTTCAATATCGCGTTTTGTGGTTTTTCCAACATCGGGTCGTCGTCTAAAATAGCGCGGGATAAATCGCGGGCATAACTCAAAATTTGTCCGTCGTGCGAAAGGTTGGCGATTTTCAAGTTGAAAGCGACACCGCTTTGCTGTGTGCCGTCCAAATCGCCGGGGCCGCGCAATTTCAAGTCTTCTTCGGCAATCACAAAACCATCGTTCGTTTCCGTCATAATCGACAAACGCTTGCGGGTATTTTCGGATAATTCGTATTTAGTCAGCAAGATACAGAACGATTGGTCTGCCCCGCGCCCAACGCGTCCGCGCAACTGGTGCAATTGCGAAAGTCCAAAGCGTTCGGCATTTTCAATAATCATGACCGACGCGTTCGGCACATTCACGCCGACTTCGATCACCGTCGTCGCCACCATGATTTGTGTTTCGCCCGACACAAATTTCTGCATTTCCACCTCTTTTTCAGCAGGTTTCATTTTGCCATGTACCATACAGACTTTGTATTCGGGAAAAATTTCTTTCGTATGTGCAAAACCTTCCTGCAAGTTTTTCAAATCTATTTTTTCACTTTCTTCAATCAACGGATAAACGATATACACTTGCCGTCCTTCTTGCAACTGTTTTCGGACGGAATCGTACAAATTATTCCGCTTCGCACTATATACGTGCATGGTTTTGACCGGTTTGCGTCCCGGAGGCAGCTCGTCGATAATCGAAATGTCCAAATCACCATAAACCGTCATGGCGAGCGTGCGCGGAATGGGCGTTGCCGTCATAACCAATACGTGCGGTGAAACAGCGTTTTTCTTCCACAATTTCGCGCGTTGCGCTACTCCAAAGCGATGCTGCTCATCAACAATAATTAATCCCAGATTGCCGAATTCGACCGTATTTTCAATCAAAGCATGTGTGCCGATCAGGATTTGGATTTCGCCGTTTTTGATTTTCGGCAAAAGGATTCCGCGTTCTTTCTTTTTCGTCGAGCCCGTCAGCAAAGCGACTTCAATGCCCAATCCGCGCACTAATTCGCGAATGGTTTCGTAATGCTGTGTTGCCAGAATTTCGGTCGGTGCCATAATTGCGCCCTGAAACCCATTATCCAACGCAATCAGAATGGATAGAAGTGCGACGAGCGTTTTTCCGCTTCCCACATCGCCTTGCAACAGCCTGTTCATTTGGCGACCGGTGTAAGTATCTTGTCGGATTTCACGTACAACTCGCTTTTGTGCATTAGTCAATTCAAATGGTAAATTCTTTTGATAGAAATTGTTAAAGTAATCGCCGACTTTGGAAAATACAAATCCGCCGAGCCTTTTTTCACGGTATTTTGTTACCTGTAAAATATGGAGTTGTAAATAAAAAAGTTCTTCCAGTTTCAGCCGGTATTGCGCTTTCCGCAATAATTCGGGTGATTTCGGAAAATGAATATTGCGAATGGCTTCGTCAAGCGAAATCAAATACGCTTTGGAAATCACTTCGTCATTCAGTGTTTCGTCCAAAGACGTTTTGACATTCTCCAGGATTTGGGCAATAATTTTTTGCAGGGCGCGCGAATGAAGAAAAACATTTTTCATCTTTTCGGTCGTGTTATACTGCCCCTGCACACCGACTTCGCCCTCAAAAAACTTGTCTTCCGTTTCCAGTTCGGGGTGTGCAATGTTGATTCGATGGCCGAAAAGCGTCGGTTTACCAAACAAAATATATTCTTTTCCTACCTTATATATATCTGGAATTTGCTTAATTAGGCGAAACCAAACCAGCTCAATCGAGCCGGTCGCATCGTGAAAAGAAGCGGTTAGACGCCGGCCACTGCCTTCACCTACCACTTCGTAATGACTGATTTTTCCTTTCAGTTGAATATAAGGCATATTTCCGTCGATTTCGCGAATGGTGAAAATCTTGCTTCGGTCGATGTATTTATACGGAAAATAATAAAGCATGTCCTCCCACGAAACGACTTCGATTTCGCTTCGTAAAACGGCTGCTTTTTTGGGGCCGACCCCTTGCAGGTACATAATATTTTGTTGACTCAAGTCCGACACTTCAAGATAGCTTCTGCAATGATTAAATCGACAGGCGTCGTTATTTTGATGTTTTCGGGGCTTCCTTCCACCAGGACCGGCCGACGCTGACGATACGACTCAAAAACGGAAATGTCGTCGGTAAAAGTATTCACAAAATCCTGCTTGTAAGCCTCGATAATGTAACTGCTCGAAAAAACCTGAGGTGTTTGCACCAAAAAATAATTTCTCCGGTTGACTTGTTTGGTCATTCCTCTTACTTTTTTTCGAATGCTATCCGTTAGCGGAATGACCGGACAGGCTGCTTTAGCTTTTTCTGCCGCTTCAAAAGTGCGGGTAATGATTTCGCGACTCACCAATGGCCTGACACCGTCGTGAATGGCGACAAAAGCATTTTCCGGAACGTATTTTAACGCATTTTTGACCGAATGAAAACGTGTCATTCCGCCGGTAACGACCGTATGTTGACGGTTAAAACGATGTTCCGTACATAATTTCTGCCAATAATTTTTTTGTTCTTCGGGCAAGACGACAATAATCGTGATTTGCGGGTCGTAATCGTAAAAAGTATTGATGGTTTGCATCAAAATCGGGATTCCATTCAACAAAAGAAACTGTTTAGGAATGTCCGTACCCATGCGCGTACCACTTCCGCCGGCCACGATAATGGCATATTTGTTTGAAAGAAGTTGTGGGGTTCTCATTGAATATCCTCCAGAATTTTTTTCGTTTCTTCACTCACGGCAAATAATTTGTCTTTGCAGATTTTCAACAAGCCGGCCGCTTCCTTCAACACCGAAGTCAATTCATCCACATCTAATTGGTTGCTTTCAATCTGTTCCTGTATTTTCTGCAAACGAGCGAAAGCGTCTTTGTATGAAAGTATTTTTTGTACCATAATAATACGTTTTACGAGAACAAAGATACCGTCAATTTTTGAATTTTGTTTGATTTTGCCTGTAAAATGCCATCGACAAAGACCATTAAGCCTTTTCCGCGATTGTATTTTGTGCCATATTTGTCATAAACCACTACAAGTTGATGTCCCTGGTAATGCAAATTATCTAAACAAAAATAGTCCCATTTGTCTGCCGGAATTAACGGATTGACGGTCAATTTTTTGCCTTCTTGCGGACGGATGCCGGCCAATCCGGTGATCACCAAATCGCAAAATTCGGAATGGTTGTAGTCTTTTCCGCGTTCTACACCGCCTTTTTCGGCCGACCACGTGCCATTTTGCCACGTTTTCAGTCGGGTACGTGAAATCCAATCGCCGGTGAATGGATTTAGGTTTTCGTCAATCCATGGGACAACCGTACCGTCTTCTTTGGTCAGATGTTGGCTGTGTGCATAAATTTGCAGTAAATCAAAATATTCATTTTTTCCTACGATGTTTTGCTTTTGATTGTTGAGCAGATTAGCCAGACCAATTAGCGTAATAGAGGTAGCATACGGCCAGCTCGGCCCATTCCATTGGCATTCGTGTCCTTCGTAGGCAATCTTAAAACCCGGATGGCGTTGCTCGGCAGTTGTGGGGCCGAAAGGGGCATAAAACCCTTGCGTATCAAATAGTTGCTTCCATGCGATGGTCTGTTTTTTAGGTGGAATTAACGCTTCTGCAAACCAAGGCGTATAGCCATGCAGTTCGTGGACATCAACCAACGTAAGCGGAGTTTCCGGATTTTTCACGCGCGGCGCAACCTTGTAAAAACCGGTTTTGTCGTCCCAAAGTTTCGTATAAAGTAACCTGCGGATATATTCGGCTTCCTTATGAAAACGTTCGGCAATTTCCGGTTTTCCGGCATGCCGGGCTATCAACGAAATCGCATGCGCTTCGGCAAACAGATAGGAATTGATAGTGGCGCGATAATGTTCGTCGGTGTTCAGCAAAGAAGCAGCCACCGACATCTCCATGCCGTCACTGTTGCCGATTTGCCAAAACAATCCGTTCGCGTCGCGCCGTTCTTTCACCCATGCCTCATAATTGGCAATCAAGTCCGGCAAAAGATCAAGTATCAACGAATCGTTACCGGTCGTCAGATAGTAATTATATAAGGTATGCGCTATCGGAAAACTGTAACTGCGTAACCCGACACCTCCTCTCAACCAGAAATACGCATAACTGTTCAGAAATTCAGGACTATTCAGCCAACGTCCTTCGTTGAAATGAAACATCGCTGCACAGGGGATGGCGTTGTATTTTTCCGACCATTGAACAGCGGGCAAAAATTCGGTAATCACATAACCGTCAGGTGTTTGCTTGATATGTTTGCGATAGGTCCAAAACCGGAAATAAAAAATTTCTTCCAATTCTTTATCGGGACATTCAAAGCGCGGAATACGTTGCGCGAGAAAATCGCCGGCCTCGTTGTTCGGAATAAACTGCTTGTAAAGCTCATTATCCTTTTGATTGAACTTTTGTACATAATCCGTTACAACAGCGGGCGAAATAAACGGTTTATCTTCGGTTTGCGCCTGACTGAGAGCGATAAATCCAAGAAAAAACCAGCCGAATATTCCTAATTTTTTTTTACTCATTGAATTTGAATATAAATTTTACTTGCAAAGATAAAGAAAATGTTGTATGTTTGTATATATTTAAGAATTGTACATCAGCAGCAGAAACATCGTCGAAAAAGCAGTTCACTTTAAATTAAAGAATATGAATAAATTGTATCTTATCTGTACATTATGTTTGCTAATGTCAGGCAATTTAGTAGTTTCCGGTTGTAATCCTCAACCAACCGGCTCTTTAAAGTGTACGTTGAAAGCCGAAGCAGTCATAAAAAGGGATAATTACCCTTGGGAAAATCTGATAGAAATTAATGGTTCAGACCAGATATGGATTAAATATGGAATAGGTAATGTAGCCGGCAGTGAATTCTTGATAGACGAAAAAGGAACAATCGTTGCTGTTGCTCCATCAGTTGACGAAATAAGAGATTATTTGATAAAATATTACACATCACAAAATATACGACAATATGAACGTAAAAGTGATTAATAAATCCACCCATGCGTTGCCGGAGTATGAAACACCGCAGTCGGCGGGTTTGGATTTACGTGCTAATCTCGACGAGCCGGTTACGCTGAATTCGT
Organism: Bacteroidia bacterium; assembly: GCA_025996895.1. Classification (GTDB taxonomy): domain Bacteria; phylum Bacteroidota; class Bacteroidia; order Bacteroidales; family Azobacteroidaceae; genus Azobacteroides. The sequence continues at coordinate 39,994 of BNTW01000010.1, read as the reverse complement.
TGGAACGGGCGTTGATACCGACCGGATTGTTTATTGAACTGCCGTCAGGCTACGAGGCGCAAATTCGGCCGCGAAGCGGATTAGCCATTAAACACGGTATTTCGTTGGTCAATTCGCCCGGAACGATTGATGCCGATTATCGGGGCGAAATCAAAGTGATTGTCATTAACCTCTCGAAAGAGCCGTTTGTGATTAACAACGGCGAACGTATCTGCCAGATGGTGATAGCGAAACACGAGCGGATTGAATGGCAGCAATCGGAAACATTAAATGAAACCGCTCGCGGGGCAGGCGGTTTCGGACACACAGGCGTTTGAGCATGAAAAAAGGGTTATTGATTTTGCCGGCTTTGTTTTTTTGTATCTATCTGTTTGCAGATGAGCCGGTTATTCTTCAGAAAGAGCCGAAAACATTCGACGATTTCTTTCTGGAAGCCCTTCGTTTGAAATACAAAAACGAACACACTGAGGCGTTTAATGCCTTGCAAGAAGCCTTAAAAATCGATTCCACTTCGTCGGCCGGTTTGTACGAAATTGCTCAATATTATTTAATGTATGAGCAGAACGATTTGGCGTTAGACGCTTTACAAAAGGCTGTTAGATACACGCCCGACAATTTGGAATACCAGATGTCGTTGGCCGATTTGAGCCTCGAAATGGAACAGTATGACACCGCTATTATACTTTACGAAGAATTGGTCAAAAAAAATCCGTCGAAAGCCGAATTATATTATTATTTGAGCAATTTGTATCTGCAAAAAAAAGATACTGACAAGGCGATTGGCGCATTGAACGCGCTGGAGGACAATGTGGGCGTGAATGAAATGATTTCGCTGCAAAAATATCAGTTGTATAAATCATTACGGAAAGACGACGAAGCCGTTAGTGAAATCAAAAAGTTGGTCACCAAGTTTCCGGCCAATATGGAAGCTTGGACGTTGTTGTTGCAAGTCGCTCTGCAACAGGAAAATGCGGACGAAATAATTTCGATTTGCGACAATGCGTTGATTTATTTTCCCGATATTCCCGAATTTTATTTTTACAAAGGGGCTGCTTATTACCTTAAAAAAGATTACGTAAAAACGTTGGCTGTTTATCAGCAGGGATTGGCGATTATTCCGGAAGACAATCATTTGATGTTTTCTAATTTTTACGGCCAAATCGGCGATGTCTCCCATTTGTTGGGGAATGAAAACGAGGCTTTTGACGCTTATGACAAAGCGTTGGAATACAACGAAAACAATATCGGTGTCCTGAACAATTATGCCTATTATCTGTCTGTCGAAAAAATGGAGTTGGACAAAGCCGAACGCATGGCTGCGCGTTGCATACAGCTTCAGCCGGACAATCCGACCTACATCGACACGTATGCGTGGGTGCTTTTTCAGAAAGGAATTTATTCGCTGGCCAAGTTTTATATCGAGAGTGCGGTAGCTAAAAGCAACACGTTAAGTTCCGAAATCACAGAGCATTATGGTGACATTTTATATAAAACGGATAATCCCGAAAAGGCGGTAGAAGAATGGAAAAAAGCCTTGCAAATGAAAGAAGAAGAGAAAGAAAATACAAAATTGCTGAAGAAAAAAATTAAGGATAAAAGGTATTATGAAGACAAAAAGTAAATTTATCTTGTTAATATGCTTTCTAACTGGTTTTTATGCCTGTAAAAGTACGAAACAGGCGGTCGTTGCGCCGGAAACTTTTCTCACGCTTTTGTCCAATGTGCAAATGACAATACCACAGGAAAAGAAAGACAACGAATTTTCGGTCGACGCGCAGTTGCGCATTCTCAAAGGGAAGGCGATTCAGCTTTCTTTCCGCATTCCGTTGTTGGGAACGGAAGCGTTTCGGGTGGTGATTACGCCGGATAAGTTATTGATAATCGACCGGTTACACAAATCTTATTTTTCCGAAACGATGGAAGCAGTAAAGGCGAACGCTGATTTTGATTTCGATTATTATGAATTGGAAGGCCAACTGACCGATAAATTATTTGTTCCCGGTAGAACAGAAATTACGCCGGTAAAGAAAAAATTAATATTTCCGGTGGCAAGCGAGCGTTATACGATGGATTTGTTTTACAAAACGATTGACCTGAATACGCCTTTTTCGATTGACAGTAGTTTTCCCGAACGATACCAGCGAATTCCGATGTCCGAAGCCGTTCAATTAATTAAAAATTTGTTATGAGAATACGGATTATTTTTATTTTGTTAGTGGCCACGCTGTCCGTTTCCGCACAATCTATACGGACGAGAGAGTTGGAAACGAAACGGAAACAGCTTTTGTCTGAAATCGAAAATACGAGCAACTTGCTTTCGGAAAACAAAAAGACAACAACGAACGTCCTCAATCAATTGAATATGCTTGCCCAGCAAATTAATACACGGAAAGAGCTGGTTACTGTTTTAGGAAGAGAAATACATGTTTTAGACGAGGAAATTCAATTTAAAGAACTGCAAATCCGAAATCTGGAGAAAAGTTTGAAAGTAAAAAAGGAAAAATACGGCGCGTCGATACAAATGATGTACAAGCAGAAAAACAATCAATCGTCGTTGCTGTTTATCCTTTCCGCCAAAGATTTTGCGCAATCGTTCCGGCGCGTGATCTATCTGAAAGAATATGCTTCGTGGCGCAAAAAGCAGGCCGGAGAGATTTTAGTACAACAACAAAAAATCATTACGGAAAAAAAAATATTGGAAAAGAGTAGGGGCGAAAAGGAGCATTTGGTCGCTGTGAAACAAAACGAAGAGAAAAAATTGCATATTGAGGAGGATAACCGGAAGACGGAAGTGGCTGTCTTAAAGAAAGATGCAAAAAAAATGCAAGCGGATTTGACCACAAAGAAAAAACAAGCGGACGCATTAAACCGGCAGATTGAAAAGATTATCGCCGAAGAAATTGCGGCGGCGCAGAAAGCGGCCAAAGCTCAGCCGAAAACGCAACGTAAAGCCGAAACTACCGGCGGTTATGCCATGACGAAAGAGGAGCAAAACCTTTCGACTGATTTTTCGGCGAACAGAGGCCGGTTGCCTTTTCCGCTCAAAGGAAACTACCGGATTGTCGGTTATTTCGGCCAGCAACAGCACGAAGAATTGAAAAATGTTGTGTATAACAGCAACGGAATTGACATCAAAACCACTTCCGGAAACACGGCAAAAGTGGTTTTCAACGGCGTGGTTACGCGGATTTTCGTCGTTCCGGGCTTTCAGACGTCGGTCATTGTCCGGCATGGAAATTACCTGACGCTGTATGCTTATTTGGAACAAGTCTATGTCAAGCAAGGCGAAACGGTGAAAACCGGTCAGGACATCGGCAAAATTTATACCGACCGCGAAGACGGCTCGACGATTTTGCATTTTGAAATATGGAAAGAACAAACAAAATTAAATCCAAGTTTATGGCTGAACAGATAGAAAGCGCGCTCGTGCTTCATTCGGGCGGACAAGACTCGACTACTTGCCTTTTTTGGGCGTTGAAGCATTTTAAAAAGGTACGAACTTTGTGTATTACCTACGGACAACGGCACGCCAAGGAAGTGGAAATCGCTCAAAAAATAGCCGAAAAAGCAGGTGTTCCCTTCCAACTTTTGGATGCTAACGTTATCAGCCAATTAGCGGAAAATTCGCTGACTAACCACCAAATGGCAATGGATAAGGAAAAACCGGACAATTCTTATCCCAATACTTTTGTTCCGGGACGAAATCTGTTTTTTCTGACTTTTGCTGCGGTTATCGCACGTTCGCACAGCATACGCAACATCGTAACCGGCGTTTCACAAGCGGATTACAGTGGTTATCCCGATTGCCGGGATACGTTTATTCGCTCGGCAAACGTTAGTCTGAATTTGGCGATGGACGAACAATTTATCATTCACACGCCGTTGATGTGGTTAAGTAAAGCTGATACTTGGGCGTTGGCCGACGAATTGGGCGTATTTGATTTGGTTAAAAATGAAACATTAACCTGTTATAATGGAATTATCGCAGAGGGTTGCGGACAATGTCCGTCGTGTTTGTTGCGAAAAAAAGGATTGGACGAGTATTTGGGTGCACGGTACACGGTACAGGGTGCACGAAAATAAAAATAAAAATTATATGAGCAATACAATACCCGAATCGTGTACCGTGCACCCTGCACCCTGCACCCAACTCAAAGTTCTTGGGAACAAGACGGAATATCGACAGGATTACGCACCCGAAGTGCTGGAAGCGTTTGATAATCCGCATACGGAAAACGATTATTGGGTGCGGTTTAATTGTCCTGAATTTACGAGCCTTTGCCCGATTACCGGACAGCCCGATTTTGCAACTATTCAAATCGACTATATTCCTGATATTAAGATGGTTGAGAGTAAAAGTTTAAAGCTTTACTTATTCAGTTTTCGCAATCATGGTGCATTTCACGAAGACTGTGTAAATATCATTATGAAGGATTTAATCCGGCTGATGAATCCCAAATACATCGAAGTAACCGGATTTTTCACTCCACGCGGAGGGATCAGTATTTATCCGTATTGCAATTACGGACAGCCGAACACAGAATACGAACAGTTGGCAAAAACACGCTTATTTGCACATCAATGAAGAACATTTATTTTTTTCTAAAACTGAACAGGCATATCAAAAGCGTAAGGCTCAAAAACTTAGGCATTTATCTGCTTCATATTTTCGGAAAACGCTATCTCGGATTGTTTATTGACCCGGTTTGCGCTTGCAATTTGCGGTGTCGCATGTGTTATTTCAGTGATGATGAACGGCGTAAAGAATTGTTGAGCAAGCCTTTCCGGAAGGAAGATTTACCCCTCTTGGCGAATGCTTTCTTTCACCGGGCGTTGAAATTGCAAATCGGTTGCGGGGCAGAGCCTTCGCTTTTTGCCTACAATACGGAGTTAATCCGTTTAGCAAAGGAGAAAAAAGTACCTTATATTTCTATGACAACCAACGCTAACTTGTTCAATGCGAACGAGTGGCGCGAATTGGTGAAAACCGGTTTGAACGAGGTTACGCTTTCGGTACATGGTGTCCGCAAAGAAACCTACGAATATTTTATGCAAGGTGCGTCGTACGAAAAGTTTTGTAAATCTTTGCAGATTTTGAGCGAATTGAAACAGGAATATCCCGGTTTCAAGGTGCGTATCAATTACACGGTCAATCAGGATAATTTGGAAGAATTGGTCGATTTTTTCGATGTTTTCGGCACTTATCGGTTGGATATTCTCCAAATCCGCCCCATTCAGCAGTTAGGAAACACGGCTTACGACAATTTCTCGTGGGAAAAGATTTACGATCAATACGACGCGGTGATTGGCAAACTGAAAGCCGAGTGCCGGCAGCGACAAATCACCTGCATGACCCCCGACAGATATGATTTGATTAAAACCGACAATTCCGGCAGTGCAGTAACGGACAGCACTTACATTTATATCTCGCCGAGAAACTGCTGGCAGGCGGATTTCGACCTGCAAAACGACACGTTTGAAACCTATTCGGCAAAACATCATATAGGCCGTCAGTTGTTCCTGAAAATATTTCAAAGCAAGCAAACTGCGGCTAAAAGTAAAAACAAACTGAATTACGAGATTAATTAAATCATCTTACCGTAATCTCTGCCGGTTTTCGTCGATAAATCAATTTTCCTCCCGTTGTAATTCCTTCAATTATCACTGAATAGGTTGTTTGAGTATCAGCCGTGTAAAATTCCACCGTCGCTTTGCCTTCGGAGTTCAGCAATACGTCGGATTTCCAATAGATTGTACTGCGCAAATCAACCATCGCATTCTTGCGCGCTTCGGGTGTTTCATATTGCGGTGAATAAAATTCGATCGGTGTTTGATAACCCAGCGGCGTAACTTGTCGAGTATTGAAACGAGGCTTGCGAATATTCCAATAACCTTTTTTAGTGAAAATCTCTATCACACCGCCACTTCCGCCGTAAGAGCCGTATGCCGCTAATTTGACCGGACTACGAATAATATCAATATGACTAATATCTTCCTTTCCCAATTCGCCCAAAATACTTAGAACTGTTATATCATCATCTCCACCATAAGCCATTTTTTGCCCATCAATCACAATCATAGGCGGATCTCTAAAATAGTCAGGGCCAATATGTTTTAACCGTATTCTATCAAAAGTAACTTTAACGGCAGGCATAGAAGATAATACTCCCCGCACGTCACCGGCAGCAGAATGTTCGATTTGTTCTTCTGAAAAAGAATTGTCAGCAATCAAATAATATGGCGATTTGTATTTCCGATCGGCTTTCACCACCAATTCCGGCAAAAACTTTGCGCGACGGCCATTCTCGTAAGTATATTTCAAATCGGCTTTTTCGATATATTCCTGATATTTATCTGCTTGGGACTTATCTTCTTCGGTCATAACTTGCTTGTTCGGCTTTTTGAATAAACCGACCGTGCGGGGCGTGGGAAAAGGACGTTCGTCTAAATACAACTCGACAATGTCTTTCCCTTTTTTATTTAATGCCTGTAAAATATAGGAAGTGCTGTCGGAAAATTCAAAATCGGTGAAAGTAAAGTGTCCGTCTTTGCCGGTAATTATTTTGTCGAAAAACGGCGTATTTGAGGAAATGATCGTAACCGGTGCGCCGTCATAGGGTTTCGACAACAATCCGCCTTTGACAATTCCCGAAAACGACTGCGACACTTCGTTGGGAACGGTCAAATATTTGAAATCGCCACGCATCGCTTTAGGAATATCATACCTGTTCCAACCATGCGTCAGCATCAATAAATCGGCATTCGCTTCTGCCTGCCGATTGTCTTTCTGAAAATAATAGGCCGGATTGAAAATATAACCTTTTAATTCGGAAGTCAATAACATGCGCGAAAGAATGTTTAAAGTCGTATCCGGCTGAATATCTTTATCGTCGGTTACGGAAATTGAAAAATTCCCGAAACTAACACTGTCGGGGGATTGCGGGTCAAGCCCGCAATGACAGTCTATTTCCAATTTCACTTTTTCACGCGGTTTATAAACTTGCTTATCCGCCTGAATATCCGGCGTGATCCAATCATTATTTAATGCAAAAACCAATCGTTCGCTCACTGGCTGGTAATCTTCCGTCAATAATAATAAATGTGACACACCCGAAGGAAAATCGGCTTTGTCAATAGCCATCAAGCCTTTCGACCAATCCCATACACCCGAATAAAGCACCATTCCGCCGGTATGAGCCAACAAATAGAGCTTTTGCACCGGAAACGTTTCCGGCTTATTAACCGTAATCCACAGCTTATTTTGACGCCAAACGGCCGACAGAGCATAAGTATTGGTTTTCACTTCCGGCAAATTTACTCGAATGCTTTGTCCGTCTTTATTGCAAACTGCAACGTATTTTTCACCGGCTTCGGGACGAAAAGTAAAACGCCCCATGCCTTCGTGCGTAGTAGTAAATTCTGTTACCGGATTATTTTGTGCATCCAAAATTTCTCCCTGAATATTTACCGTATTGCCGTTAGGGGCTAATGCTTTCAGTGCTACGTTGCACAATTGTCCGGCAATCAGGTTTCCACCTTCAGGATAAAAATCGACTGTCATTGCGGGCTTATCCCGCAATTCGAGCTTGCGAGAATCGACCTGGCTCAATCCCCTGCGACTCTTAGGGGATTCCGCGTCAAGCGCGGAATGACGAATGGTCGGGTCGGCCACATAAATTGTCCGTGTGAAAAAATAATCCTCACCAACGTTTTCCATGAAACGAGTATAGGCGCGAATCTGATAATTTCCCTGCGCCAAATCTTCCGGCAAAGAAAGTGTTCCGTAATGCAGGCCTTTCTCGTCAGGACGAATTTGCTGGCGAAGTTTGACCGAATCCCGTTCGTTAATCAGTTCTACATACACATAGCGGCTCAAATCTGCCGGACGGTGCGAAAAGGCGTCTAATAAAAATATTCGAAAAAATACTTTTTCGCCCGAAATATAATAGGGTTTGTCGGTCTGCAAATAGATTTTTTCCTGCGGAAAAATCGAGACTTGTGTCGAAAGATTATTAACGGCCGAATCCAACGGAAGCAGCTGACTGTGCATAATACAAGTTATACAAACAAAAAGCAAAAGAAGCCCGAGTTTTCTCATAATATACTTTTTAATGCGGTGCAAGGTACTTTATTGATTAGTAAGAATAAAATTATTTTTGTTAAAAAATCTTTTCTATTTTTATTTTGGTAAGAAATCACGCCAAAAAAGTCTTACCTTTGCAACTCACCTGAATAAATGATTTACCATGGACAATTTTGAAAAACGTTACGAGAAAGTTCCTTTATCCATTTTTACGGACGCGGACATTGCGTCGGATTTAGTGGCCAAGCAAGTGGCTCATCTCATTCGAGAAAAACAAAAAACGGGCGAAAATTGTGTGTTGGGCTTGGTGGCCGGCTCAACGGCAGTGGGCGTGTATGAACGGCTGGCGGAGTTGCACAAAAAAGACGGTTTGAGTTTTAAAAACGTGATTGTATTCAATGTAGATGAATATTATCCGATTGCGAAAGACGAGTTGCAAAGTCATTACCGGTATTTGTACGAATATCTTTTTAACGAAGTGGATATTCCGAAAGAAAACATTCACCTGATTCCGGGCGGTTTAAACCGTAATGAAATTTCGGCTTTTTGTCAGAATTACGAAGACCAAATCAGAGCGGTGGGCGGTATCGACCTGCAACTGCTGGGTTTGGACGGACGCGGACAAATCGGTGCCAATGAGCCTGGCTCGATGTTTAATTCGCGCACGCGCCTGATTACACTCGATTATTCGACCCGAATGGGTGCAGCGAGCAATTTCTTTGGCGAAGAAAATGTACCCGACCATTGCATCACGATGGGTTTAGGTACGATTATGGACGCCAAACGGATTATTCTGATGGCTTGGGGCGAAGGTAAAGCGAAGACAATCCGCAAAATGGTGGAAGGGCCAGTTACGGAAATGATGCCCGCTTCGGTGTTGCAGAATCACCCGAACGCATCGTTTGTGTTTGATACGGCAGCGGCAGCCGATTTAACGCGTATTAAAACGCCTTGGCTCACCGGTTCTGTTCGCTGGACGGACAAAATGACGAAAAAAGCCGTTTTTTGGTTGTGCGAAAAATTAGAAAAGCCGATTTTGAAACTGACCGAACGCGATTATAACGACAGTGGTTTGGGCGAACTGGTTTCGCAATTTGGTCCGGCAAATAAGATTAATATTAAGGTATTCAACGATTTACAACATACGATTACCGGGTGGCCGGGAGGAAAATCCAACGCAGACGACAGCACTCGTCCTGAACGTGCGTTGCCTTTTCCGAAGAGGGTAGTGGTCTTCAGTCCGCACCCCGACGACGATGTGATTTCGATGGGCGGAACGCTGGCTCGCCTTTCGGAACATGGACATGAAGTGCATGTGGCCTATCAGGTTTCTGGTAATATTGCTGTTTTTGATGACGAAGTAATTCGTTTCCTTGATTTTGTGCGCGATATTTCTCCGATTTACGATTTGGATACGAAAAAAACGCAGGATGCTTATAAAGATACCTTACAATTTTTTAAGAATAAACGGTCGGGGCAAATTGATTTACTGCCGATAGCCGCTTGCAAAACGGTTATTCGTCAGGGAGAAGCCAAAGCGGCGTGCCGTTATCTGGGCATTCCCGAAGATCGCGTGCATTTCCTGAATTTGCCGTTCTACGAAACAGGAACGGTGAAAAAGAAGCCGATAGGCAAAGAAGACGTGGATATTATTGTCAAGTTGTTGCAGGAAGTGAAACCGCACCAGATTTATGCAGCAGGTGATTTGTCAGATCCGCACGGTACACATCGTGTTTGCTTTCAAGCGATTTTGGAAGCAGTTAAACGCTTGAAAAACGAAGAATGGTTGAAAGATTGCTATCTGTGGCTCTATCGCGGCGCATGGCAGGAATGGGACATCGCTGAAGTGGATATGGCTGTTCCGTTGAGTCCGGAAGAAAGCCGTATCAAGCGCATGGCGATTTTCAAACACCAGTCGCAAAAAGATCGTCCGTTGTTTCCGGGAACAGATCCGCGCGAATTTTGGCAACGTGCAGAAGAACGTAATATATCAACAGCAGTCCATTATGATAAACTGGGAATGGCTGAATATCAGGCGATTGAGTTATTCGTCCGCTATCATTTTGAAAAAGAGTAATTGCTTAAATAAGGTACAGCGAACTGATTGATTCGTTGTTACAAACTCGCATGATAGCCGTGGCGAATAATTCCGCTACGGATATTATTTTTACCTTTTCGCTCTTTTTGGAGTAGGGAATACTGTCGGTAAAAACAATTTCCGTCAAACCCGAATTATCTACGCGCGTGGAAGCAGGGTCGGACATAACCGCATGCGAAGCAATCGCACGTACAGAATTTGCGCCATTTGTCAACATCAAATCAGCTGCTTTGGTGATTGTTCCCGCCGTATCAACAATATCATCAACCAAAATCACGTCCATATCTTTCACGTCGCCGATAATTTTCATTTCCGACACTTCATTGGCTTTTTTGCGTAATTTGTAGCAAATCACCATCGGAACATTCAGGTGTTTTGCATACGAATTGGCGCGTTTTGTCCCGCCTACGTCAGGTGTCGCAATCACCGGATTTTTCAACCCCATTGATTTGATTTCATCAACAAAAACGGTTGAGCCGTACAAGTGGTCGACCGGAACATTAAAAAATCCCTGAATTTGGTCGGCATGCAAGTCCATGGTTATCAATCGGTTAATTCCGGCTACGTTTAGCAGGTCGGCGACCAATTTAGCACCGATGGCCACGCGCGGCTTGTCCTTACGGTCTTGGCGTGCCCAGCCGAAATAAGGAATAACAGCGATAATCGACTTTGCAGAAGCCCTTTTAGCGGCGTCAATCATCAGTAACAATTCCAGCAAATTATCGGCATTCGGGAACGTAGATTGTATCAAAAACACATGATATCCACGAATGGATTCTTCGTAGGAAACCGAAAATTCGCCGTCGGCAAAATGTTCGATATTCATTTGTCCCAGCGGACAATCTAAACTCTTGCAAATTTTTTCCGCCAAATAGCGCGAACTCGTGCCTGAAAATATCTTGTAGGGAACCATACATTGATTTGTTTGAAATTGTTGCAAAGGTATAAAAATTCTTTTAATTCCTCTAAAAAATAAATTTTTACAAGCAGACAATTTGTTTTATTGACGAAATCTAAAATATCGCTTGTAATTTTTTCGAACAAATCATTGTTTTTGTGACACATTTGGTGCATTGTGTCATTGTCCAGAATTGAATGGATTGCGCCTGTAAAATTGTCGATTTGCGGCGGTAGGGGCGTTGCGCGCAACGCCCCTACATTGTTCAATTGCGTAAAGACATTTTCCGCAAGTTCTTTGCGGATTTCTTCGTTGCCGATTGAGCCGAAATGAATGAATTTGTCGAAATTAGGTATCATTTTAAACGTTTTATGTCCTCTTCCAATCGTCTTTGGGATTGTAGTCAATGCTTGTAGTGTAAATATCTTTGATTTTCTGATAGAAAAACCGTTCCGAGCAGCGATTTTACGCGATAGCCTACGGAAATAATAACATCAAGATTGTAATGTTTTGTTATAACTTCCTGTGTTTTCTCTGCCATAGCGCCGTGTGGAGTGGTATGTCGGAAATTCCGGCATACCACTTTTTCCTGCAATTCGCCTTCTGCAAATATATTGCCGATATGTTCCGTATATAGTTGTTCGTCCTTTGCCGAACAATTGTCCCATTTGCGCTTGTGTCAGCCAAACGGTTTCGTCTTCGAGGCGGACATCAATTTTTATGTTGCCGTTGGGAGATTGGTAGAGGAGGATTTCGCTGGTAGTCATATTTACTAATATTCTTATAATTTAGGCATTAGGTTTTTAATTCGCCAAATAACAAATAACTCCTTTGTGCGCCTCGACATGAATATTAATCACATTGTCTTGTATTTCTTCCGAAATCATGTCGGGTGCAATGCCGAAATACCTGAAAGCATCGTCGGGAATGAATACGCGGAGATTAACCGGTTTGTCGTCGAAATTGACGGAAAACAAAATGATTTCTTCCTCGTTGCCGCGCAGATAAACGTAGTGCTTGTCGGGATTGAAATGCTTGCCCGCCGGATTGGCGTACATCAAATCGTAGAATTTTCCCTGCGCAACGGCGGGCATTTGGCTGATATACAATAATTCTTGATAAAAACGGCTGATTTCAGGGTGAATGCCTTTGCGCCATTCGCGAACAGTCGAAACACTCCAATAATCGAAAATCGATGTCCGTCCGTCCAGACCACTAAAACCTTCGGAGTCCATTCCGCGCTCGCCCAACTCCTGCCCGAAATAAATCATATACGGATTGGTGTTTAATGTGGCGGTTATGAACATCGCCGGACGCGCTTTGCGGGCATCGCCGGCAAAAAAATCGGAAGCAATCCGTTGTTCATCGTGGTTTTCGAGAAAATTCAACATGTGCGCCTGCAGTTCACCCAACAATTGCCAATGTTGTGTAATCGCTGAAGCGGATTGCTGGCCGGCCATCACCGCCCGCAAGGTGTCGTACAAGCCTACTTTATCGTATATATAATCGAAATGTCCGCGATAAACATAATTCCGGTATTGGTCGGGATTGTAAATTTCCGCAATGAAAATCACTTGCGGATATTTTTCTTTCACCTGCGGAATTACCCATTCCCAAAATTCCACCGGCACCATTTCGGCCATGTCGCAACGAAAACCATCGACTTTTTTGGCCGACCAAAAAAGCAGAATATCGAGCATTTTTTGCCATGTGTCGCGGTTAGAATAATTCAACTTGACGGTGTCTGTCCATTCGTAATCATGCACACGCCGGTCGCTGCCGGGATAATAATAAAAATTCAGCGGATCAAAATTTTGGTTGGAAACCGCTACATGGTTAGGCACAAAATCGATAATTACTTTTAAACCTGCACGGTGTGTGCGTACAATCAACGATTCAAATTCTTCCATGCGGTGCGAAACATCGTCGGCCAAGTCGGGATCAACGGCATAATAATCTTTGATGGCGTAAGGCGAGCCGGCTTTGCCCTTCACATTTTCCGGCCGGTCGTTGGGAATGTCGAAAGCAGTATAATCCGTCTGCGTGGCATGTTCCAAAATACCGGTATACCATATATAATTAAACTGCATTTCCCGAATTTCGGCCAGCACCGGATCGGTAAAAGCCGAAAATTTTCCGCAACCGTTTTGCTCGATCGTTCCGTTCGAGACGAGTTGCGCATTATCGTTGCCAAACAAACGCGGCAACACCTGATAAATGATTGTTTTTTTTCCGTTTTTCATATTTTTGTTATAATTCGTTCCCGCAAATGCAGGGCGATTTCTTTTTTCGATTGCTGCCACAATTCCGTCAGTTGTTTTACTAATTCTGCCAATTCTCCCGTATTTCCCTCTTCCTGAGCAATTTTGATTTGCCGGTTCATCTCATCCATACGGTGTTTTAAGATAGCGTCTTTGTAGTTCAGCAGCACATAAGGGATTAATTCGAGCAGTTTTTCGCTTTCCTTTTCCACTTTTTTATACTTGGAATGTACTTTGCTTTCGATGTATTTGTCGGTGGAAATATTGACCGCAAAACGGCTGATTTCGGGATCGGGATGATTTTTGAAATACTGCTCGGGGATAAAATTTTTGTCCAAACGACGTTCGTAGGCTTCGTCCAATATCTTTTGATACAGCGGATTAGCAAATATCAATTCGTCACCTTTCAAATCGAAAACAATAAGGTCGATTACTTTCAATGCCGTCTGTTCGCTGTTTTCTTCATTTTGTTCATAACCCAGAATTTGTTCGCCGTAACGAATCAAATAATGCAAAATATGCTTTTCGTATTCCTCGAAAGGCGAGAGTAGGGTGGTTGGCTGGAAAAACGGTGCTTCATCCGGATTGGGAAGCGGAATTTCTCGTTCTTCTTGCGGATTTTCGGGGTCGGGATACAAGGTTTTTTTCTTTTGCAGCAAAATTTCCTGCCGTTTTTTGGCAATACTCCGCACCAGCACCCGCTCGTCCATGTCGAGCAGTTTGGAACATTCCTTTACATACACCAACCGCACGATTTCTTCGGGAATGAGCGCAATCGTATCTACAATTTCGGTGATGATGTGCGCCTTTTTGACCGGATCGTTTCCGGCATCCTGAATCAGCAAACCGGCTTTGAAACGTACAAAATCCGTTTCATGTTCCTGAATATAAGCGTGAAACTCGGAAGCCGACTGTTTTTGCGAAAACGAATCGGGGTCTTCTCCATCAGGCAGTAGCACGATTTTGATGTTTAAACCGGCTTCGAGCAATAAATCAATTCCCCGAACGGCGGCTTTAATTCCGGCAGCATCGCCGTCATATAATACCGTTACATTATTCGTAAAACGTCGGATTAAACGGATCTGTCCGATAGTGAGTGCCGTTCCCGAAGATGCAACAACGTTCTCGATACCTGCCTGATGCATGGAAATCACGTCGGTATAGCCTTCGACCAAAAAACAGCGGTCTTGCCTCACCATCGCTTGGCGAGCAAAATACACGCCGTAGAGTTCGTTGCTTTTATGGTAAATCTCGCTTTCGGGCGAATTGACGTATTTGGCCGTTTTTTCCTCTTTTTTAAGAATGCGTCCGCCGAAAGCTACCACTTTGCCCGACAACGTATGCACCGGAAACATCACCCGACCCCGGAAACGGTCGGCCAAATAGTCGTTATTTCCGACAATAGTCAATCCGGTTTTTTCGAGAAAATTCTTTTTATATCCGGCTTTTAACGCCGTTTGCGTAAAGGAGTCGCGCAATTCTAACGCATAACCCAATTGAAATTTGCGGATAATATCTTCGCGAAATCCGCGTTCGCGGAAATACGAAAGTCCTATAGTCTGCCCTTCTTCGTTTTCAAACAAATTCTGCGTAAAAGTTTTTTGTGCGAAAGCATTCAAGATAAACATTGCATCACGGTCGCCCTGTACCTGTTTTTGCTCATCCGTAAGTTCGGTTTCCTTTACGTCGATATTGTATTTTTTCGCCAGATATTTCAGCGCATCGGCATAAGACAATTGCTCGTGCTTCATAATGAAATGCAACGGTGTACCACCTTCGCCGCAGGCAAAGCATTTACAGATATTTTTTGCCGGCGAAACATAAAACGAAGGACTTTTATCTTCGTGAAAAGGACAGAGACCGACAAAATTGACGCCTCGTTTCTTTAAGGTAATAAAATCCGCTACCACGTCGTAAATCTGCGCAGCCGATTGAATTCGTTCGATAGTTGGGTAATCAATCATATCAGCAAAGGTAGTGAATTTGCAGAAACTTTTTTACCTTTGCGCCATGAAACAAATAATATATTTCCTTTTATTTTTCTTTGCGATTACAGAAATATGCGCCCAATCGCCCAAAGAGGAGATTCGCGCGGTATGGCTGACAACTAATTACGCGCTGGATTGGCCGAAAAAGCCCTTCAAAAATTCCAACGACATCAACCAGCAACAGGACGAATTGATTGATATACTTGACCAACTGAAAGCGGCGAATTTCAATGTTGTTTTTCTTCAGGCGCGTTTGCGGGGCGATGTGATTTATAATTCTGCGATTGAGCCGGTCAGTCCGTATATTCAGGGCGTGAAAAATACTTGGTCGAAATATGACCCGTTGGCGTTTGCGATTGAAGAATGCCACAAACGCGGTTTGGAATGCCATGCGTGGTTTGTAACCTATCCCATGGGGCAGGAAAAAGACAAAAACAGTAAGAAGAAATCTTTTTACCGCACCTACAACGGCGAGGTATATCTTGACCCCGGCGATCCGCAGACGAACAATTATTTATTGTCGCTTATAGACGAAATTGTAGAAAAATACGACATCGACGGCATTCATTTGGATTATATCCGCTATCCTGAAAAAGGGGCGAATTTTCCCGATAAAGATACCTATCAACGTTATGGAAAGGGAAAAGAAAAAACGGATTGGCGGCGCGAAAATATCAATAAATTTGTGTCGGAACTGTACGACCGTGTGAAAAACAAAAAGTCATGGGTGCAGGTAAGTAGTTCGGTAGTAGGTATGTACGAAAAAATCGAAGGTGATAAGAAAAAATATTGGACAGCTTATCACAGCGTTTTTCAAGATCCTGAAAACTGGTTGGCGAAAGGCAAGCACGATTTCATTGTACCGATGATGTATTATGCCGACGGACTGTTTTTCCCGTTTATCCAGAATTGGAAGACCAAAGCGAACGGACGCTACATTGTGCCGGGATTAGGCCTTTATCAGATGGATGAACATGAATCGAATTGGAATCCGCAAACGATTGTCGAGCAAATTCGATATTCGCGTGACAACCACATGAGCGGAAATGCGTTTTTTCGTGCCCAGCACATTTGCCGTAACAAAAAAGGCATTTCGGACGAAATCAAGAGCCAATTTTATCAATATCCGGCTGTTTGTCCGCCATTGAAATGGTTAGATAAAACACCTCCTGTTCAACCGGTGAATTTGAAAGCCGTTACGAGTGGGATTTATCTGTTTTTGAGCTGGGATAAAACCGTTCAGCCCGAAAACAAACAGGTTTTTTTCAATGTTTATCGTTCCGAAACCTGGCCGATTGACACACAAAAAGCCGAACACTTATTGGCTGTCCGGCTGAGTGATACGATGTTGTTCATTCCGATAGACAATTCCGTTGTCAGCGGATATTACTATGCTGTAAGTTCTTACGATCGTTTTCACAACGAAAGCATCCTTTGCGAGCCGGTGTATTTCGTTACCGGCGAATTTCAAAAATAAATGATCGCCCTAATGATAGAGCGATAATTTTTCCGTAATCATTTCTATATATTCGCGTTGCTTGTTCAAAAATTCGGCACGAACGGCTTCATTTTCCTTCGTGATATGAATAGACGATTTTTTCAATAAATCCAGCCATTTCTTATGCACGAAGCAAAGGCCCTGATTGCGCAGAAAAACGGAATTGACCGAATACAGCCAAAAATGAGAAACCACATTTTGGTTGCCAAAATCAGCAAACGCCGTATTAATTTCTACATCTAATGGAGATAGATAAACATCATAAACCGTTCCGGCGTCATTTTCTCCTTTTTTCAGGAATTTTTCAAAAGAATGGAGTAAATCCACTAACTCTTGTTTCAAAAGAAGCACCTCATCGTCCGAAATCAAGTTTTTATCGTGATAATATTGAATTTCCTTCACAAACGACAAAAACATATTCCTATCCACAATATAATTGCAGTTGTTGAAAATATTCACATAAGAAATAAGTTTTTCGCGAGCAGCTAAAATATCTTCGGAAATCTGAAGCTCCGAAAACGGAACATTCATCGGGTCGTCATTTTGATGTATCCAATTGAAATAGAAGAATTTAAATAAACTTTCCGATTGGATAAGCTGGAACAAACTAATCCGATTGATGGACGCCATGGTTTCTGTTTCCTTGAAAGCAGCCACCTGCCCGATAAATTCGCCGTATTCTTCCATCATAATTAAAAAATTCTTTCCGGCAGAAAGCGATACGTCGGTTTGCTGATTGAAATAAAGACGTTCCCTGATATAGTTTCCGATAATACTGTTCGTTAAAAAATTCAAATGATTAGCCAAAATGTCCATTTCCTCTAAGGAAAAGAAAATCTCGTTTCGCATCTTACGGTACGCAGATTCGCTGCTGATACCCAACAAATTTACCAAATAATCAATTGGTTTTACATTAAACGGCACACATTCTAAAATCTTAGCGATTAATAATTCATTTAATGCCTTGTTCATAATGACTGTTTTACCTTGAGAATTAATTTTATTAATTGAGAAAACAAATGTACAAAATTTTATTGTTAAAATAAAAATTTTGATTACTTTTGTGCGAATTACACTCTTTTGTTTGAAACAGGTTGCTAATGAAACGCCTACTGAAGTTATCGGATGCGGAAATTCTACAAAGATATAAGCAGACGGAAAATTCGGAATATCTTACCGGGTTATATGCGCGCTATATTCCTCTCATTTATGGCGTTTGCCTGAAATATTTATACGATACAAGAAAAGCACAGGAAGCAGTCAAGCAAATCTACAAAAAACTTCTCCCCACGATTGCTCAGCAGGAAATCGAAGACTTTCGAACATGGATTTACAGCGTAACTCTAAATTATTGTCATGCCGAGTCGATTATTTCCACTCAGGAAGCTAAAATCATAAAAAGTTTAAATACGGATTTTAGCAACATAATATTAAAAAAATGTTTCAAGCAGTTGCCTGTTGAACAGCGTATCGCCTTGATTCGTTTTTTTGAAGAAGAAATGTCATATGAGGATATTGTGAGCAGTCTGAGATACGAATTAAATCAAGTAAAAAGTTTAATTAGGAAGGGAATTGACAATTTAGCAAATTGTATGGAATGAGTTTAGAGAGCTACATACACGGTCACCGGAGAGGAAATGCTGTCAATCGCTTGGAACGAGAAGCGATGTCGGATGCTTTTCTGGCCGATGCAATGGAAGGCTACGACACCTTCAAAGGCAATCAGGCTATACAAGTAAAAGAACTTCAACAACAATTTTCGCGACAAACACCAACAGCCAATATAAACTTTCTCAAAATAAGTCTGATTCTTCTTGTGATTTTACTATTGGGCGGAGTAGGGGCTTATTTTTACCTAAACCCTGTATCGTTTTCATTGAAGACAGAAACACCAATCGAAAATAATCAGCCGACTGTTTCGCTTCCGGCGGATACATTAATTATAGAAGATACTACTACGTTATCTGTCGATACCTTACCTAAAAGACGTGTGGTGAAAACCGAAACGCTGGATACATTTATTCAATTACAAATTCCCAAGCCGTCCGAAAAAATAGACTCGTTGGCTTTAAGTTTTTAAGGACTTTCATATTTTGGAAAAAATACTTATCTTTGTACTTCAATTTTTGAGTAAAAAAAATGAGTGAAACCCAAACTTCTTGGAAAGTGCAAATTGCTCCATATAAGGGAGTTATCTATTTTCTTGTGTTGCTTTTCTTTTTCCATTTTTCGTGGAAAATAGCTATTGATGGAGATATGGATAGTGAATTTATCTATTTTTTCGACAAAAACATTACGCCGGGCTGGTTTCACACTGTCTGCCGCTGGTTTGTACTTGCAGCCGCTTGGTTTATTCATCAGTTTCCCAATACGCACAATTTGATTGTGGAGAATACTACGATGTATTTCCCGAATGGACAAATCGTTATCTCGATTATTTGGGGCTGTACCGGTATCAAGCAGTTGTCTATTTTTATCGGTATCATGCTGTTTTACAAGTGCTATCCGTTCGCTAAATATCAACTCAACAAATTGTGGTATATTCCAATGGGCTGTATTCTGCTGACGGCCTACAACATTGTCCGTATCGGCACGACGGTTATTCTGACCAATGGACACCCCGAAAAATTTGAATCTTTGCACGACGGCATTTTCCGTTATATCTATTATACGATAATTTTCATTTTATGGGTGATTTGGGAAGAACTATTTGCGAAAAAAGCACAGCAGGTAAAAACTTGAAAAAATTGCGAACGGCGATGCAAGCCGCTCATATTCAGGCTTGTATCATTCCTACAACCGACCCGCATATTAGCGAATATACGCCGGAGCATTGGAAAACGCGCGAATGGATTTCGGGATTTACCGGATCGGCAGGTACAGTGGTGGTTACTTCGGACAAAGCCGGCTTATGGACAGATTCCCGTTATTTTTTGCAGGCCGAAGAACAGTTGCAAGGCAGTGGAATAGAACTGTTTAAGATGGGTTTGCCGGATACGCCGACGTCCGAAACATGGCTGGGGCAAGAATTATCTGCAGGCGATATAATCGGTTTGGAAGGCGCGATTTATACGGCTTCCGACGCTCTTTCGTTGATCCGTTTCTTCCAAGATCGCAATATTCAGGTGAAAACCGATTTTGCGCCTTATAATGAAATCTGGAAAAATAGACCGAAAATACCTGTTAATCAGGCATTTATCCTTTCGGAAAATTTTACCGGCGAGAGTGCGCAAAGCAAAATCCAACGCTTACTGAAGGAAATGGGAGCCAACGATTTGACGGTGCTGGCTTCGTTGGATATGATTGCGTGGTTGTTTAACCTGCGTGGAAATGATATACCCTACAATCCGGTAGCGGTGAGCTATGCGGTGGTTTCCAAGAAAGAAACCGTGCTTTTTATTTCTTCCGAAAAATTAACACCCGAAGTGGCCGGATATTTGAGCGGAGAGGGAGTTGTTTTGGCAGAATACGACAAAATTTATTCGTATATTGCTCATTTAGAAGAAAATACGCAGGTGCTTTTAACTCCAGGAAAGATAAATTACCGCTTATATACTTCTATTTCAAGTACTTGTAAGATAAATGAAGCAGCTACTCACCCCATTGATGCCATGAAAGCCGTGAAAAACGAGCGGGAAATCGCCGGCTTTCGGAACGCCATGCAAAGGGACGGCATTGCACTGTTAAAGTTTTTGTTCTGGTTGGATAAACAACTCGAACAACAACTGGAAGTTACGGAATTGGATGTAAGCGAAAAACTGAAAGAATTTCGTAGCCAACAGGATTATTTTTTCAGCGAAAGTTTTGAAACCATTGCAGGCTACGGCGCGCATGGTGCGATTGTGCATTATGCTGCCACGCCGGAAAGCAATGCAAAATTATTGCCCGAAGGCATTTTGCTGATTGATTCGGGTGCGCAATATTTGGACGGCACAACCGATATTACCCGCACAATCGCTCTGGGGGCAGTTTCGGACGAAATGAAAAAAGATTATACGAACGTCCTGAAAGGGCATATTCAGTTGTCGAAAGCGAAATTTCCGAAAGGAACGGTCGGCATGCAGTTGGACATTTTAGCACGTCAATTTATCTGGAAAGACGGACAAAACTACCTGCACGGCACAGGACATGGTATCGGCCATTTCCTCAATGTGCATGAAGGCCCACAGAGTATCCGCATGAACTACAATCCGACGCCGTTACAACCCGGCATGATTACGTCGAACGAGCCCGGATTGTACAAGGCCGGCCAATACGGTATTCGCATTGAAAACCTTCTACTGACGGTTTTAGACAAAACGACAGAAGCAAACGACTATTATGCTTTTGAAACGCTAACTATTTGTCCAATAGACACAAAACTAATTGATTTTAAACTGTTAAGTGAAGATGAAATTTGCTGGCTGAAAGAATATCACCAAAAAGTCTGGGATTTATTAAGTCCCGGTTTGTCGGAAGAAGAAAAAGATTTGTTAATGACGAAAATAAAATCTACCTTTGAAACTATAAAATAAAACAATTATGTCGAAAATACTTATTATCGGTGCGGGCGGTGTAGGAACGGTTGTCGTTCACAAAGTGGCTCAAAATCACGAAGTTTTTGGAGAAATCATGCTGGCCAGCCGGACAAAATCGAAGTGCGATGCCATTGCTGACGCTGTTGGCACGAAGTATGGCAACAAGAAAATTCAAACGGCACAGGTCGATGCCGACAATGTTTCGGAATTGGTCGCTTTGTTTCGAGATTTCAAGCCCGAACTTGTGATTAATGTGGCTTTGCCTTATCAGGACTTGACGATCATGGACGCTTGCCTGGAAGCAGGTGTAAATTACTTAGATACAGCAAATTATGAGCCGAAAGATGAAGCAAAGTTTGAATATAAATGGCAATGGGCATATCAGGAAAAATTTCAGAAAGCCGGTTTGACAGCGATTTTGGGATGTGGTTTCGACCCTGGCGTAACGAGTATCTTTACGGCTTATGCCGCTAAACATTATTTCAGCGAAATGCAATATCTCGACATTGTTGATTGCAACGCGGGCGACCATGGAAAGGCGTTTGCCACCAATTTTAATCCGGAAATCAATATCCGCGAGGTTACACAGAAAGGCAAATACTGGGAAAACGGAAAATGGGTGCTGACTGAGCCGCACGAAATTCATAAACCCTTGAATTATCCGAATATAGGTGCGAAAGAATCATACGTGATTTATCACGAAGAATTGGAATCGTTGGTGAAGAATTTCCCGACACTCAAGCGGGCGCGTTTCTGGATGACTTTCGGACAAGAATATTTGACGCATTTGCGCGTAATCCAAAATATCGGTATGGCACGGATTGACCCGATTATTTATAACGGAGTCGAAATTGTTCCGATACAGTTTTTGAAAGCAGTATTGCCCGATCCGGGCGATTTGGGCGAAAATTACACCGGCGAAACGAGTATTGGTTGTCGTATCAAAGGCTTGGACAAAGCGGGAAAAGAAATCACGTATTACGTTTATAACAACTGCAAACATCAGGACGCTTACAAGGAGACCGGTGCACAAGGCGTAAGCTATACAACCGGCGTTCCGGCGATGATTGGCGCGATGATGTTTATGCAAGGTCTTTGGCGCAAGCCGGGCGTTTTCAATGTCGAAGAGTTTGACCCGGATCCGTTTATGGAGCAACTGAACAAACAAGGGCTGCCTTGGCATGAGTTGTTCAATGCGAATTTGGAAGTATAAAATAGATGAAATGCTTTCCTTTTTATTCCGGCATTGTCATTTATTTTTTTTGCGAAAACGCCAGCGCGTACAGTTTCATTTGTTTCAGCATGGCGACTAAACCGTTTGAGCGGGTGGGAGAGAGGTGTTCCTTCAATCCGATTTTATCGATGAAGTACAAATCGGCCGACAAAATTTCTTCCGGCGTGTGATTGGAAAGCACGCGGATTAGCAAAAAGACGATGCCTTTCACAATTACCGCGTCGCTGTCGCCCTGAAAAATCACTTTGCCGTTCTCGTAGTCGGCTTGTAACCACACACGACTTTGGCAGCCTTCAATCAAATTGTTGGCATTTTTGTATGTAGCATCCAACGGCGGAAGTTCGTTGCCCATGTCGATAAGTAAGGAATATTTGTCTAACCAGTCGTCGAAAACTGAAAATTCCTCAATGATTTCGTCTTGTATCTCGTTGATAGTCTTCATATTATTGATTGTAAATGACGTATAGCACCGTTTGTCCTACCGCTTTCATGGTTTCTTTGCTTACCCTATCCATATTGTCGTTGAGCGTGTGCCAATAATCGCCGAAACCGCTGGACGTGTTCGGGTCGTATTGAATAATGTCGATACACGGAATTTTCCGGTGTTTGAATATTTGCAGGTGATCGTCTTCAATGCCTCCGCTCTGCCGGTTAATAAAATAATTGCTGAAACCGCAAACTTGCGCTGCTTCCCACACTTTTTTGACCACATTCGGGGCATATTGCATAGAAAAATATTCTTTGTAGAATTGCGCATTCGGCGCACTCACCATATCCAGTAAAATACCATAATTGGCTGTGTAGTTGAGAACATGCGGGTGTTGTGCCCAGTATTCCGAGCCAAGACACCAGCCGTCGCGTCCCCGGCGGTCAAATTGCGGCTCCCCCCAATCTTCCGCATCAAAAAGGATAATATCTATTCCGATGTTGGGAGAATGCTCGCCGATTTGGCGGGCAATTTCTAACAAAACACCGCACGCGCCTGCACCGTCGTTCGCGCCGTCAATGGGTTTGCGATGATTTTCCGGATTAGCGTCGTTGTCGGCATAGGGGCGAGAGTCCCAATGCGCACACAAAAGCACGCGGTTTTTATTTTCCCTATTGAAAGACGCAATAATATTTTTTGCTTGAATGGATTGATTATCATACGTTTGGAGTGTGGCCTCCTGTTCGATAACGCCGGCACCCAATCGCCGTAATTCGCCGGCTAAGTAATTTCCGCAGGCTTTGTGCGCCGGTGTGTTCGGTACGCGCGATCCGAAAGCCACTTGCGTTGCCGTATAAACATACGCGCTGTCGGGATTAAATTCGGGAACGACAACTTTTTCCACCGTTTTGCTCGGTGTGTTGGTCTGTGCATTTTGCTTGCAGGAAAATCCAATCAATGCAATGCTTATCAAAAAAAATAATTTGTTCGACATGGAGTAAAAAAATAAAGGAACAAAGATAATCATTCTTGATTAAATTTGTTCCTCTATAAAAATATTATACTAATTCGAGGCTGCGCTTAATGAACTTGCTTAACGCTTCGCCTTTCAATAATCCGTTGGAAAGCAGGGCCAAATCGACTAATTGGCCGACAGTTTCTTTTGAATTTTCTTTGTTAGCTTCGATTTTCTTCACCACCGGTGCGTCTAAATTGACGGTCATGGAATACGACATAGGAATATCACCGTAAAAACTCAATCCAGGCTGCATATCGGCCATTTCTTTCATCCGGCGCATAAATTCGTTCTGCGTAATCGTTACCGGATTGCCTTTTTCGCCCAAATGTTCAAAACCGACAATGAAATCCGTTTTTTCTATCGGCGGAATGACCGATTTAAATAGTTCGACCAAAGCGTTGCGTTCTTCTTCGGTCAATTTAACTTCCTGATTATCCCCTTTTTTAATCAAATTATCCATCACATCGGCATCAACGCGGACAAACCGTGTTTTTTCCGATTTCTGTTCCAGCGTGTTCATAAAATGATTGTCTAACTGACCGTCCATAACCAGTACGTCGTAGCTTTTTTCCTTCGCTTCGTCGATGTAGGCGTATTGTTCGGCCGGATTAGTTGTGTAAAGATAAATCAGCGAGTTCTCTTTGTCAGTCTGATTACCGCTGACCAATGTTTTGTATTCGTCCAGCGTATAGAGTTTTTTCTCCACATCTTCCAACAGGACGAATTTCAGGGCGCGGTCGTAAAACTTTTCGTCCGTAATCATGCCGTATTCAATGAAAATTTTCAGACTGCTCCATTTTTCTTCCCATTGCTTGCGGTCGTTTTTAAAAATCTCTTCCAGACGATCGGCCACTTTTTTCGTTATGTAAGTGGAAATCTTTTTTACATTACTGTCGGCTTGTAGATACGAACGAGATACATTCAACGGAATATCGGGCGAATCGATAACGCCATGCAACAACGTAAGGAACTCAGGTACAATGCCTTCCACCGAATCCGTAACATACACCTGATTGCTGTAGAGCTGGATTTTGTTTTTCTGCAAGTCGATACCGGTTTTCACTTTCGGGAAATACAAAATTCCGGTCAAATTGAACGGA
This sequence comes from Bacteroidia bacterium, assembly GCA_025996895.1. Classification (GTDB taxonomy): domain Bacteria; phylum Bacteroidota; class Bacteroidia; order Bacteroidales; family Azobacteroidaceae; genus Azobacteroides. Next base: position 14,872 of record BNTW01000010.1, on the reverse strand, counting down.
TAATCGACATTCAGGTGTATCCAGAACAACGGGTCTTCGCTGAACGGATACAGTTCTTTGTAAAATTTGATGTAATCTTCGTCGGTCAGCTCGGCCGGTTTGCGCGTCCAAAGCGGATTGGTGTCGTTAATAATATTATCTTCCTCAAAAGCAATGGCTACCGGAAGGAAACGACAATATTTCCGCAACAATCCTTCAATCCGGTGTTTTTCGAGAAATTCCTTGCTGTCGTCGTCAATATAGAGGATAATGTCCGTACCTCGCCCGTCTTTTTTCGTTTCACTCATCGTGTATTCGGGCGAGCCATCACATTCCCATTTCATGGCCGGTGCGTCTTCCTGCCACGATTGGGTAATGATTTCCACTTTTTTGGAAACCATGAATGCCGAATAAAAGCCCAGACCGAAATGTCCGATAATTGATTCCGCTTTGTCCTTGTATTTATCCAAAAAGTCATTTGCACTTGAAAAAGCGATTTGATTGATGTATTTTTCGATTTCTTCGGCCGTCAAGCCCACACCTCGATCGGAAATGGTCAGTGTTTTTTTCTTTTCATTGACACTTATCCGAATGGTCGTATCCCCCAATTCACCTTTAAATTCACCCACCGAAGCCAGTGTTTTCAGTTTTTGCGTAGCATCTACCGCATTGGAAACCAATTCGCGCAGGAATATTTCATGGTCGCTGTATAAGAATTTTTTAATGACGGGGAAAATGTTTTCGGTCGTTACCCCGATATGACCGGTCTGTTTTTGCGTACTCATATTTATTTTTGTTTATTTATTATTGAATCATTGTATTTTAACAAAAAAAGTGCCAGCCGGTTGAATGCTGACAAATTGACATGAATAAAAATTAACTGTCTGTACTTATTAAAGCCTTTTTTATTTTGTCGTTTTTGCAGATTTTCATGTCTATAAACAAACCGGAAAAAACTTTTTTCCTAAAAAAATTGCTATCCTCGTAACTTATTTTTATTTTTGTCGAGAAATTTTATCTTCGTATGACGGAAGACCAGAGTAAATTGTTGGCAATCTTTGAGGCTCGCGTTCGTCAATTAATGAGTGCATGCGATGAATTGAAGGATGAACGGGAAGAATTAAAATTGCAGATTGACAAAGAAAAACGGTCGTACGAGGTGTTAAAAGAGGAAAATAGAACATTAAAAATCAAATACGATAATCTCAAAATGGCAAAAATAATATCCGTAAAACAAGACGATTTTAAAGGAGCTAAAAACAGATTATCCAAATTAGTGCGAGAAGTAGATAAGTGCATTGCCTTATTAAACGAGTAAAAAAAGGTGTGCATGGACGAAAATTTTACAATACGATTGAGTTTAGCCGATAAATTTTTTCCTTATAAATGTAAACGTTCGGATGAGGGAAATTTGAGGAAAGCGGCGAGAAATTTGAATGATAAGGTGAATGCTTATAGTTCTTATTATTCAAGAGCAAAATTTGGTATGAACGATATATTGACATTGGCAGGATTTCACTTTTCATTGGCTGCGTTGGAAAACGAGAACAGAGAAGACATGTCGCCCATGTTCAACAAAATCGAACAATTAAATAAAGAGTTGGAGGAATACATCAAGTCTTTGCGATAAGCGATTGTGTTTTAGGATTTTATTATTGCGCTAAATTGATTTTTTAAGTGTTCTTAAAAGAAGATTTAGCGTTTTCTTTTTTAAACGAAAAATGAGAGAAACAGAGTGATTTTTTTAATATAAAAACAAATTTAAATACGAATGGTACAAACAATAATTACAGCAATCGTATGCCTTTTAGTGGGTGGGACGGCTGCATGGCTGGTTTTAAATTACCTGACAACGTCGAAAAGTAAAAAAATAGTGGAAGAAGCACAAAAAGAGGCAGAAACCATAAAAAAAGACAAGTTGTTGGAAGTGAAGGAAAAGTTTATTTCGCTAAAAGCGGATTTGGAAAAACAGGTAAGTGTGCGCAATTCCAAGATTCAATCGCAGGAAGCGCGATTGAAGCAACGCGAAATGGCTCTTAATCAACGACAGGAAGATTTGCATGCGCGAAAAGGCGAATTGGATTCGATTCGTGAAAATATGGAAAACCAGTTGGAAGTCATTGAGAGGAAAAAGCAGGATTTGGACAAAATCCACAAGCAGGAAGTCGAACGCTTAGAAGTCATTTCGGGACTTTCGGCGGAAGAAGCCAAAGAACGTTTGGCGCAATCGTTGAAAGAGGAAGCTCAAACGGCGGCGGCGGCCTACATCAATGAGATCATGGAAGAAGCCAGGATGACAGCGAACAAGGAAGCCAAGAAAATCGTGGTGCAATCCATTCAGCGCGTAGCGACGGAAACTGCGATAGAGAACGCTATTACGGTTTTTCACATTGATTCGGACGAAATAAAAGGCCGGATTATCGGGCGCGAAGGACGGAATATCCGTGCGTTGGAAGCGGCTACCGGTATCGAAATTATTGTCGATGATACTCCGGAAGCCATTATCCTGTCGGGATTTGACCCGGTGCGCCGCGAAATCGCTCGTCTGGCTCTGCATCAGTTAGTTCAGGACGGACGTATTCACCCCGCGCGTATTGAAGAAATCGTCAATAAAGTGCGCAAGCAAGTGGAGGAAGAAATTATTGAAACCGGCAAACGGACGACCATTGATTTGGGTATTCACGGGTTGCACCCGGATTTAATCCGTATGATTGGACGCATGAAATACCGCTCTTCTTACGGGCAAAACTTGCTGCAACATTCGCGTGAAACGGCCAATCTTTGCGCTATCATGGCGTCTGAATTAGGCTTAAATCCGAAAAAAGCGAAACGCGCCGGATTGCTGCATGACATCGGCAAAGTACCCGATGATGAGCCGGAATTGCCCCATGCTATTTTGGGTATGCGCTTGGCTGAAAAATATAAGGAAAAACCCGACATTGTGAATGCCATCGGTGCACACCACGACGAAACGGAAATGACAAGTTTGCTGGCTCCGATTGTACAAGTTTGTGACGCTATTTCGGGGGCACGCCCGGGTGCACGGCGTGAGATTGTGGAAGCCTACATCAAGCGTCTGAACGATTTGGAACGCTTGGCATTGTCTTATCCGGGCGTACTGAAAACTTACGCTATTCAAGCCGGACGCGAATTGCGGGTGATTGTGGGCGCAGACAAAATCAGCGATGTGGAAACAGAAAATCTGTCGAACGAAATTGCAAAGAAAATTCAGGACGAAATGACGTATCCGGGACAAGTGAAAATTACGGTAATCCGCGAAACACGCGCGGTTGCTTTTGCAAAATAAGAAAACTGTCATGGCGGGCTTGACCCGCCATCTCCAGATAATATGGTGGTAGCTTTAATTAAATATAACGCAGGAAATGTTTATTCGGTCGAGTATGCACTGAAACGATTGGGAATTGAACCGGTTATTACGGCCGACAGTGAGATTTTACATAAAGCCGACAAAGTGATTTTTCCCGGCGTAGGTGAGGCGAAAACGACGATGGAATACCTGAAATCGCTGAAATTAGACCAGGTGATTGTCGATTTGAAACAGCCGGTTATAGGTATCTGCTTGGGCATGCAGTTGTTGTGCCGTCATTCGGAAGAAGGCGACGTCGATTGTCTGGGTATTTTTGACGCGCCGGTATTGAAATTTCAACCGCAAAAGCATGAAGACAAAGTGCCACACACCGGTTGGGATACGATTACGCACTTGAAAGGCGATTTGTATAAAAACGTTCCCGAAAATTCGTTTGCCTATTATGTGCATAGTTTTTATGTTCCGGCAAATGATTTCACGATTGCACAAACCGATTATATTCAAGAGTTTAGCGCATCCATTCGGAAGGATAATTTTTATGCGGTGCAGTTTCACCCGGAAAAAAGCGGTGCGGTGGGAGAACAGATTTTGCGAAATTTTTTAAATATATGATTGAAATTATTCCGGCTATCGATATTTTGGAAGGAAAAGCAGTACGCTTGTCCCAAGGCGATTATAATCAGAAAACGGTTTATGGCGACGACCCGCTGGAAATTGCCAAACGCTTTGAAGATCATGGAATTAGCCGGTTGCATCTGGTTGATTTGGACGGTGCGAAAACCAACCGGATTGTGAATTATGCAGTACTGGAAAAAATTGCTTCACGTACGTCGCTGATTATTGATTTCGGCGGCGGACTGAAATCGGACAATGATTTGGAAATTGCGTTTGACAACGGGGCTAAAATGGTGACAGGTGGAAGTATTGCCGTCAAACAGCCGGAAATTTTTCAGCGGTGGATTGACAAATTCGGAGGAAATCGTATCATTTTAGGCGCGGATTGCCGCGACAATAAAATTGCCGTAACCGGCTGGACGGAAAATACCGGGCAAGAAGTTATTCCGTTTATCCGGCATTGGCGGAAGCAGGGCATTAATAAGGTGATTTGTACGGAAATCAGCAAAGACGGCATGTTGGCAGGTCCCGCGATTGAATTGTACAAAGAAATCCGCGAGCAAGACCCTTGGATACATCTGATTGCGAGCGGCGGCGTGAGCGGTTTAAGTGACATCGAAGCGTTAGACGAAGCACATATTTCCGGTGTAATTATCGGAAAAGCAATTTACGAAGGAAAAATACAGTTGAAAGATTTGTTGAAATACATCGAAAATCAGGATTAATATGCTCGCAAAACGTATTATACCCTGTCTGGACGTAAAAAACGGCACAACCGTCAAAGGCGTTCATTTTGTCGATTTCCGCGACGCGGGCGATCCGGTTGAACTTGGTAAGCAATATAGCCTACAGGGCGCAGACGAATTGGTTTATTTAGATATTACGGCTTCGCACGAAGGCCGGAAAACGTTTTTGGATTTAGTCCGGCGGGTGGCTTCACAACTGAATATTCCTTTTACGGTGGGCGGAGGCATTAACGAGTTGCACGATGTTGAACAATTATTGAATGCAGGTGCTGATAAAGTTTCCGTCAATTCGGCAGCAATCCGCGATCCGCAATTAATTGAAGAAATCGCCAACCATTTCGGATCGCAAGTCTGCGTGGTGGCAATCGACGCAAAACCTGAACAACAGTCTGTCATTGCGGGCTTGACCCGCAATCCCCTGCAAGAGCAGTGGATATGCTACTTAAACGGCGGACGTATCCCGACCAATAAAAATTTGTTTGATTGGGCAAAGGAAGCCGAAAATCGGGGAGCGGGCGAAATTCTTTTTACCTCGATGGCGCACGACGGAGTCAAAACCGGATATGCAAATGAAGCATTAGCCGTTTTGTCTGGATTATTAAGCATTCCGGTGATTGCTTCCGGCGGGGCGGGCACAAAAGAACATTTTAAGGACGTTTTCACCAAAGGAAAAGCCGACGCGGCGTTGGCAGCGAGCGTTTTCCATTTCGGGGAAATCTCGATAACGGAGTTGAAACATTATTTGAAAAAAGAAAATATAAACATACGAATTGATAACTTGAATTAGAATATGAATTTGGATTTTGACAAAATGGGTGGTTTGCTGCCCGCTATCATACAGGACGACCGGACGAGTAAAGTGCTGATGTTGGGTTTTATGAATGCCGAAGCGTTGGCAAAAACGCGCGAAACGGGAAAAGTTACGTTTTTCAGTCGTACCAAAAACCGGTTATGGACAAAAGGCGAAGAAAGCGGAAATTTCTTGCAGGTGGTTTCCATTGCGGAAGATTGCGACCGCGACACGTTGTTGATTAAAGTCAATCCGTTGGGACCGGTGTGCCATACAGGCACGGATACTTGTTTCGGCGAGAAAAACCAGGAAGATATTATGTTCCTGAAACAATTGCAGGATTTTATTATTCGCCGCAGGCAGGAAATGCCCGAAGGATCTTACACGACTTCATTGTTTAACAAAGGCATTGGGCGAATGGCGCAAAAAGTGGGCGAGGAAGCTGTGGAAACCGTTATAGAGGCGATGGACGGCAACGACGAACGGCTGTTGTATGAAGGCTCGGATTTGCTCTATCACCTGATTGTCCTGCTGACGTATAAAGGCTATCGAATTGAAGACTTGGCGAACGAGCTGAAACACAGACACAAATAAAAATAGAGAATATGGAAGACGTTTTAATTCATTATCAAGATGTTGAGTTAAGTCTTGAAGAAAATATCATCCTTCAGGACGTAACGTTTGAACAGCGGAAGGGCGAATTTCTGTATGTGATTGGGAAAGTTGGCTCGGGAAAAAGTACGCTACTGAAAACGCTTTATTGCGAACGGCCGATAGATAAGGGCGAAGCGTTGATTTTCGATTATGATTTGCGGAAGATAAAAAAAAAGCAAATCCCGCTGTTGCGCCGGAAAGTGGGTATCGTCTTTCAGGATTTCCAACTGCTGACCGATCGTTCCGTTAATCGAAATCTCGAATTTGTGTTGCGGGCGACCGGCTGGAAAAGCAAAGAAACTATCAATGAGCGAATTAAAGACGTACTCACACAAGTGGGCATGCAGAACAAAGGCTACAAGCTGCCGCACGAGTTGTCGGGCGGGGAACAACAGCGCATTGTGATTGCACGGGCTTTGCTCAATTCGCCGGAAATCATTCTGGCTGATGAGCCTACCGGCAATCTGGATTCGGAATCCGGCAGTAAAATTGTGCAATTGCTTCACGATATTTGCGACAGCGGAACGGCGGTGATTATGACGACACACAATTATCAATTAGTGCAGAATTTTCCCGCGAAGGTCAAAAAATGTGAAAACGGACGACTTATTGATTGTGAATTATAAAATTTGTATCTTTGTCCTTGCTAACGGATAAACACTATATCAAAATGAAAGTATTAAAGTTTGGCGGTTCAGCCCTTAATTCGGCTTCCAAAATGAAGGAAGTGGCACGTTTGATTGACAACGGCGAAAAAAAAATCGGGGTGTTCTCGGCTTTTTCGGGCATGACCCGGACTTTGATAGAAATCTCCGATTATTTGTACAAGAAAAATCCGGACGGGGCGAATGAAGTGATTAATCAACTGGAAGACCGCTATCGGAGGCTGATTGCCGAAATTTATACGGCGGACGAATACCGCAAAGAGGCGGAAACATTGATTTCCGACTCGTTTGAAGATATTCGTTCTTACACCAAAGACCTTTTTACGGTTTTTGAAGAGCGGGTGATTTTGGCGCAGGGCGAATTGCTTTCTTCTTCGCTGATGTATTTTCTTTTAAAGGAAAAAGGCGTCAATGCGACCTTGATTTCGGCATTGGAATTTATGCGTACCGACAAAAATTCCGAGCCTGACCCGGTATATATCAAGGAAAAATTAGCGAAACAATTAGAATTGTATCCCGATGCAACGATTTATGTTACACAGGGTTATATCTGCCGGAATGCTTACGGAGAAATCGATAATCTGGAACGCGGAGGTAACGATTTTAGTGCGGCCTTAATTGGGGCGGCGATTAATGCGGAAGAAATTCAGATTTGGACGGATATTGATGTTATGCAAAACAATGACCCGAATTATGTGGAAAATACCTCGCCGGTACGACAGTTGCAGTTTGAAGAAGCGGCCGAATTGGCGTATTTCGGTGCGAAAATCTTGCATCCGACCTGCATTCTTCCGGCGAAATTAAACAATATTCCGGTGCGATTGCTGAATACGTTGCAGCCCTACGCACCGGGCACACTCATTTCCAATCAGATAGAAAAAGGCAAAATCAAAGCTATTGCGGCGAAAGACGACATTACGGCAATCCGTATCAAATCGGGGCGTATGTTGCTGGCGCACGGTTTTTTACGGAAAGTTTTCGAGATTTTTGAAAGTTACCAAACGCCTATCGACATGGTCGTAACTTCGGAAGTCGGCGTTTCCGTAACGATTGATAAGGAAAAATACATTTCCGACATCTTGAATGATTTAAAAAAGTACGGCACAGTAACTGTCGATACCGATATGACGATTATCTGTGTGGTCGGTGACTTGGCGTGGGAAAATGTCGGTTTTGAATCCAAGGTGGTCAATGCCCTGAAAGACGTTCAAGTACGCATGATTTCTTACGGTGGCAGTAATTATAACATTTCATTTCTGATTAAAACCGCCGATAAAAAGAAAGCACTTCAAGCGTTGAGCGACAATTTATTCGGGTAGATTATTTCTTTACCCGCATGCTGTCCCAAATCAAATAACCTATCAGGGCAATATAAACAACCAATGCCACCCATTGTGAGCCGATGGTTTCCAACCAAGTTTCGTTCGCTAATTCTACACCCGTAAATTTCAATGCAACGCTCACGACACCCATCAATGCGCCGCCGGCAATAAATCCCGAAGCCAGCAAAGTGCCTTTGTCTAAACGCGCTTTGTTCAATGCGGCATCTTTGGAACGCGAGCTGACAAATGAAGCGACTGCACCGCCAATCAACAGCGGAACATTCAATTCGAGTGGAATAAACATACCCAGCGCAAAAGCCAATGCCGGAATTTTCAAAAAAGTGAGGATAATTGCCAACACCGCACCAATGCCGTACAACAGCCAGGGTGCCCCTGTTCCCGACATCAATGGATCAATCACCGCTGCCATTGCATTGGCTTGAGGTGCGACCAAAGCGTTGTCGCCGGTAAAACCGTAAGTCTTGTTCAAAATCATAATCACACCCGCAACAGTTGCAGCCGAAACCAACGCACCGAGAAATTTCCAACTTTCCTGTTTTTTTGGCGTTGTTCCCAGCCAATAACCGATCTTCAGGTCGGTGATAAAGCCGCCGGCCATAGACAATGCCGTACAAACCACGCCGCCCATAATCAAAGCCGCCAGCATGCCTGATGTGCCTTTCAGTCCGACAGCAACCAGCACGACCGATGCCAGAATTAAAGTCATCAGTGTCATTCCCGAAACCGGATTAGTGCCGACAATCGCAATCGCATTGGCAGCCACAGTCGTAAATAAAAAGGCGATAATGGTTACCAGCAGCCAGCCAACCAGCGCGAAAATGATGTTATGAATAATTCCGAAATAGAAGAAAGCCAAAATCAAAACCAAAACGGAAATACTTGCAATGGAGATAAATTTCATGGATAAATCGCGCTGTGTGCGGATTATTTCTTTTTCAACCGCATCGCCTTTGCCTTTCAATTCTTTTCCAGCCAAGCCGACCGCGCTCTTAATCACGCCCCAAGATTTGATGATGCCGATAATACCGGCCATCGCAATCCCGCCGATACCGATAGAACGCGCATATTCCTTAAAAATCGTTTCGGGCGACATTGCGCCGACCGCGTCCATAATATTCGGATTCCACAAATTCAGCACATCCGTACTCCATATTCCGTTGATAATCGGAACAATAAGAAACCATACCAGAAAAGAGCCTGCACAAATAATCGTTGCATATTTCAGTCCGACGATATAACCCAAACCCAAAATAGCCGCGCCCGAATTGACTTTGAAAACCAATTTGACTTTTTCGGCCAGCATTTCCCCGGCGGGAACAATCCGTGACGAAATCACTTCGTTCCACCACCCGAAAGTAGCAGCTATGAAATCATACAATCCGCCGATTAATCCAGCTATAATCAACGGTTTGGCTTGGCTTCCGCCTTCTTCGCCCGAAATCAGCACTTGGGTGGTCGCAGTCGCTTCGGGGAAAGGATATTTTCCGTGCATGTCCGAAACAAAATATTTGCGAAACGGTATCTGGAAAAGAATGCCCAGCAGTCCGCCCAAAGCCGAACTCATGAATACCTGCCAGAAATTGACCGCCATTTCGGGATATTTGGATTGCAGAATGTAAATTGCCGGCAATGTGAAAATCGCGCCCGCCACAATCACGCCCGAACTTGCGCCGATGGATTGAATAATGACGTTTTCGCCCAAAGCGTTTTTTCGTTTGGTCGAACCTGACAAGCCTACGGCAATAATGGCAATCGGGATAGCTGCTTCAAACACTTGACCGACTTTCAATCCCAGATAGGCAGCGGCAGCGGAAAACAAAATCGCCATGACGACGCCCCAAACCACCGACCAAGGCGTAACTTCGGGATAGTTTTTCAATGGCGACAACACCGGCTCGTATTTTTCACCCGCTTTCAATTCACGATTAGCATTCTCCGGCAATCCTGCCGGCTTTTCCATTTCCGTATTCATTATTATATACTTTTTTATTTTGCAAACAAAAGTAAAAATTAAATTTCAAATTTTGCATACAACTTCAAAATAATTGCAACTAAAAATTATTCGCGAATTTTGAACGAGCATATTTATTTCGTACTTTTCCCCTATAAATTCTATCAAAGAGCGCGATAAAAAAACCTCCAAGTATCGCCTTGAGTTGCGATTTTCCCCTTCGAGTTTGGCTTATCCGAACATTCAGACAGGCATTAACTCAAGTTTGTGTGCTTATGCCCCCTGGGGCAAGTAACATTTGGCCACTTTGCGAACGGGGTTTTTGCTTGACTGCTCAAACAAATTGCCACCACAAAAATACCCGGCCTTTACGCTGATATGGTCAGGCTATTAACTTTTTAGCCTTTTCAATCTCTCTTTCGTGATATTTTATCTTGTGTTCCACTTTTACAGGGTCGTAAATATGAACAAGATTTGGATTGTACTGCGTTTTTTCGCTTAAAACATGCCAGATGATCACTAACATTTTTCTTCCAATGGCTACCAGCGCCTTTTTCCTTGATTTTCTCCTTGCCGGCACTTTCATCGTTTCTTGGACGCAGTCCCGTCCATCCGGTAAATTTTCCGCTCGTCTCAAAGGCACTCATATCTCCTCCTGTTTCGGCTATGATAATCATGGCCGATATCAGGCTTACTCCCGGCAGGGTGGTCAGATTGTCAATATCTTCCTTAAAATGCGTATCGCAAAGTTTTTGCATCTCCGAAAGATATAATGCAATTTGTTGTTCAATCAAATCAAACTGCTGTTTGCAGGTCGTCAATTTCAGGCGATGATGGGCTTTCATCTGCCTGGTCAGGCACTCGCCCAACTTCCCGGATTTCTTGTTTTCGCGATTGGCATAAACTAGCCTGACAAGTGCTTCAGGGTCGGTTTCTCCGCGTATTAACGCCTCCACTATCTGCATAAAACTCTTGGAGTCAATGTAGCTGATGCAACTGCTTAAACGAATGGAGGTACTTTCCATAGCAACCCTTTTCACCTTTTCCGACCTCAAATATTGGCCAAGAGAACGAATCGAAACAGTCGTCGTTGTAAATTCTTTTACCCCTGAATAACTTTTCCCGTCGTAAATCGCACAAAATATACTATCTTTGTGCACGTCTAATCCTGATGTTTTCATATCTTTATTTCTTTATTTTTCAACTGTAAATATAAGAAAACAAACGATTGGACGGATTGGCGAGACTGATTGTCCCGCCAATTTTTATGCGTTTGTGTGGAATCTGAAGATTTTATGCTAACTTTGCCCTCATTGTAAAAATATAAATGATACAAAAATACCCTTCTGCTTTGTTGGAAAACGCAGTCAATGAATTTGCGAAGTTGCCCGGAATTGGGCGTAAAACGGCATTGCGCCTCGTGCTGCATTCCCTGAAGCGGACACCCGAAGAAGTGGAAAATTTTGGACAGTCGATCATCAGCCTGCGCAACGAAATCAATTATTGCAAAGTATGCCACAACATCTGCGACGAAGAAGTTTGTCATATTTGCAGCGATTTGTCGCGCGAAACTGCGCTGGTCTGCGTGGTGGAAAACATCAAAGAAGTGATGGCCATTGAAAATACCGGACAGTTTCATGGCTTGTATCATGTGCTGGGTGGAATTATTTCACCAATGGATGGTATCGGCCCAAGCGATCTACAAATCGACAGTCTGGTGGAACGCGCTCAAAGCGGCGAAGTGAAGGAAATCATTTTGGCGTTGAGCAGTACGATGGAAGGCGACACGACTAATTTCTATATTTACAGGAAATTATCGGGTTGCGATGTGAAAATATCTATCATTGCGCGGGGCATTTCTATTGGCGACGAAATCGAATATACGGACGAAATCACCTTAGGGCGTTCGATATTAAATCGAATAAATTTTAGCGATTCATTTAAATTATAATTGGTCGTTCGGGATTTTTTTCGTACCTTTGTTAGTCTTTTTAACTAAGAAAAATAAACATGAGCGAAGAACAAAAACACGCTTCCGGCGAGTATAAAGCGGATAGTATCCAAGTATTAGAAGGTTTGGAAGCAGTGAGAAAACGGCCGGCGATGTATATCGGCGATGTCGGGCAAAAGGGATTACACCATTTGGTTTATGAAGTAGTGGATAACTCTATTGATGAGGCACTTGCGGGACATTGCAAGAACATCGAGGTGATTATCAACGAAGATAATTCGATTACCGTCAAGGATGATGGGCGCGGAATTCCGGTCGATTATCACGAAAAAGAGAAAAAATCAGCTCTCGAAGTAGTTTTAACCGTACTTCATGCGGGCGGTAAATTTGATAAGGATTCGTACAAAGTTTCGGGTGGTCTGCATGGAGTAGGGGTATCGTGTGTCAATGCGCTTTCCACCTATTTGAGAGCCGAAGTTCACCGCGAAGGGAAAATCTATATGCAGGAATTTTCGTGTGGAAAAGCCCTCAACGAAATCAGCGTTATCGGCGAAACGACCGAACGCGGAACGATTATTACATTCAAGCCTGACACTTCCATTTTTATTGTCAGCGAATATAAATACGATATTTTAGCCGGACGTTTGCGAGAATTGGCTTTCCTGAATGCGGGCGTAAAATTGATATTAATAGACCGGCGTCCGTTGTCGGAAAGCGGTGAAATCAAAAGTGAAACGTTCTATTCCGACGAAGGATTGAGCGAGTTTGTCCGTTTTATCGATTCCGCCAAAGAGCCGTTGATTGGAAACGACATTATCCATATTAATACGGAAAAACAGGGCATTCCGGTGGAAGTGGCCATGACCTACAATACTTCATACAACGAAAGTATTTCGTCGTATGTAAATAATATCAACACGATTGAACACGGAACGCACGTTGCCGGTTTCCGTCGCGCATTGACCCGCACGCTGAAAAAATATGCCGAAGATTCCAAATTATTGGAAAAAGTGAAGATAGAAATCAGCGGCGACGACTTCCGCGAAGGATTGACGGCTGTTATCTCTATCAAAGTGCAAGAGCCTCAGTTTGAAGGACAAACGAAAACGAAACTCGGAAACAACGAAGTGACCGGTGCGGTCGACCAGGCTGTTGGCGAAGCGTTGGCCATTTATTTGGAGGAACATCCGCGCGAAGCGAAAATTATTGTTGATAAGGTGATTTTAGCGGCTACAGCTCGTCACGCTGCACGTAACGCCCGCGAAATGGTGCAACGAAAATCTCCATTGTCCGGAGGTGGTTTGCCCGGAAAATTGGCGGACTGTTCGGACAAAGACCCTCAAAAATGTGAAATATTCCTCGTCGAAGGGGATTCGGCCGGAGGAACGGCCAAACAAGGACGCGAACGGAAATACCAGGCGATTTTGCCGTTGCGCGGAAAAATCCTGAATGTAGAAAAAGCGATGCCTCACAAGATTTTCGACAGTGTGGAAATCCGCAATATCTATACGGCTTTGGGTGTTTCGATTGGAACGGTAGAAGACAGTAAGGCGTTGAATATGGAGAAATTACGGTATCATAAAGTCATTATTATGACCGATGCCGACGTTGATGGAAGCCACATTGCTACGCTGATATTGACATTCTTTTTCCGCCACATGCGTCCGCTGATTGAAAACGGCTATGTTTATATTGCCAACCCGCCGCTTTATCTGATGAAAAAAGGCAAGACGGAAGAATATTGCTGGACAGACCAGCAGCGTCAGGCTTTTATCGACCGGTATGCCGATGGCAATGAAAGTCAGGTACATACGCAACGCTACAAAGGGTTGGGTGAAATGAATGCCGACCAGTTGGGCGACACAACCATGAATCCCGAAACGCGGACATTAAAACAAATTTCTATCGAAAGTGCAGCGGAAGCCGACCGCGTTTTTGCCATGTTGATGGGTGAAGATGTGGGGCCGCGCCGCGAATTTATCGAAGAAAATGCCACGTATGCAAATATTGATGCGTAAACCGATGCTTCCGAAAGATACATGCAAAATGCACGCACTGTTCTTTCGGAAAAAGCCGGAAAAGAAGGCAGTTATTACAATGACAAAAAGTATGTAAGAATGGCGGGAAACACCACTTTGGGCAGCCAAAAATTATTCCGCTTCATGATTTTATCAGCGGCCGGTGCTTTTCTGCCCGCTGTTTTTTCTCCAATTCTCTGCATAATTCGATTGTTTTTTTCTCAAAATACGCTTCACCGAATTTTTCCCAAATGTAGTTAATGGCTTGTGTATTCGGGTGAATCAGGTCGTCGGCATAAAAGCGGTAGTCGCGCAAATCGTCTAACTGAATTTCGTAAGCCGGAAAATAATAACACGAAACGTTTGAGTGAATTAACTCATTTACAGCCAATAATAAAACGGCTTTGTTCAGTTGGTCGGCATGCGCACCGTTTTTCCAATGGCGTATCGGGCTGACGGTGAAGAGGATTTTTAGTCGGGGATTTTCGCTTTGCCAATTTGTGATTAGCTCATTCCACAAAGCAGTAATTTGAGATATGGTCAAACGTTCTTCTTGGAATTCTTTTGCCGGTAATTTGTGACAGTTAGAAACTACTTCGCCGGAAGCCGACAGCCGGTAGATTGTGGCTGTTCCGAAGGTAATAATCAATAAATCAGCTTGTTGCAGGAAATCGGAAGTCGCGCGAATGCTGGCATTCATTTTGTTTAACCCACATTGCAGCTATGCAGAGTTAATATCCACAAAATCAGCAGGATGATTTTTTTCAAACGTCATTTTGTGTACTACGGATTTTTTCTTTTTGTAAGGTGCATATTTGTATTTTAGTTTGTC